>JAEELR010000061.1 GCA_016282835.1 Treponema sp. | reverse complement strand
TGGGAATAATGAAGTTTTTATTCAGGGGTTGGATAATAATCATTGTGACAAAAATACTACTGCTAAAAGCTTGTGTTCAGTTTATGGCAAGGATTCAAAATGTATTCCAAACTTTTGCGAGATTACCAAATTAAGTCTTTCCTGGCTTGAAGAAAAAGCTTTAATGTACCAGGAAGAGAATGATTATTACACAGGCTTTACAAATGTTTTATACAATCAATGTAATGGTTCTCCGCAAGAATTAAAACAATTTGATGAAGCGGTTGCTGTTGCTTTAACTTATACTTTGCAAAGCGATAATACAGTTCTTGTTGTTACTTCCTCTGACAGTTCTAATGGTGCTCCTGTATTTGCAGCAGGTTGTGTTGCTGCAGAAGCTGCCAGAAATATAAGTACGCTGAAAGAGTTTATTTCAAATGCAATTGAAAATGAACTGAGCGGCACAAAATCAAATGCTTTACCGGAGATGGAGTTTCCTCCTGGAACCGGCGTAAAAATCCCCTGCTGGGAAAAAAGTAAAAACGGTTATACAAAAGCTAATGGCTATGAAGATTTAGATGATTATGTTACAAATCTTTCTAACTGGAAAAGCCCGGGCGGTTCAAACAGGACTGAAAAGTTAAAGAATGCAATTCACAAAGCTGTTGAACGGGGACTTTTTAAAAACTGTTCTGCTAAGAATATAATTGTTTTGCTTGGCGATGGAATGGGTGAGAGCCACTTAAAGGCCTCAAGAAATTTCTATGGAAACTTTGTAATGGATGAAATTCCAAATTATTGTTCTGCGCTTACAGAATCTTTCGTTGAAGAAGAAGGTGATTTGCAGACTATTACAGATAGTGGTGCAGGCGGAACAGCGATTTTCTGCGGTGAAAAAACAAGGTATGCTTATATTGGTTTAGACCGAAAAGGAAACAGAGTAAAGAACCTGGCAGAAATTGCAAGGCGCAAGGGGAAGTTAGTTGGAAGCATTACAAATGACCACCTGGGAGATGCAACACCGGCTTCATTTTTAATTCACGACACAGACAGATACCATGAGCATGTAATTTATACAAAAGAGTATTTATTTGCTCCGGATATTTTAATGGGCACTGACTGTGGAATCAGGAATTTTCTGGAAAACGATTTTAACACTGCCCTTAAAAACGCTGATGAAGCTTCAAAGGAATATGCAGAAACTGAAGATGAAACTTATTTCTCTTCCGAATACTTTAAGAACCACAAAGACGAAATTATTAAAGAATGTGGTGTAAAAACAGAAGAAGATTTTAATAAATACCCGCAGATTAAAAATATAAAAGGGTACGAAACTTTTCCTGAAATGGTAGAAAATGAGTTTGAGACAGGCTGTAAAAACAGGGTAGTGAGCTTTTGGGATGGTAATGTTCCTGAATACAAGCCGGATTCTAAAGTTGGTTTTAGAATGGGTGAAAATAAAAAGGCTCCTACTTTCCCTGAAATGGTTGCCTTTACACTTTCATTTTTAGATCATAAATCAAAGGCAAATGGTGACCGCGGATTTGTCTGTATGATTGAAAATACCTGTTGTGACGGCTGGGGCCATGCACAGTTGGTAGCTCCAATAATCAATGAAGTACAGTGCTTTGATGAAGGCGTTGCAATTGCCTGCAAATTCGTTTTGGAAAATCCAGATACACTTTTAATTATAACTGCAGACCATGAAAATGCAGATTTACATTTTAGAAAGGGCTGGGAAGAAAATTATAAAAAAATCATTAGCATGAGTTCAGGCCATTCTGCACAGTTAGTTCCGGTTATTGCATTTGGCGCAAAGGCTAAAGAATATTTTCCTAAGCGCGAAGATAATGTAGTTCAGGAAGCATGTTTGACAGGCCGCAATCTTGTAAAAATTTTATCAGGGGAAGTTTAAATAAAAGTTTTACTGTAAATTTAAGTTTTTCTGTGGTAAAATATAATTCAGGTTTTAAAAATCATCTTTGTTGCTAATGAATTGATTTTTAATTAATAACAAATTTTTATTTATTTCTAAGGGGAATCTATGAAAAAATCATTTAGAAGTTTATTTCTTTCAGTTTTAACTCTCTCTGTTTTATTTGCTTTTACTGGTTGTGAAGAAAAAAAAGTAAATAAAGGTCCGGCATCACCAACTAATCTTGTAAGTACAAAACGAAATGTAATTTATACTTACACTTTGGGTGATGTTATGTATCCTGAGCAATACACTCATATTATTATTTCATTCTTTAAAGCAGACGGAAACGGTAATGTGTTTGAAAAGAGCTTTCCGCATACAGCAGATAAAATCATTTCTTTTAAACAGGAACATCCTGGCATAAAAATTTTAGGTGCTTTAGGAGGTGGTGTTTACAGTGAATTCTTAACACCATGTATGTTAAAGAAAGATGCCAGAACAAACCTTGCTAACCAGCTTGCAGCTTTTGTAAAATCACGCAAACTTGACGGAATTGATTTGGACTGGGAATACTATGATGACTATGTAAGATGTAATGCAGCATATCTTGACCTTGCTAAACAGTTAAGAAAAAAGATGCCTAGAAAATCTTTGCTTACAATGGCAGGTCAGCAGGCAAGTCAGTTCTATAGAGAAGAATCAATTGTAGAAATGATGACAGAAGTTTTGGATTTTACAAGTGTTATGACTTACGATATGGACTATGAACAGAATACAAATAACCGCATCGGTTACAACGGAAACTTTACTAAAATGAGACGCATCATGGAAGATTATGCAAAAGCTTGTAACGGCGATAAATCAAAATTGAACTCAGGACTTCCATATTATGGCCGCAACTATAAGATTAAAGATTCACAGGTTCACTATATTAATGAGCCATGCCATGTTTTCGCCGGCACTGCAAACTATACTGTAGTTACAAAAGCAATTGGAGAAGCAAGAGGTAAAAATCCTGATGCTTATGATGATGATGACGGTGTTGCAATTTCTGTAAAGAATCACGACCTGTTTGTTTATGATAATGAGACAACTCTTTCTAATAAAGTTAAGTGGTCTTGTGAAGCAGGTTTTGGCGGTGTAATGGAATGGGTTGCAAGTGATGATAATGCTTCTGCAACTTTACAGAAAGCTGTTTGTAATGCTTTGAATAATTACTAGTGGATGTCTGTCATGCTGAATTTGCAGTTCGTTATTTCGAGCTTGCTTCAGCATCTGTCACATATTTGATGTAGAATACCTGGTTTGTGTTTTGCAGGCCAGGTATTTTTTTTATGCGATTACGGCAGAAACGGCTGTTCCTAAAGTAATGTCATTTTCAATACACTTTGTTTCAAAATAAATTCCTTTAGAGCCTAAATAATTATTTAACTGTGCTTCTGTCTTTTTGGCTACACTGTCACATTTGTAATAGGTTGAACCGTTACAAACTATGCATACAGGCTTTTCTTTATCAAATCCTTTTTTGCTTTTAATTACTGATGATGCAATAATTCCTGTTGCGATATTTGCAGTGCGCTGAACAATGAAATCAAGAATTTCTTTTAATATCTGAGAATCGTCAGCTGTTCCTTTAGCTGAGAGCTCTTTTAAAACGCTTTTTTCATCACGGTAAAAATCACTTATGTCCCAGGTATAAATATTATTGATTGTTTCAACTGCTGCACAGAATTTATCTGAGAATAATTTGTCTTTGCAGGCAGTTTTTATAATGTTGTAAACAATTGGACCCATGTAGGCACCGGAACACATTTTTTCGAGTAAAGAGGTACCTGGTTCTGTAGAAGCTGAGTCTAACATTTTGTCGAAATCAGACTGTTCGAATTTGTTATACATTCCGGCTTCACATACAACAATATGCTCCTTTTGTTTTTGTGCTGTAAGTTTTGCAATAGGTTCGCTTTCAATGTATGCGTTGTTAATTCCAGTTCCAAGAATAAATCCTACATAGCTGGAGTATTCTTTATCCTTGATTGAACATGCGCCTGAAAGAAGAGCGGCTGTTGTGTCATTCAGCATTGTAATTTTTGGTGCAGTTTTCCATCCGTGGTTTAAGAGTGACTTTTTAAGATTTTCTCCTACAAAGGTTCCTACAACTTCCGGGGCTTTAACTTCTTTTGCAAAGGCTAAAACTTTTCCGTCATTGTCTTCATTCATTTCCATTGCGTATGAAAAACAAAATCCAATCTTTGTAGCACTGTCTTTTAAGTAGTCTAATTTTGCAGCTATAGCATCATAAAATTCTTCTTTAGAAAGTTCTTTGTCTATTGCAGGCATTGAAGTTTTGTTTTCTTTAGAAATTGAAACTTTACCATCTGAGTCAAAGTGAATTAAACTTGTCCTGAAATTTGTTCCACCGGCGTCTATTACAATTACATCTTCGTTTACAGGCTTTTTGACAGGCAAAAGACCATGCACTACAATCATTTTTTGATGAGCACTTACATCACCTTTTAAACCAAGCTCCATATCCTCTAACAGCATTTTAGTTAAAGTGTCTATGTCCACTTGATTACAGTTGTATTTGCTAAAAAAAGTTTTTAATTGTTCGTGCATAATCTTTTCCCTTATCAATTAGTTATAAATTAGTAGTTTTCGTAAGCATCTTTATTCTTTGATTCAATGCCTTTGAAGTATTTTACAGTTCCAACTCTTAATTCATCAGTGCAGTCTTCATCACAAACGATGATTGCTTTTTTGTGCATCTGAAGAATGCTTACAGGCCACATGTGAGAAATTGGTTCTTCAATTGCATGCTTTAAAGCCTGTGCTTTGTTGTGACCATTCATCATGATTACAACTTCTTCTGAATCTGTAATTGTACCAATACCAACTGTTAAAGCTGTTTCTGGTACCTGAGTCATATCGTTGTCAAAGAATCTTGAGTTTACGATTCTTGTATCTTCTGTGAGTGTCTTAACTCTTGTCTTAGAAGAAAGTGATGAACCTGGTTCATTGAATGCAATGTGTCCGTCTACACCTGTTCCGCCTAAGAATAATTTAATTCCGCCGGCAGCTTTGATTGCTTTTTCATAGTTGTCACATTCTTCCTGTAAGTTTTTAGCTGTACCGTCGAGAATGTGTACATTTTCTTTCTTAATATCAATGTGGCTGAAGAAATTATCCCACATAAAGAAGTGATAGCTCTGTGGATGATCTGCAGTTAATCCTGTATATTCGTCCATGTTGAAGGTGATTACATTTTTGAATGAAACTACACCCTTTTTGTTGAGTTCAATAAGTCTCTTGTAGATTCCCAAAGGAGTGCTTCCTGTTGGTAAACCTAATACGAATGGCTTTTCTTCTGTAGGACCAAAATTGTTGATTGTTTCTGCAATGTGATCTGCAGCCCACTTTGAACAAGCATCGTAATCGTTTTTGATAATTACTCTCATTGTTTTCTCCTAAAATTTATTTACTTGACGATTTTATCGCCAATAATAACCTGTTTAATATTGAAGTTCTGATCAAAGATTATAATATCACTATCATAGCCAGGTGCAATAGTACCCTTTGATTTATATTTCATAATGCGTGCCGGGTTTGCAGTTGCAAATCTTACAGCATCATGTAAAGCAAATCCAAAGTCCCTTGTGTTTTCTACAGCTTTTATAAGTGTAAGTCCTGAGCCTGCAATTACATTGTCTGCAACTCTATGGAAGCAGCCTTCTGTAAACTTTACTTCTTCACCATTTGCGAATAAGTGTTCACCGGTTTGTTCTGTTGGAGTTAAAGCATCTGTAACAAGTACAATCTGTTCAGAGCTTTTGTCCTGCTGTAAAAGTGTAAACAAATCTTTATGTACATGAACTCCGTCTGCAATAATTTCGCAGGACATTTCCGGGTGAATTAAAACAGCTCCTGTAGCATTTGGGTTTCTGTGGTGCATCTGGCTCATTGCGTTAAAGAAGTGAGTTGAGTGCAGGATTCCGATTTGAATACCTTCGAGCATATTTTTGTATTCAGCATTTGTGTGACCTGCCTGAAGAATAATTCCTTTCTCGATACAGAAAAGAGCTAATTCTCTCATTCCTTTTAATTCTGGTGCAACTGTCATGTTTACAATGTGACCTTCTGAAGCATCCCATAGTCTCTGCATAAGCGGAATGTCAGGAGCACGCACTGTTTCAGGGCGTTGAACACCGAGCTTTTGTGGTGAAATAAAAGGACCTTCCATGTGGATGCCCATAATTTTAGCACCTTCTTCATGGCCCATTGCTTTTACTATTTCCTTTATGCTGTTAATCATATTTTCTTCAGATGAAGGATAAAGTGTAGGGTTAAAAGAGGTTACTCCATAATCTGCTAAGTCCTTAGACATAGCAAGGATTCCTTCTTTTGTGCAAACGTCTGTTCCGTGTCCCTTGAATCCATGTATATGAGTGTCTATCAGGCCCGGAGTAATATAACAGCCGGCAGCATCAATAATTTGTACATCATCAGCAAAACATTTTGATTCGTATCGTGCTTCACTGAAAACGTCTTTAATTTTACCGTCTTCAACTAAGACTGCACATAAGCCTTCGTTGGAAATACCATTTAAAAGAATTCCATTATGAATACAAAGTTTCATAACTGATTCCTCCTCATTATTTTGAATGAGAAACGCTTTTCTTTTGCTTCAACTAACTCTATTCAAGTCTGCCATTGTAGTAAAGAAAATCCAAACTGGACAGGCGCTTCTTATGTTCATCCAGATTTTTTTTGAATCTTGCAAAACTTTTTTCCTTCTTTGTAAGCCACATACATTCTGAAACTGCACACAGGCGAGGGAAAATCATGTACTCTGCGAGCTTTGCTGAAGAAACATCTTCTGCCCACATATTACATTCTGCACCCATTACCAGATTTTCTTTTTCTCCTTCAAGACCTTTTGGAACCGGGCTAAATGAATATGCCTTTTTCGTAGTAATTACATCCAGCTTTCCAGGTTCATCATAGTCTGAATTATGTTTATAGTTTAAGTAAACCATGTTACAAGGTGATAGAATTGTTTTGTGATTCATTTCTGCGGCTCTTTTTCCACCGTTAGAATCTCTCCATGACTGTACAATTACGTCTTTTGGAAGAGAGTATTTTTCTGTATTGTTAATCACTTCGTCCCACGCAATTGGCGTTTTTCCTAATGAAAGAACGATATCTGACATTTTTTTTGTAACCCAGGATTGCAGCTCTTTTTCGGACTTAAGCTTTAAGTCTCTAACCCTCTGCTGACATTTCGGGCAGGTCTTCCATTTTGTAGAAGGACATTCATCTCCGCCAATGTGAATCCATTTTGAAGGGAAGAGTTTTGCGACTTTCTTAAATACTGCAGTGTATACATCAAATATTTTGTCGTTTCCAAGACAAAGTACATTATCGAAAATTCCCCAGCGGTTTTCAACTTCGTATGGACCGCCAGTACATCCAAGCTCCGGATATGAGGCTAAAAGTGCCATAACGTGTCCCGGAAGTTCAATTTCTGGAACTACTTCGATATGTCTTTCGAGAGCATACTGTACGAGGTCTTTTAATTCCTTGTCTGTATAGTAGAAAATCATTTTATCTCTAAAAGTGCCGTTCATTACATCATTGTGATCTGAAGCATAATGGCCTTTTCTTACTGAGCCGATTTTTGTAAGGTTAGGATATTCAGGAACATCAATTCGCCAGCCCTGATCATCTGTTAAGTGAATATGAAAGCGGTTCATTTTGTGCAAAGCAATCACATCTACCATCTTCTTTAAGAAGTCAAGTGAATAGAATGCACGGCTTAAATCCAGCATAAATCCACGCCATTCAAAGGCAGGCATATCGTAAATGTAAACGCAAGGCAATTCTTCTGCTCTTGTCAAAAGAAGCTGCTTTAATGTCTGTACAGCGTAAAAAGCTCCCACGGAATTTGATGCATAAATGGAAATCTTTTCTTCATCAATGATAAGGATGTAGCTTTCCTTGTTTTTTAAATCTTTTCCGTCAAGAGTAGTTTTTTTCTTTAATTCAATGCTGATGCCTGCTGCTTTAGGTTTTGAAACTGTGCAGGTTGAATTGATTGTCGTTAACTGCTTGCTTAAAAAAGCTGCATCGTTTTCAAAAAATGAATCTGTACTCAAAATAAATTTTTTTTCAGTTTTTAATGATGCATTTTTTTGTTCAATGTAACGCGGAAATGGTATAAGAGAAATGTTTGCTTTCATAAGTCAAAATTATACCATAAACATCTTTTTAGTTCTATATTCTGTTGTTGCAAACACATTTTGTTTTCATTATTATTTAAGTATATTTTATTAAGCATGAAACATCCCGTTAAAAGGGGAGCGTTTCGTTTTATTTTATTTTTAAGAGGTTTTATATGGCAAGAACTCATTATATTGCTGGAAACTGGAAAATGAATACCAGTAAAGAAGAAGCTGTTGCTTTGGCAAAGTCTTTGGTAGAAGGTTTAAAAGGAAAAACAAATAAGTTTATGATTGGCGTTCCTTTTGTTTATCTTGATGCAGTTGCACAGGTTGTTAAAGGTTCAAATATTCTTCTCGCAGCTCAGGATTGTGCTGCTACTTCAAACGGAGCTCATACAGGTGAAGTTTCAACAACAATGTTAAAGGATATTGGCTGCCAGGCTGTAATTTTGGGACACTCAGAAAGAAGACACGAAATTGGTGAATCAGATGAATTGATTAACAAAAAAGTTAGAAAGGCTTTAAATGATGGTCTTGAAGTTGATTTGTGCATCGGTGAACTTTTGAGCGAAAGAGAAGCTGGCGAAGCTGAACAGGTTTGTGCATTCCAGCTTAGTGCAGGTCTTGCAGGCGTCACAGAAGAACAGATGAAGAATGTAACAATTGCATATGAACCGGTTTGGGCTATTGGTACAGGAAAAACTGCAACTCCGGAAGATGCTCAGGCAATTCATAGCTTTATCCGCGGATATATTGCAAAATTATATAACCAGAAAGTTGCTGATGAAGTAATCATCCAGTACGGCGGTTCAATGAAAGAAAGCAATGCTAAAGAACTTTTGGCACAGCCTGATATTGACGGTGGTCTTATTGGTGGTGCTTCTCTTAAGGCAGAAACTTTCATTCCTATTTGTGAAATGTAATTGAGACTGATAAACTGATGGAGATTTATAAGAGCGTTTATAATTACTGCATGTGAACTAAATTTTTTGTCATACAGACCCTGAAATAAATTCAGGGTGACGACCCATTTGTCATTCTTCCGCTACGCCATACTTGCACGCACCTGCTACAAGTATGTGTTCCGGAATCTGTATGTGTAGTGATATTGGTTATATACGGCCTTATAATTTCTCCGTCATTTTTGTAAAATTTATCCCTAATGATTTGCGTTGAACTTTTAGATTTTAGTTAAACAGTTATGTGGAATTTTTTGTGATTTTTTGTTAAATTTGATTAGTAATTATTTTATTTGTGGGAGAAGAAATTGAAAGATTTAACTTCAAAGATTGTATGTGCAGAAAAGGCTGATGTAAAAAAAGATGCACTTCCTCCAGATCCTTTGGCAGAAAAGTTTTTAAAGACAAGACAAATTTTGTTAAGCGGCGAAGTAAATAAAGAACTTGCAGAAAAAATTTGTCGCGAGCTTTTAGTGTTGGAAGCAGACAGCAATAAACCTATATATGTTTACATTGACAGCCCTGGCGGAGATGTAGACGCTGGTTTTGCTATATTTGATACAATCCGTTTTATAAATGCACCTGTTTATACAGTTGGAATGGGACTCGTTGCAAGTGCAGGCGCCCTGATTCTTTTAGCATCTCCAAAAGAAAGAAGACTGGGCTTCCCTCATTCGCATTATCTTATTCACCAGCCAATGAGCGGAATGCAGGGTGTTGCAACAGATATCGAAATTCACGCTATTGAAATGGCAAAAACTAAAGCTCAAATCAACCAGATTATTTCAGAAGAAACAGGAGTTGACCTGGAAAAAGTTGCAGCAGACACAGACCGTGATTACTGGCTTAATCCACAGGAAGCTCTTTCTTACGGTTTAATCAGTAAAGTTGTAACTAAGCGTGAGGACTTAAAATAGTTAAATGGAATTTGAGTTAACTGATTCCGTGTACTCTAAAATTCTCTTTGCTATGGAAGATCAGACTCAAGTTCACGTTCTTAACACAGAGACTTTAGAATTAGAAGATTTTAATTGCATTGAAAAAGAAAAAGCTTCTAAAAAATATGTTGAACTTCCTGAGTGGACAAGCGCAGATGGTTTTTCACTTCTGGAAGATTTCACAAGTGCTTTACATTCTCCTGTTGCAAGGATGGAATTGAAGCAGGCAATAAATAGTGGAAGGGGGGTGTTCAGAAATTATAAAAATGTTTTAAAAGCTTATCCTGATATTGAAAGGCGTTTTAATCTTTTTAAAAAGAAAAGGATGAACGACAAAATTCTTGAATGGTATAATTCCTTAAGAGAAGTCTGGGGACTTGAAAAGATATATTCATTAGATGAAACGGAAGATTTAGATACCGAAGAACTTGTTGTAAACGATTTTCAATTTAGAAATTATGATTTTACTTTAGATGAAAAAATTATTGATGAAGAAAGAAAGTCTATTGTAAATGAAATAGAAAATCAGGAAGTGGGGGGACTTGGAAAAACTCTGGCGACTTTAGGGTTGCATTTATCTTCTTTTTCCGAGATGAAAAATAAAATTGGAATTATGTGTTATTCCCATGAGGAAGAATTTGCAGGTTGCGTTTTATTTTCGTTTTGTCCAAATGATTCGAAACGTTCTGTTTTAGTTACAGATTTTTTTGTTTCAAGAAATTATCGTGGTCTTGGAATAGGCAAAGAACTTTTATTGAAAGGCCTTGAAGAATTAAAAAAGCACGATATTCAATGGGTGGTATTAACAAATACTAATGTACCCGTATTTATGGAATCTACGCTGTTACAATTTGGTTTTGAAAAGCGGGATTCATGTTTTGTAATTGATTTATTTATGTAGGAGTTTGATTATGTCTTATACATCAGATTATGTTTTAAATGAAGAAAATATTGCTTCTTTCTTAAAGGATGCAGTATCAAAAGTAGAAAGTGCAAATGATTCAGAGATAAAAGCTCTGGAGCAAATTAAAAAGCTTATAAAGAAAAACATTCCATTTACCAGAAGAAAGTATGTATTTGCTTATCTTATTAAACAGTCTTCAGCATTTTATAGAGGAAACAAAAACTCAAGATTTGCAAAAAAGCCTTTTGAAAAGAAAAGCCTTCGCTCAGAAAGTGCTGCAGAAAGAAAGGAAAAATTGCCAAGAGTACATATTGATGCTTCTGTTTCTGATACACTTTTTATTGGAATCGGAAAAAATCGTTCTGTTTTCCCAAGAGATATTGTAGGCCTTTTAACAAGTGTATGTTCATTAGATCCTTCAAGAATCGGTGAAATCAGAATTCTCTCAAATTATTCTTTTGTTCAGTTATTCAAAGAAGATTGCGATAAAGTAATTGCTGCCCTCAACGGATATGAATTCAGAGGCAGAAAATTGACTGTTAACCTTTCAAAGAAGAAGGAAGATTTTGCTTCATCAAAGAAAGAATTTAGTGAAGATGCTTCAGTTGAAAAGAATGAAGCTCCTGTAACAGAAGAAGTTTCTTATTCAGAAGAAATTCCTGCAAATGTTACAAATGAAGCTCATGCTGATACATCTGTAAATGTAGAAGAAGAAAACATTGTTCGCGAGCAGGCATTCTTTGCACAGTCTCAGTCGTCATCTTCTGCTGATGTAAAAACTGAAGAAGTTTCTCCATTCTCTGAAACTACAGATGATGGTCAGGTAAAGTCACATTTCGGTGATGGTGCTGCATATTGATTAAAGTAATTCCTTCAGGACCTTTTAGTGTTAACACACTGATTGTTTCACTGGAAGGTTCTGACGTATTCGTAGTAGATCCTGCAGGCTGCTCATATACCGGTGATGAAAAAACTGTTGATGAATATTTGACGGATTTAAATTTAAATCTAAGGGCAATAGTTTTAACTCACGGGCATTTTGATCACACCTGCGGGCTCAAAGATTTAAAAAATAAATATCCTTCTGTTCCTGTTTTAATCCATAAAAATGATTCAGCTTACTTAGGCAGTGAAAGTGAAATCGAACAGTCAAAAACTTTATCTGCTTTAGGAATGTATGATTTTATACCTTTTGTTTCCAATCTTCCTTTCGCAGATTATTTTCTGGAAGACGGAAAAACTCTTTCGCAATGCATGAACGTTGAAGATTCAGCCTTTTCTAAATGGCGTGTCATTCATACTCCGGGGCACACTAAAGGCAGCGTCTGTATTTATAATGAAGAAGAAAAAGTTTTAATCTCTGGCGATACAGTTTTTTACCATAGTTACGGGCGTACAGATTTTGAAGGCGGCAGTGAAAGGGTAATGCAAAAGACCTTGGAAAATATTTACACTTTCATTCCAAAAGACACACGTCTTTATCCCGGCCACGACACTTACGGCTTTATGTTAAAAGATAATTTAATAGGTTAATACATTGCCGGTATGAAGGGCGTGGATTTGTTTCCTGAAAGACTATAGAAAGTTGAGTCGATGTCATTCCTGCCTTTTTTAATTTCTGCAACAACATAAGAAGCAGACGAGCCTCCCCTGGGTAAAGTAATGCTTCCCGGATTTATAATTGTCAAATCAGGATAAACTTTTCTTTGCAAAGGAAAGTGGGTGTGTCCAAATACTGCAATCCTATTGTCTGCCAGTCTTGCTGTTTCTTCAATTGAACCTGTTCCGTTATATAAACTGTAGTGATGTCCGTGTGTCATAAAAATTGAATGGCCGCAGATTTTAATACATTGATTTGCAGGAACTTTTATCTGAGAGAAATAGGGTTCATCATTTGTTCCGTTTGCTTTTACATTTACAATCGGGTACATATCGTAATCGTTGTTGCCCTGCACAAATGCGATTACAGAAGGAATGATTTTCAGAAGCTCTTTATCCTGTAAAGCATTTTCTGCTAAGCGTGTTATTTCTGTAATGCCGTCTCCGCAAAACAAAAGCGCGTCGCAGTCCGGGTTTTGAATAATTGTCTGTTCAAATGCATAGTAATTTCTGTGGCTGTCTGAGACTATAAGAACTTTAGCCGTTTCTTTATTCTCAAGCTCTTCAATGCAGCTTCTGCTTCCTAATAAGAGGGTTGAATCCTGCGTAAATGACTGCAACTTTATTTACCACCATTAATTATAAAGTGATTTATAGAAGTTAAATTTGATTCAGCATCGGTATAGTGTTTAAGTGTGTTTGTATTCAGCATTTGTTTTACGTGTTCATAAAGTTCTGTGTTCTTTTCAAAAACTCCCGGCGCGTAAATCATATATTCGATTGTAGAAAGGAGCATTGAATAAAAGGATGAATCAATTTTTAAAACTTCTTCTTCCAGATTATGATTGTCACTTGTAATGTGTCTTTCGTAATCAATTAAGGCCGTGCAGTTTGCTTCCTGTCCTAAAGTTTCTTCCTGCGGGAAAAATGAAAAAATATTCTGTTCTGTATATTCATCCCATTCATCTAAAACTTTTTCCAGCATAAAATTTGTTCTTTCTGGAGCGCCCAGTAAAATTATGCCGTACGAATCCTTGCCCTTCACTATGTCGTAAAAATTCATTATGCGCGAATGAAGGTTGTCAGGAAAAATTACAGGAACTATGAGGCCGCCGTTTTCATCCAGGCCAAAATTTTCATCTAAGAGCGAGAGAATTGTTTTTTGATTTTCTGCTGTATTAAAGCCGTAGCCCAAAAGTATGTAGAGCTTTTTTGTGCTGTCAGGAGCTTTGTGTATTTTTGTTTTTAGATTTTCTATATTTTCTTCAGATTCATTTATTTGCAGTGTCATTAAATCGTCTGAAACTTGTATTTCTGGCTTTTTACATCCAAAAGTAAACAGTAAAAGTGTCAGCGAAGTTATAAAAATTAAGTTTTTCATCATTCAAAATCTTACTATAAAATCGATTTTTATTAAATGGCTGTAAAATAAAGATTTTTGTAAAAAAAAAGCAGCCAGAGTAGAAGAGAGGTTTTACTTCTATCTGACCGCTTATGGTATTCCTTTATTCTTAATCCTGGAATGTAATATTGATATTCAAGTTTCCGTAAGCTTCATTTGATGCTGCTGAAGAAGCTGCTGTATTAACTGTTGTCTGGGCAGCAAGTGTTTTTGCTTCCTGCTCGGAATTAGTTTTACAGGTAGAAGTTGTAACAATAGACTTTTCAATTTTTTGTTCAATAGGAGGTTTTTGTTTTCCTGTAACTAAATCAACCTTTGTCTTTTGTCCTTTAGAAACCAGAAGCTTACCCATTAACTCTTTTACACCTGTAGGGAATGTATCTTCGAGGTTCGAATTACTTTCTTCTTTTGTAGCAACCTTTGCCTCTGCTACATCAGTTGCTTCAACTGCGATTGAGCCGTGAGTAACTGCAGCTTCACCGATACTGTTTACTTTTAAGCCTGTACCACGAACAGAAGCCGTTGCAACCGGTGAGCGAACCTTAAAGCCTACTTTTTTGCCGGGTTCAGAATTTACTTCTGCGCTGATTGAACCTGAATCAATAAAGATCTGTGTATTGTCTTTTTTTGATGAAGAAACTAAATCTTCTACTGTCATTCTTGTTAAAGGGCCAAGCTTTAATTCAGAGCTTTTTATTTTAATTACTGCTTCTGATTTATAGCCTGTAGAAATAATGTCTCCCTTTTCAACTGTATCACCGACTTTAAGTGCAATCCATGAAGAACCGTCTTTAATTTCAACCTTGCCTGTTGTAGAAAGAATTGTTGCCATTTGAGCGTTTGCAGTCATAACCGATGTTAATAATACTGCTACTGTTGTAATAACTTTTACAATAGATTTCATATCTTTCCTCCTTATTATTAGAATGCAATTGTAAATGCAAATGCAATATCTGTTTTATTTGTAGAAGCATCTGAACCAAGGAATGTAGATGCTTTAAGTGATAACTGTAAATCTGAGAATACCTGATACTGAATTGTTCCTAAAGCTTCAAATCCGTAGTAAGAAATATTGTCTTTTGGTGCTTTGAAAAGAACATCTGTAGTTAAAGCAAGGTAAAGCTTTGAAACAGGAATAATTGAAGCGGTAAGTCCAAGCTTTAAGAGTTCAGAATATGTGTCTGTAACTGCTGCACTTGAAGCTGTAATTTTTGTAAATTGTGTAAAGTCAGGACTTGCATACGATGCACTGAAATTAACGCTTGATGATAAGAAGTCAAAGAAGTAAGAAAGGTTAAGCTGTGTAAAGTTTGCTAAATCTCTTCCCTCGCAAATTTCAAAGGTTGTAGAAAGATTGTAGAACAATGAGTTGTGAAGTGGACCAGAAACATTTCCTGTAAACCAGTAGCGTGATTCATCATTGTTTTGTGTGTTTATTGCAACAATTGCTTCTGCTGAAATTGACTGTTTGAAAATAAAGTAAGGAAGTGTTACAGAACCGATTGCTGTAAAGTAAGGAGCTGCAAGTGTATAAAGTCCTTCGTCTGATGTATATACAGCATTGGAACTGTTTATCATTTCAACATTCTGTGAGTTTAATAAGCCTGTCCAGCCGCCTGTTGCTGAAAGTACAAAATATGGTGAATTGAACTGCACTAATATATTGTCATTTGCCTGATTAAACACAATACCTGTAGAATCACTTACAGCGAAACGACCGATTTCTGCAGAAATACTTGTTCTGTGTGTAAATCTGTGAGTTGCAGAAAATTTAAGAAGCGGTAAATCAAGTACAAATTTGTTTGTTGTATTGTCCTTAAAATCACTGTTGAGCTTGTGCTTAATGCTTGCTTCCGTAATAAAGTAAATTGGATCTTTTGTATTAAACGGAACTTTCAATGATGGAGTGATTATTTCGCTCTGGTCTAAAGCAAAGTCATTTTCACCAACCTTATAGAAATCTGTATTGTCAGTAACTAAAACTCCAAAATCAAGAGAAAAGGCACTTGCTGAAACTAAAAATGCACAAAGCAATATCTGTATAATTTTCTTCATATTATTTCTCCACTTTTGCTGTATCGTTTTTTAATTTATATACTTCCTGGCACTTGGTAAGAATGTTAAGGAATTCATGGCCTGTCAGTTTTCTTTTTGTATCAAAGTTAGATGGAATAACACCATCTGCCTTTAACTGTTTGTATGCGTAGCGTGGAGATGGAACTATCAGATACATAAGTGAACCTTTTACATCCCATGTGTTGGAAACAATCCATGCAATTTGGTCGCAGGTAATAACTTCACTTTCACTTGAAGCTTTGAGTTTCAGTGTTTCCTTTAATGTATTAAAAGCAGTTTGTTCTGAAGCAGTGTCTTTTATTGTTCCTGCTGCAGTGCATGCAAAATATGCTGCTTGTCCTGCTGTAACTTCTTTTGTTTCAATTACTTTTGTAACTTCATCTGCTGACTGGGCAAATACTGGAGTCAAAAGAAAACAAGTAATTAAAGTAAATAAGTAAAACTTTCTCATAGATTCCTCTCTTATATATAATAAGAAAATTATAACACTAAAATGTTGATTTGTCTTAAAAATAGATTATTTTGGAAATAAAAAAAAAGACGCCCATTCAAAAAAAGGAGTCACTTCCGAGTCTTTTGAATGAACGCCATTGCTCATTTTTATATAATAAATTTGTTTGTTTTTATAATTAGTTTTTACTGTTCTAAGATTACATTGCTGTGTAGCCGCCGTCTACAGGAAGATTTACTCCTGTAACATAGCTTGAAGCAGGACTTGCAAGGAATATTGTTGCTGTATCAAGTTCTCCTTCTTCACCATAGCGCTCTTCAGGAATCATTGTTTTTGCATTTGCCTGGAAGAACTCTGAGTTTAAGGTGTCGCGGGTTAAATCTGTGTAAAAGTATCCCGGGCAAATTGAGTTTACAGTAATGTTGTATTTTCCCCATTCGCTTGCCAGTGCGCGTGTCATGTTAACTACACCGCCTTTTGCTGCGTGGTAAGGAGCTGAACCTGCGATTTTGTTTCCTACAAGGCCATACATAGAAGCGATGTTTATAACGCGTCCGTATTTTGCAGGAATCATTGCTTTTTTTGCAGCAGCACGAGCTACACGGAAAGAACCGAAAAGGTCAATGTTCATTTCGTTATAGAACTGTTCGTCTGTAATGTCTTCTGCAGGAGCAACTGCACCAGTTCCGGCGTTGTTGATTACAATGTCAATGCGTCCGAATTTTGCAAGAACTTCATCGATTGCAGCATCTACTCTTGCAGTGTCTGTAATGTCGCACTGAATTGCAAGTGTTTCAACTTTGTAAGTTTCTGCAATTTCTTTTGCTACTGCATCGATTAATTCCTTTCTTCGTGCAAGAGCAACAATTTTAGCACCCTGGTTTGCAAGTGCTTTTGCCATCTGAACTCCAAGTCCTGTTGAACATCCTGTTACTACAGCAACCTGACCTGTTAAATCGAAATATGCTTTCATAATATAACCTCTGCTAATAAGTTTCCTTAATATAGATTAAATGCGGATATTATAACATACATTTATTTTTTGTTATAGTTTTATTTCGGTTTTGCAAAATAATGGCCCGACAGTTAATCTAAAAAAAGAGGATGCCTGCAAAGAAAGAAGTGCAGAGGTTGAGCTTCGATAAACTCAGGAGCCGTTTGTCGAAAACCACATTTTTGGTTCTGATATTCAGACCACGCACCCTAAACTATTAAGGCATCCTCCTAGAAAAGAAATGGTATTTTTTTGTCCTATAAATCTTAAGGGTTTCCAATGTTAAAGATATTCCTTTAATATCGTAACCGCCTGTTGATACTTTTTTTCGATAAATAGAACCTTGGTTGTAAGTAATTTACTATAGTTAGCATAATATAATTTCTAGTGAGTGTCAAGTGTGCTTGTATTACCGCTTTATTATTTAACTTGCACAGACTTTTGAAAAAAAATATAATCGCGCTTATGAGTAGATATTTTCCTTTAACACACGCCGA
>JAEELR010000060.1 GCA_016282835.1 Treponema sp. | reverse complement strand
TCTGAGCACAACCTTCGCCTGCCTCCAAGTCCCGTCAGACTTAGAGTACCACTTTATTTTCTTTGATTAAATCATAGCTATATGACAAGTTACTCTTTATATAAATGGTTTCGACAGGCTCAACCACCGTATTTAATTAAATAGATAAATCGAGTCTGCAGCTTTTAAAGCGTGCAGGAAAGATTGGGGGCTTAGGGGAAAGAAAAACACGCTTCGCAGATTACGAAATGAGCTCGGAATGACGCGTTGCTCTATATACAGTGGTTTCGACGGGCTCAACCACCGTGATAATGAGCGCACCGTGGAGCCCCGGAGTTCTGGAGCGCAAGCGGAAGAATGCGCGTGAGCAAAGGGCGGAAGGGTGGAATTTGTTTGCAATGTATTCTTTGCAGGAGGAATTATTTTGTTTGAGGAAAAGTCAGCGTGCAAAAAATTCTTACGAATATGACTTCATCAGCTCGACCAGTTTTTCTACACTCATGCCTTCTTTGGCGAGGATGTCTTCGGCTTCGAAATCGGTGTAAAAGACTTTTGAGATGCCCAGCGTTTTTACTTTCATTTTTGAGCAGCCGTAGAAACTTGCGATGCGTGAACCGTAACCGCCTTCTGTTTCACCGTCTTCCAGTGTAATTACCAGCTCATGATTTTCTTCGAGGGACTTGAGCAGCTCCTCGTCTAAGCCTGTGAGGAACTTTGGATTTATTACAGTGACTTCGTGGCCCGTCTGCTTTTTGTATTCGGCTGCGGCTTCTAAGGCGCGGGGGAGCATATTGCTGACACCAAAAATTGCAATCTTAGAGCCTTTGTTTACTACCTGATTTCTGTTTAGTTTTGAGTAATCGGTTAAATCCTTTTCGCCGGTTGTTTGCATTTTGAGCGGCACACGGATTGCGACAGGATTTTTTTTCTGGGTTGTTGCGAATTTAAACATTGCTTCGTACTCCTCTTTTGATGTTGGTGCAAGATAAATTAAATTCGGGATGTGGGCAAACATTGAGATGTCGCACAGGGCAATATGTGTGTTTGAATTGGAGCCATAAATGCCTGCTTCGAGAATTATGAAGGTTGCATTGCTTGAGTTTAAACATACATCGTGGCTCATCTGGTCGTAGGTTCTCTGGAAGAATGATGCATAAGTTCCGAATACAGCGGTGCCTCCGTTTCTGGCAATTCCGCTTGTCATGGCAACTCCGTTTTCTTCTGCGATTCCTACATCGATGAAGCGTCCTTTCTTTTCCCATTTGTCGCGGACTTTTCCGACAAAGCCTAAGCCCATTGGAGTTCCTGCGTTTACGATTACAGATTTTTCATCGTTTTCGAGAAGTTCTATGAGGCTTTCATAAACTGTTGAATCTTCTTCATACGAATACTTCGGGCTTCCGTCTTCTACATTAAATGGTCCGCCTGCGTGATATTCTTCGCGATTTTTTTCGGCATAAGGGAGGCCCTTTCCTTTTATTGTGTGAACATGAACAACGACAGGTTTTGTACAATCCTTTACGCTTTGTAAAACTTGAACAAGTTTTTTAATGTCGTGTCCGTCGCCAATGTATTTGTAATCGAGTCCAAAGCCCTTGAATAAATTTTCTTCGCACTTTCCGTTTGTTTCGCGAAGTTTTTTCAGGGTTTTATAAAGTCCTCCGTGATTTTCTGCAATGCTCTGGTCGTTATCATTTACGATTATTATTAAGTTGCCGTTGTATTCGCCTGCTGTGTCTAAGGCTTCGAGAGCTTCTCCGCCGGAGAGGGAACCGTCACCAATTAAGGCGATTACATTTTCGTTTCTGCCGTTTACATCGCGGCCTTTGCAGAGTCCTAGTGCCAATGATACGGAAGTTGATGTGTGGCCGATTGTAAATAAGTCGTACTCGCTTTCTAAGGGATTTGTATAGCCTGTTACATCGTGGAAATGTTCTTCTTCGAGGAAGGCCTGTTTTCTTCCTGTTAAAATTTTGTGCGGATAACACTGATGCGATACATCGAATACAAGCTTATCGTAAGGGGTGTCAAAAACATAATGCAGGGCAACAGTTAATTCTACGACGCCAAGGTTTGGTCCCTGATGTCCGCCGGCTTTACTGATTTTATTTATGACTGCTTTTCGTACTTCATCTGCAAGAGGCTGCAGTTCGTTAAGGGAAAGTTTTTTTATATCTGCGCTTGAATTGATTTTTTCTAAATACATGTTTTTCTCTCTAGAGTTTTTTCAATAATTTCTTGCCATACAGACCCTGAAACAAGCGATGTACTGAGCCTGCCAAAGTATTCAGGGTGACGGACTACAGCTGCTGAATTACAGATGCTGAAACAAGTTCAGCATGACGGGAATCAGTTCTGCATGACAGTTATATATGATTTACTATGATAGCATAATTTCTGGAAAACACACTATTTTTTTATATCGATACAAATCAATCTCAAGACAGCTCAAGACACGCCTTTATAAAACTGCCGGTTTCTTTTATGACAGAAATTCTTCGCCCTAAAAGTCCGTGTTCTACGGGGTACTCGATTAATTTTTGAATTGCACTTGATTTATTCGCTGCCCTGTTTGACTTGCTGTTTTCTTCAAGGAGTTTCCACAAAGGCTTTACCATTTTTTCGTTTATAGAAACTGAATCGTACAGGGCTGTGAAAACCAGAAGGTTTTTATTCTGTACCTGCTCAAAGGCTTTTACAAACTCAAGATTATTTCTATTTTTCAAAATGTCTTCGTAAATGGAATCTAATCCGTCTGACTGTAAAATCTTTCCTTCATTCAACAGTGAAGTTAGATATGCTTCCTTACCACTGTCGAGTAAACAGGTGGGATCATAAGGGGCAAGCATTATAATTCCTTTAAGCCAGTCTATTTTTTTTCCTGCGTTAAGTGCAGAGTTTCCGCCCATACTGTGACCAAGTAAGAAAATATTTTCTTTGTCTACATCATACTTTTCTGCAAACTCATCAGAATGAGCGTACAAAGCTAAGTTGTAAGCATCTTCTACACAATGCGTTACAAGATACTTTCCCTGACTTCCCCAGGCACCTCTGTGATGCGGTACAAGCACTACACAGCCTGCACGGCACAGGGCATGGGAAATGTCATCGTTTCTTGCACTTCCAGGATATCCATGCAGCATTATTACGCAGGGATGCGGTTTATCAAAAGCTTTTGAAGGCCAGAGAATCTCTCCGTAAAGATGGCTTCCATTGCTCACAAAGTCTAAGCTTTCATAGTTTGCAAGACCATCCGGAGAAGTCTCCTCAGCATCTTCAAAAAGATATCGTAAATCTAATGCTGCCATATAAATCCTACTTTACTGCATTAAATGCTTCATCAAGGGCTGCAATTAAATCTTCACTGTCTTCAATTCCGATTGAAAAACGAATTGTGTTAGGTTTAATTCCCTGATCAAGAAGTTCTGCTTCTGTAAGCTGTGAATGTGTTGTAGAAGCAGGGTGAATTACTAAAGACTTAACGTCAGCAACATTTGCAAGCAGAGAGAAAATTGCAAGGTTATCTATGAACTTCTGTGCTGTCTTTGCATCGCCTTTGATTTCGAATGTAAAAATTGAGCCGGCTCCCTTAGGGAAATATTTTTTGTAAAGGGCATGACTTGGTTCACTTTCTAAGGATGGATGATGAACAGCTTCTACCTGCGGATGTTTAGAAAGATAATCTACAATCTTCAATGCATTTTCTACATGGCGCTGAACTCTGAGTGATAAAGTTTCAAGTCCCTGTAAGAATAAAAATGCGTGGAATGGAGAAAGAGTTGAACCTGTGTCACGGAGTAAAATTGCACGGATATAGGTTACGAATGCAGCAGGTCCTACAGCATCAGCAAAACTGATTCCGTGGTAGCTTGGGTTTGCTTCACTGATCCATGGATATTTTCCTGATTTCTTCCAGTCAAAATTTCCACTGTCAATGATTACACCACCGATTGCTGTTCCGTGTCCGCCAATAAATTTTGTTGCTGAGTGAATTACAATGTCTGCCCCGTATTCAATTGGCCTGATGATGTATGGAGTAGCAAAAGTTGAATCGATTACAAGAGGGATGCCGTGACTGTGAGCAACTTCTGCGACTGCTTCAATATCGATGATATTTGAATTTGGATTTCCAAGAGTTTCAATAAAAATTGCTTTTGTGTTTGGCTGGATTGCTTTTTCGAAACTGCCTTGTTCATAGGGATCTACGAAGGTTGTTGTAACTCCATTGTTGAGCGGAAGTGTATGTGCAAGCAGATTATATGTTCCGCCGTAGATTGTTTTTGATGCAACAATGTGCTCGCCGTTTTTTGCAAGGGCAGAAATTGTGTAATTGATTGCAGCGGCCCCCGAAGCTGTTGCAAGAGCGGCAACTCCACCTTCCAAAGATGCAATGCGCTGTTCGAAAACGTCCTGGGTTGGGTTTGTTAATCGACCGTAAATGTTTCCTGCATCGCGTAGACCAAATCTGTCGGCTGCATGCTGTGAATTATGAAAGACAAAAGATGATGTTGCGTAAATTGGTACTGCACGTGCGTCTGTAGCTGGATCTGCTTTTTCCTGTCCAATGTGAAGTTGACGTGTTTCAAAGTTCCAGTTTTTTGAATCCTTAATATTTTTGTTTGCCATAATATAGCCTCCTCTAATGTGTTTTGCAGTTTGTTGTTTTAATTTTTATTTTTCAAACTGCCTGATTTGTCTACCTAGGTTGGCTATAAGATATACTGATTTTAAAAGCATGTATAATACTTCTTTTTGATATTCAGTTATAGGTTTTTCCTATAACGATAAGATTGAGCAAAAATGTGTCCGCTCCATATTTTTGAAGATGAATTTTGATACAGGGTGGTTTCGACCCCTTCGACTACGCTCAGGGACCGTACGGCGCTGCCTACTCAATCACCGCAGCAGTTTTTTTTTTGCTCATTATTAATTGTGAATACAGATTCTGAAATAAATTCAGAATGACTGAGTGTCTTTTATCTCTGGTGGTTTCGACGGGCTCAACCACCGCAAGGTCTTGGCTCAATCGCCTCACCGCATTTTAAATTAATTCACCTTAAAGTGAGAGAGGTTTTCATTTACGGCTGTAATTGAGTCCTGGTTTTCAATGGCATCAACTTTTGTAGATTCGATAGTCGTTTCAAAATTATTGATTACCGAAATAGATTCAGACATTGCTGACTGTACATTACTAGACAAATCAACGACATCTTCAATGCTGCTTTGAATTTCTGCAGAATAATCAATGTTATTGCGCATTAAATTATTGATTTCTGTAATCTGGTCTGAAATTTCATTTGTAGCGCGCAGGGTTTCGTTAGCACCAACAGACTGTTCTTTTGTAGCCTGATCGATTGTTTCTATAAGCTGCATCTGTTCCTTTATGCTTTCACGAATCTGCTTAAATGCATTTGAAGTAGTATCAATTTTTTCTGTACTCTTATTTATGGCATTAGACAAATCTTCTATCATTCCTTTAATACTTGTAACACTCTTGGAAGTTGATTCTGCAAGGCTTCTGATTTCACCGGCAACTACAGAGAATCCTGTTCCGGCGTTTCCGGCATGAGCGGCTTCGATTGCGGCATTCATGGCAAGTAAGTTTGTCTGGCTTGCAACTTTCTGTATAACTTTTGTAACTTCAATCATCTGTGAAGACTTCTCTGAAATTTCCTTGATTATGTTCAGGGTACCAGTAACTTCTGTATTTCCAGAATCTGAAAGTGCTGTAAGTTCCTGCGAAAGATTTTTTGACTTGTTTATCATTTCACCAATTGAGTTTACATTGGCAACCATTTCAGTAATGGCAGAAGCATTTTTTTCTGTTGAGGTAGTTTGAGAAACAATGAGGTCAGAAATTCTTTTTGAATCTTCATTGAGCTTACGGAGATTATTCTGTGTTGAAGTTAAAAGCTGATCTCTTTCATCACTCATAGTGTTTATGTCATTGAACTTTGAAACGATTTGATTGATGCCAACAGCATTTTGTTCAGAGGTTTCAAGCAGGTTCTTTGCGTTGTCAGCAATTGCTCCGGTCTGGTTTTTAATGTCGATGATAATTTTGTTCAAATAATCAATTAAAAGATTTATCTCAGAGTTTGTAAGGCCGAAATCATCAAGTGCTGCAATAGGCAATCTGTCTGTTAAATTTCCATCCCTGCGGATATTTTGAATTGTATTAGTAGTTCTTGAAAATCGGTTCCGGATATTTTTAACGATGAAAAGCATATAAATGATTGGATAGAAAAATGAAAATAAAGCAACAAACATTCCTTCCTCAAAGAACTGCCCTATTCCACCGGCATATCCGTATCTGGCACCTTTATAACCAACACAAAGAAGATTTGCAAATATGAACAAAGCAAAAGCAACTAAACTATATGTAATAGGAGTTGTAAATGATTCAAGTTTTTCATTTGAAACGTCTTTAATATTTAATTTAACAATATATTTTTGAACTTTAGCCTTAAAATAATACAGGCTGTATCCGATACCAACCAGAAAATAGGAAATGCATAAATATAAAATTATATTAACAGTTACAACTTTATCCAAAGCTGTATTTCCTAAACTTGTAATTCCCTGCTTTAATTTGACAATCATAATCAGAATATTAGCAACAAGATAAGCCAGAAATAAAATCGAAACAGAAATTACTTTTACTTTTTTGAATATCTCAGGGAACATTAATTTTTCTTCCATGGATAATTCTTCAGTCTTTGCTTTTTTTGAAATTTTAATTAATGGAATCATTGTAAAATAAACAATAACTGCTACAAGACTCATTAAAAATAAAACGATTCCCATTGTTGTAGGAAGTCCTGAGAGCCAGGTCTTAAGAGGTAAATTATACATAAATGTATATTGAACATATGATAAAACAGGAACACTAATCAAACTTGATGCAAAAAAAATAGTAAAATAAGTAATGAAAAATTCCATAATGAATAAACTCCGGGTAAATAAAACTTTCTAAAATCTCTAAAAAGATGATAACACAAAATAAGAAAATATCCATAAAAAATACTTAAGAAATAAATTTAAGCAGATTCGTAAGCGGTTTTATCCGGGAAATGACAAGAGCCTTAAGATGAAAACTTTGGACTGCGATTTAAAAACAAAAACAGGGAGCCCCGCCATAGCGAATACTCCCCTCCTGCACTTCAGTCAAAATGACTTTAGTTTAATGATTTATACAAAGGTTTTAGAAGACGCGCTTTAATGTCGTGACCATATTCCCAGATCATAACGCCACCAAGCTTATTCTTTTTGATATAGTCAGCAACCAGTTTCAACTCTTCACCATCAGTATAGGAAATGAAAGTGTCTCCGTCGTACAGGAATGGAGCCTTACCTACATCATCCCAGTAGCGGACAAAAGTTGGATCCTTAAAGATTTTATCTTCTATGTCATCCCATGAAAGACCATCACCGTAAGCAGATTCTACAAACGGCTGATATAAACCGTGAACTCCATTGTCTTTTACGCCTTTCCATGCACGTCCATAAAAAGCAACACCAACAATAATTTTATCGCGGGGAAGTCCTGCTTTTAAACACAAATCAACAGACTGCTTTATAGACCAGCCGCCCCAGTCAGGATCTTTCGGGTTATTATACAAATTTGAATTATGACCTGTCTGATCACTCCAGCCGCCATAAAAGTCATAGCTCATGAGTTTTACTGAATCCAGATAAGAAGCAATTTTAATTACATCGAGTTTCTTAAAGTACCACTCGCTCGCAGGAATTGCACAGGAAATGGAATAATGCTTTCCGGTTTTAGAAGTAAGTTCATTAAAGGCAGTTCGTGTTTCTTCGAGGAGAGAAATAAAGTTTACGCCGTCATCTGGAGAAGAAGCAATTTCCTGTCCCCACTCAGGGCCTATAGGATATTCCCAGTCGTAATCAATTCCATCAAGTTTTTTCTGAGTCACTAAATCTACTACTGCCTGCACAAAAATTTTTCTTCTTTCAGGAAGCGAACACATTTGAGAAAAACCATCGCAGCCCCAGCCACCAATTGAAACGCTGATATTTAATTTCGGATACTTTGCCTTAAGTGCTGAAACTTCATCCCAAATCTGAGGGAATGGCATTTTTTCATCTTCAATATCCGGGAAATAAATTTTCCAGGTTTCCATATTTATTCCGCCAAAAGCAATAATCAAATCCGTTAAGTATTCCGCCTTTACGGTTTCACTTGACCAGTGCTCCTGTCTTGCTTCCATTTCTTCAGGAGTAGAACCTAAGGGCCAGGTCCTGATGTAAGAAGCAACCATTCTCTTCTTTCCATTTCCGCAAGAAACAAAAAGAGAGAGAACCAAAACTAACATAGAAAAAACGCAGCAAATCTTTTTCATAAATCCTTCTTAACTTTAATCTCTTATTGAATCAATGTTTGCACTTCCTGACTTTACAAAAGGCAAAACATTTTCATTCATTGCAATATCAACTTTGATAAGATGAGGGCCTTTACTGAATGCTTTTTTAGCCCAGTCTTTATCGCCCGTTGCATCAAACGAATCAATTCCAAAACCTCTGGCAACAGTTACAAAATCAGGGACCTTTTCAAATACACTTGCACTGTAGTTTTTATTGAATAAATATTCCTGCTGCTGTCGAACCATCCCAAGACTTCCGTTCTTGAAAACAATTACTGTTACATTCAGGTCCAGTTCTGCAAGGGTTGCAAGCTCCTGAATATTCATCAAAATACTTCCGTCGCCGCTGATACACACAACGCGCTTAGAAGGGTTTGCCAAAGCTGCCCCGATTGCACATGGAAGTCCAAAGCCCATTGTACCCAGAGAGCCGCTTGTTAAGAACTGCCTTACTTTTTCAACAGAATAATACTGGGCGCTCCACATTTGATGCTGGCCTACATCAGTTGTAACAATAATGTCATCTGAATTAAGTCCGGCTTTTTTTGCTTCGGCAGGAATACTTTCTATGAATGCGCGTGGATTAACAGACTGAATATTTTCCGGGCGTCCGCATTCAATTGATTTTGTTTCATGATAAATTTTTCTTAAACCTGAAAGCCATTCTTCTCTTGCATTATAACACTCATCTTTTTTTGAATTAGCAGAAAGTTCTTCATCAATGTATTTATTTAAGAGCGGCAGAGCTTTTTCAACTTTATACACAACAGATTTTGAAGAAGGAAGAATTTTATTTATTTCTGCAGCGTCTATATCAATATGTAAAATTTTTGCTTCGGGACAGAATTTTGAAATTGCACCAGTTGCCCTGTCATCGAATCTAACTCCAAGTGCTAAAACTAAATCTGCATCATGAATTGCTTTGTTTGCAGCATAAGAGCCATGCATTCCGAGCATACCAAAATTATTTTCGTAGGAAGCAGGAACTGAGCCTAAGCCCATCAAACTTGAAACTGCAGCAAAATTTATTTTTTCAAGCAGAGTCTTCAGCAAAGAAAAAGCTTCTTCTGAAATACAGCCGCCGCCAGTAAACAGCACTGCTTTTTTTGAAGAAACAATTTCTTTTGCCATAGATTTTAATGTGGCATTCAATTCATTTTCTTCTGTAACAAATTTATCGCTTAACAGATTAATTTTTTTCTCTTCACTTAAATCCGGCCATTCTTCAAATTCAATTTCCTGCATTTGAACATCGCGGGGAACATCAATTAAAACAGGCCCTGGGCGGCCATTCTTTGCAATAGAAAATGCTTTAGGAACAACCTCCAGCAACTCCTTCGCGCTTTTTACCATTACACTGTGTTTTGTAATCGGGAACGAAAGACCAAAGGTATCTGCTTCCTGGAAAGCATCTGTTCCGATTAAAGAAGAATTTACCTGTCCCGTAAATGCAACAATAGGAATTGAGTCACAGCGGGCATCTGCAATTGCCGTTAAAAGATTCATTGCACCAGGTCCAGAAGTTGCCATACAAACGGCGGGAACTCCAGTTGAGCGGGTCATTCCCTGAGCAATAAAACCTGCAGCCTGTTCGTGTCGGACTAAAATATGCTTTATAGAACTCTTATTTAATTCATCATACAAAGGCAAAATTGAACCGCCGGGAATTCCTGCAACAATTTTAATGCCTTCCATTTCAAGTAATTTAACAATAATTTGTGAACCTGTCGCTTTAATCATAATACAAATGATAATACAAAATGTAAGCAAAAATTTAAACAGTAAAAATTGATACGACTAAGCAAAATAATTATGAAGAGAGTTACTGTAAAACAAAATAAAATTCTATATACTGAAACGATGAAAAGAATATTTTTAATTTCACTGACACTTATTTTATTTTCTATATTTTCTAACAATGTTTCTGCACAAAGTTTTAAAGGCTATAAAACATTAAAGACAGAACATTTTGATTTCGTATATGAGCCGCTTTCAAAAGAATTTATTCCCCTCTATGCACAGTATGCGGAAGAAGCTTATAAAAAAATCGCAGAATATTATTCAGTACCGGATGAAAGAATTCCCATTTATATTACAGACAGAACAAACATTGTAAACGCATTTACATACGCATTTCCAAATTCAATAATGATGTTTACAACTCCTATAATGACAAACGATTTTTCTTTCCGTGAAAACTGGATGAAAACCTTTATAACGCACGAGCTGATTCACAGCGCAAATTTTTCTTTCGAAGACAAAGACAAAACCCTTGCAAAAATTTTTGGCGGAGCCTTTACAGATTTTGCTTTTTCAGATTACCCGGCATGGGCACTAGAAGGTCTTGCAGTAACTCTTGAAACTGAATTAACAAACGGAGGAAGGGGCCGCTCTCCATACTTTGAACTTTATTATAAAGCAGCAGCCTTAGAAGGTTTTTTTGTTGATTATTTTGACATTGGCTTAGAGCTTACTCCGCCGGACGGACAGGCTTATGTTTTCGGTTACATCATTATGGAAAGCATTAAGGAACGATTCGGAAT
>JAEELR010000059.1 GCA_016282835.1 Treponema sp. | reverse complement strand
CTGTTGAATTGTCTGCAAGGTAAATGATTGGATTAGCTTTCAATGTATATTTGTCTGATGCAAAACGAATTGGGCTTAATGTAAGTGTTTTAGTTGAGTCATCATATGAAGGGTTGCCCATATTATAACTGATTTCACCGTTGCCTGCTTTTGCACAAACTGGTGTTGTTGATTGTACATTATATCTCCAGTCCCATTCAGCATTTGGCGTTCCATAATAAGAAATATAGATGTAATAATTTGCTCCTGGATTTACACACTTAAATAAAGCGGTGTTAGATTTATTGTAATCGTATTCACTGTAATTAATGATTGTGTTGTCTGCAGTTTTTAATCCTATATGACACCTTTGAGTGTATTCATCGTAAGGTTTAGCAATTACTCTGATACCCTGCGAAGTACTTTCTACATAGAAATAAGGTGTATCCATTTTGTTGCAAGTCGTTTCCGGAACGGTATATGTAAGTGATTCTTCACCGCCAATTTCTTGGTCTGAAAGAAACTCTGCATTTGTCCAGTTTGAATATTCTGATTCTTTTCTGTATTTTTCGAATTTAACTTTAGGAGTTATTGTACAGCTGTCTTTTTTTTCTGCTTCACAGTAAGTGTTGATTTCAGCTAAAGAAAAGTGCCATGTATTGTTATAACAATAAGCTTCTTCGCTTTCATACTCAGGCAATTCGGCGAAAGAAATGTGTGCGGCATATATAAACTCACTATCTTCTTTAGGGAATGAGGTTTTTATGTATAAGTCGTTTAAATTATTATTCATATAGAATCTTTCCTGTACAATTGACGGAGAATCAGGATCTATATCTATAGAAATATCGACCTGTGTGTTATCAAGGTCTTCGTGTGTTTCTATTTTTTTAAGATGGAAAGAAACGGGATTTACTGTGTTAGGAATAATAACGGCCTGTACAACTGATTTATATTCCTGTTCTTCAATGTATGCAGTCAAAGTAAAAGTCCATGAACCTGCTTCTATTTCAATTTTAGTGTTATTTGCTGCATTCCAGTTTTCCCAGTCTGCTAAGTTTGTTTCTGTACCGTTTAGTGTTCCTTTAAGAGAAATGTCTGTTAAGTTTTCAACAGTTTGTGTTATATTTCTACTGGATTTTGATGATGAAATTACAAGGTAAGTTTTATTTGTTTCTGTTGAACAAGCCATTAAACCTAGAAAAAGGGTGCAAATAATTGTTTTAATAAAAAAGTTTCTGAATTTTTCCATATGACACACTCCCTTATAAAAAATTTCCGTTTGTATAAATTCATATAAATTTTATTCCAGTAATTTGTAAAAATCCACTTAATTTATTTAAGGAAAGTGGGGATGCGGAGAGATGCGGTGATTAGGCTGGGGTGTTACGGGGCTGCCGTAAGATAAAAAAATTTGCCCCGTTAGAAAGGGTAGCGGGCAACGAAGTGCACGCGTAGGGGTATTCGCAACGAAGTTTCAAGCGAGGCTTTCCCCCACAAAAATTTATTCAGAAATTTTTCCGTCCGGGTATTCAAGTAAATCTACAAGCTCAGTTTCATTTTTCACGACGAAATACGAAATCTCTTCATCATTTACATTGTGCAAAGTGATTTCTTTTAACGGCATTGAGTAATAGTAATTGTAATAGTCTGTCGCAAGGTTTTCTGATTGGCCTTGTGTGTGTTCATCGGTTTCAACTCCGACCAGTGCTTTTATGGTGAGGTTAGTGTCCAGGAATTGATCGGGCAGAACTTTTCGTAAGTCAATCTGGTAAACGCCTGTGACTTCTGTGAGTTTAAAAAGACGGGTCTGAGCAGAATTCGAAATTGCTACTTCAAATGTGAACTTAATTTTCTGACCAGGGTTTTCTGTGTCGTCCTTGTCTGTGTTCGGAATTGTAACTTCTGCAGCATTTAGTGAAAGAATTGCTGACTCTCCGTCGTAGGTGATTTTAACTTTTTCTACACCGCCTGCAAGCTTTACTGCTACTTCTTTGTAATTATTGTCTGTCTGGCGGCCTTTATAAGTTCCTGTTGTTTTTGAAACTTTGTATCCGTTTGTAGTTCTGTAGCGCACATAGTACTGATAGAACTTTGCGTCATCAGTGTATTTGTCAAAAAAGATAACTGTTCCAGTTTTAGTGTATTCTGCTGATTTTAAATTCTGTCCTATACAGCGGAGTGAGTTTTCTACAACGGTTGCATCTGTTCCGGTTCCTGTAACTTCGTAGCGGAAAATATTCATGTATTCTGTTGAAGACAAAATTGTTGGTGTAATTACAAGTGCTGTTCCAGATGAATCTACATCTATGGCAGGAGCGGTTATTCCTGAATCCGGTTTAGATGTGGTTAAAAAATTGCACGAAATAAATGCAAAACCTACGAGAGAAATAATAACTGTTAATAAAATAGAATTCTTTTTCATCTTTTAAATTTTCGGTAAAAATAATCTAAACTTTACAAATGGATTTAGATTTTCTAAAATGTTTCTTGTATGAATTTTAGTCTTTATCTGCCGCTTATTGCGAGCATTTTAATAGTTGTAGTTTTTTTTATTGTTATAAAGCTTTGTGTTAAGTCTTTGAATTTTTTCCATTCAGTTTTAGCTTGTGTTCTGGGTCTGCTTGCCGTTATTCCCATTACTGCAGTTCAGTTTTTTATAGAGCAGAAAAATTTACTTCAGGCTTCTACTTTGCCGGCTGTTTTACTAAAGGCCCTGATTCTTAACGGTATAATAGAAGAAAGTTTTAAGATGATTCTGTTGTTTTTTCTTCCATATAAAAAGATGAATATTAATTCGTTTTTTGCGTGCGGACTTTTGTGCGGATTATCTTTAGCGTGTTTTGAAAACATAGTGTATTTTCTTTCGGGCTCTACCAGTCTTGAGCTTAGGTTTTTTACATCGGTAATCATTCATACAGCCTGCTGCGGTTTGAGTTCGCTTTTTGTTTATTCGATTCGCGTTAAAAAACTTTCTGTTTCACCATTTGTATGGGCTTTCCTTTTACACGGTGTCTATGATTATTTTGCGGGCTTTAAGCTGAGTAATTTTTTCTTCTATATTTCATTTGTTGTTGTCTTAATCAGTATCTTGGAATGCAGAATCAGGTTCTTACGGCTCAGAGGGAAGATTGACAAGACTGAAGTGGTGATTGAATAGCGATGCGTATTGAAATTACCTCGGTTAGGAAGTAACTCAAAAATGTTGTAGCGCGAAGAAAAGCAGAAGGCGGCCGAACACTTTGAAGGGGCGAACGAGCGTAAGCGAGTGAGTCAAATACCTTATACCCTTCAACCGCGTGAGGCCGCCTGTCTTTTCTGGGAGCGGAAACATTTTTGAGTCTTTGATGAGGCAGGGTGGTTTCGATACGGCGTTGCCTACTCAACCACCGCAGTTTCTGAACAATAATAAAAGTTTTATGCATTATTATAATTTATGGAGTATAATGGAATTATGAGTTTTAAGGCAAAAATAAAGAATTATCTTTTTAATGAAGAATATACAATACAGCATTTGTTTTTTAATGTTTTAATTTTGGGTCTTGATATTATAGCTTTAATTTCAATTCTTTTTAATTTCATTCTGAAGTTTTCTTTTTTTGCTAATGCATTTGCTTTTGCGGCAGTTTGTCTTTTTACTTTTTCGCTCATAATTGCCAATAACTGGAAGCATCCTACGGCAGCGGCTATTTTTATTTTAACCATTTCTAATTGTATTATTCTTCCTGTTTTATTCTGTGCTTTTGGCGGTTTTAAATGCGGAATGATTTTCTGGATGCTTGCCGGTCTTGTATTTACTTATTTAGTTTTAACCGGTTATAAAGCAATCATTATGTTTGTTATTGGTACTGTTGCTGATGTTGCTACGATAATGCTTACTATTAAGCATCCCGTTCTTGTTGCTCCAATTGAAAGTCCGCTTACAAGTATTATAGACATGACTTACAGTATGATTTTTATTGCTTTCCTGATTTGTCTTATCTTTAAGATTCAAAATTATTTAAGCACAAAGCAGAATAAGAAATTAGAGGAAGCAAAAAAGATTGCACAAAAAGCTGCTGATTCAAAAAGTGATTTTATTGCCAACACTTCGCATGATATCAGGACATCAATTAATTCCATTACAGGATTTACTCAGTTAGCAAAAGCTTCTATTGACCACAGGGATAAAGTTGAATCCTATTTGAACCAGATTAGCGCTTCGAGTGAATTCCTGTTGAATCTTGTGAATAATGTTCTGGAGCTTTCGAAAATTGAAAAGGGAATTACACCGATTGAAAACACTACGGTAAATATAAAAGTGCTTGTAGAAGAAACCATTCAGCTTGTAAAGATAGAAGCTGATTTGAAACGGATAAAGCTTATAACTGATTTTTCAAATTTAAATGATTGCACGGTCAGGACAGATAAAGTAAAGATAAAGCAGATAATCCTGAACCTGTTAAACAATTCGATAAAATATACTGAATGCGGGAAAAATATTTATATAACAATCAATCAAAAAGATGCTGGCTCCATGGACAGAAAATGCGGGCAGTATGAAATTATTGTTCGTGATGAAGGAAAAGGAATTGCACCTGAGTTTCTGGAAAAAATATTTGAGCCTTATGAAAGGGCAAAGGATGAAAGTACAAAGGGTGTTTTTGGCTTAGGTCTGGGACTTTCGATAACGAAAAAACTTGTTACCATTTTGGGCGGAACTATTGCAGCAAGCAGTAAAATTGGTGAGGGAAGCGAGTTTATAATCAATTTAAGTTTCGAAAAAGTTGAATTATTGAATGAAGTAAAAACTCAGCACATAACATACAATTTTGAAAACAAACGAATTCTTGTTGTTGATGACAATATAATCAATCTGGAAATTGCTACCGGTTTACTGGAAATGGCAAAAATAAAATGCGAAACAGCTTTAAGCGGAATGCAGGCAATAAATATGCTTACCTCTTCGACACAGGGTTATTACGATTTAATTTTAATGGATATCATTATGCCGGAGATGGACGGTTATTCTGCTACAGCAAAAATTCGTAATCTGGAAAATCCTGAGCTTTCTAATATTCCAATTATTGCAATGTCAGCAAATGCATTTAAAGAGGATAAAGAAAAAGCAACTTACTACGGATTAAACAGCTATATTACAAAACCAATATCTTATGCCAACTTAATGGAAACAATTTCTCTCTTTTTATAGTGTGTTGAAGTGGGTCGAAGCGGTGTAGAAGCGGGCAATAAAGTTTGTATTTTTAAGGTTTCTGTGTTATCATTTTAAAGATATTGGAGCAAAAGACATGAGTAAAATCAATAAAATAAAAGTCGATGATTCAAAGATTTTAATTGCAATTCAATCAGGGCTTCCTCTTACAATTACAACATATACCTTACCTCACGAAATGGAAGATTATATTGCAAATGTCTTGCGTTCATTCCTGACACTTCTGGGCCAGACACAAATGATAGAGTGCCTGTGCTACTGTGTAAAAGAATTAGTTAACAATGCAAAAAAAGCAAATACAAAGCGTGTTTATTTCAAGGAAAAAAAATTAGATATCAATAATATAGAAGAATATAATCGCGGAATGGTAAATTTTAAGCAGGATACCATAACCGACATAAAGTATTATCTTGAATTACAGAGAAAGCAGGGCTACTACATAAAGACAATTTTCCAGTCAAGAAACAATAAGATAAAAGTAGAAATCAGAAATAAAGCAGAATTAACTGTTTTCGAATACAAAAGAATTCACGACAAAATCACCAGGGCACAGCAGTATGATTCTATAGAAGAAGGACTTAATCAGGTTCTGGACAATTCAGAAGGTGCAGGTTTAGGACTTGTAATGATGATGTTAATCTTAAGGCGAATAGGATTAACTGAAGAAAATTACCAGGTGCTTTCTGAAAACGGAGAAACAATAACCCGACTTATCCTGCCGTTCAGTAAAGAAGTTATTCAGAACATCAATAACCTTTCTAAAGAATTTGTTGACCTCATTTACGGTTTGCCTGAGTTCCCTGAAAATATTTCGCAAATCAACAGGCTTATAAGTGACCCGAATTCTAAGATGAGTGATATAGCAATGCGAATTTCAAGTGATGTTTCTTTAACCGGTGAACTTTTAAAGCTTGTAAACTCAGCAGCATATATGAGATCTCAGAAATGTAACTCTATTTCTACAGCGCTAAAAATTGTAGGTCTCAGAGGAATCAGGAACCTTTTGTTCAGTATAGGTTCTATGGAAAACCTCATGATCAGCTCGAATAATGATAATAAAAAGCTCTGGAATCACTCATATAAAGTTGCATTCTTTGCGTATAACTTGGCAAGAAACTTCTGTACTGCACCTTCAGACAGGAACTGTATAGAAGACAGCTATGTATGCGGACTTTTGCACGATATGGGTAAAATTATTTTTGCCAATGCACATACTGACATAAAAGAAAAGATTAAAAACCTGTGTCTGGAAAAGGGAATAAGTACTTCATTATTTGAGACTCTTGTTGCCGGCGTAAACCACGGTGAAGTTGGTGCTAAGATTGCAGAAAAGTGGAATTTCCCGGAATCAATTTCTGAAGTTTTACGATATCACCATGAACCAAGTAAGGCTCCTGATGCCATGAAAAAACTGACCTCTTTAGTAAATCTTGCGGATTCAATGGACCACTATATTGAAGGTGATATTAACTATGAACAAATCGATCAGTTTGTTTTGAAATTGTTTAATATTACTTCAGAGGAACAGCTGCAGGGAATTACTGAGCGCTTAAAGAAATCATTTAATAATGAATCGTAGTTAAAACCTGTAAAATTATGTTATGTGGACAGGCTCATTGGCCTGCTTATTGTTAATAAGTAAAGTCATCCGACATTTCCAAAAAATAAAATAGAAAACTCGGAGGTCAAAATGTTTACTTTTCTATTTATTATTTCCTTTATCATTGCAATTATTGTTGTTGCAGTAACAAAGAAAGATGCTAGTAAATCTGGAGGCGAACATATAAACAGCGTTTCAAAAGCTGAAGCAAAAAACATTGTTGGTGGGTATAGTTCATTTTCTCCTAAATTTTCGGACATATACTTATATGCAGGAATTAATCATATTGAAGATATGATTAAGTCAAATATGCTAAAAGCTCCTCGATGTGTTTTATCAGCAGAAAAAGAAGGTCTGTATATAGAAACAGTTGTAATGGGTGAAAATGTATATTTTGGAATTAAAAAAAATGAAGTATCAGAAGTTCACTATGTTGGAGGAACACAAGCAGAAAAAGATACTGGTAAAGCTGTGGCTGGTGCATTGGTATTAGGAGTTGTCGGATTACTTGCAGGTATGATAAATCAAGATAGAATTTTACTTGCAATTGAAAAGAATGATGGACAAGTAATTCTTCTTGGAATAGAAAATCAATTCAAGCCTAATGCAGATAAGTTTTTTAGTAATTGCTTTTCTGAAAAATTTAATCCAATTATTCAAATTGATAATAATACCGAAGAAAAAATAAATACATCAAATGCAGATGAATTAATAAAATTTAAGCAATTACTTGATAATGGTGCAATAACTCAAGACGAATATGATGCAAAGAAAAAAGAGCTTTTAAATTTATAGAATAAAATATATTCAGAGTAATTATTAAATATCAATAAGAAAATAAATTCATCCAAGTAAAGATTGTCTAGATTTGATAACAGATAGAAATATTTCCTATTGACTTCTGCAATATTCAAGGTTATATTTTAATTATTGGGAGCTTTCCTGCCCTAAGTGGAAAACTTAAACTGAGTACGTTCCGACTCAAAGCGGAAAACTTAAACTGGGTACGCTCCGACCCAAACTGGAGAACTTAACGGGCGACTTAAATGTCGCCTTTTTTATTTTTGGGGACAGAATGGCAGAAGATAATGTTTTTTATATTGTAAGTGATGAATATATTGCTTACCTTTCAAAAATCGAAACTCACGTAATGAAAAACAAACCAAATGAACGAACATATCACAGAAAATATGTCGGTATTATAACTGAAATAAATGGTTTTAAATATTTTGTTCCGATGTCTTCTCCAAAAGATAAAGATTACGATAACGGTAAAATCCGAAAAAATAATCTTACAACAATTTACATGAGAAGTAAGGAAAAATTGTATGGAACTCTTCGCTTTAATTCTATGATACCAGTTCCATCTTCCGAACTCACAGATTACAAAATCAATGATGAGGGAGACTTCAGTTACAAAATGCTTATGCTGGCAGAGTATAATTTCTGTAAAGATAATCGCGAAAAAATAGAAAAAACTGCAAAGAATTTGTATGAAAAAAAATGCACTGCAACTGAAGCAGAATTTCCTGTTGGAAAAATTGTAATTGATTTTAAGAAGGTCGAAGAAGCTTGTAATAACTTTAAGAAATAAAACCTAACATGCACTTCAAATCCGACAAACCGGTCAAGCTCGCCACTGTTTAAGCGCGTAGTCATGCTGAATTTATTTCAGTATTTGTCAGTCTCTATCCATACAGATTCTGAAACAAGTTCAGAATGACAGGATTATTTTGTGTCATGCAGGGTTTATTTCAGTATCTGTCAGTCTCTATCCATACAGATTCCGAAACAAGTTCGGAATGACGCGTTGCTCTGTATACAGTGGTTTCGACGAGCTCAACCACCGCAACTCTAGCTCAATCACCGCAACTCTAGTTCAACCACTGCAATTCTTCACTCAGAGACCGCAGGAACTTGTTCAACTATCGCTTTTTTCCAGGAATTCAACCCACTTTTGCATTAGAATTCCGAACGCAACGCCTACATTTAATGAAGCTTTTAATCCTTTCATTGGAATAGAAACCCTGCCGTAAGTTGCTCGTTTTAACGCTTCGGGACTTACTCCTAATTCTTCAGAACCAATTATAACGATTCCTTGCTCAGGGAAATCAAATTCATCTATGGGTGTTCCGCCTGTTTCCAGAACAAAAACCGGGACATCAGCCGGCAGTTCGTCTAAAGAAGAGCGGGTGTAGCCTAATGTTTCTATGCAGCCCATTGCGCTTCGTATAGCTTTTGTCTGTTCAGGGTCAGTGCAGTTTGGTGAAATATAAACTTTTTCGCAGCCAAGTCCTTCAGCCGTACGGAAAATACTTCCTAAATTAAACGGAGAGCGGATATCTTCTGCATAAACACAAACGCCTTTATAGAAATTTCTTTTTTCAACGGTAAGTTTTTCGCTGCTATGCGGTGCAATCACCAAATCCCATTCAGCGGGGAAGGTTCCGATGATTTTCAAAAGTTCATTGCGGGCAAAGTTACAGACGCGCCTTTCATCAAGAGGAATTTCTTCTAGAAGCTTTTTTAACTGAGAGGCACTGCTTTCCGGGAGCTTGGGATCTTCTAAAACTAATTTCGCAACAGCTTTTATGTAATCAGTTCTTGAGAGCTGCTTAAAATTATACTCAAGACCTTTTTCTGCAATTCCTGCAATGTCGCGTTCTAGTTCACCAAAAGTTAATGCAAGCTTTCTTCGTTTTTGTCCGCTTTCGAGTTGATATAGTTTTTCTGGTGCTATCATCTAGTATGCCTGCTTTATAATTTCAAATAAATCATCTGTTGTCATGCTTCGAGGCAAAGAATTGATTAAGTCCATATCGCCGCAGTCTTCTACAGCAAGTGTGAGCTGCTCTATAGAAAGAGAAAGTTCCTTTAATCTTGAAGGAAGATTTACTTTTGCAATTTTCTGTCTTACATATTCGGCAAACGCTGTAACGGCATCTGCATCTTTTGTGTCTTCAGGACAGGCGCGTAGAATCTTAGCAATTTTAGCTAATCGTGAAGCCTGGAATTTTGCACCGTCTTCAATAATGTATGGCAAAAGAATTGTACTTGTAAGCGAGCGGGAAATTTTATAGCGGCCATTGATTGCGAGCGCGATTAAAGTACAGGCTCCCAATGAACTTGTTGCTGCACCCAAACTTGTCATACAGCCTGCCTGGCAATACAAAACTTCGCGAGGGGTTGTGATTGTAAGTGTTGGAGAGCCGTCAATTCCGTAGCTGAACAATTCCAGTCCCTTTTCAATCAACATATCACTGAAGAATGTTGACTTCTGGCTCATATAAGCTTCTACGCCCAAAGACAAAGTTTCCAGGGCCATAGCTGAATTCTGTTTTTCTGTAAGTCCCAGTGAAAGGGAAGGATCCCATACAACGAGTTTGCATAAGCCCGGCTGAGTTTTTATAAGTTTAATGATATTGCTTCTTGAATCAACAATTGGAATTCTTTCTGTAAAAATAAAGTTGTCGCGCATTGTTGTAGGCAGACAGATTAAAGGTAGTGGTGCTGTAGAAGGTGTTGCTCCGTCTATAAAATCATAAATATCGTGAGTTTCATAATATAAAGCGCATAAAGCTTTTGCTACTGCTAGAGTACGACCGCCGCCACAGGCAATAACTCCGTGAACATGAGCTTCTTTTGCGAGCGTTAATGCATTTTCCAGGATAGAAGTATCTGTATTGGATGGAAGTTCCTCAAAAGTAAAGTAATCAACATTTCTGTCTGTAAGAGACTTTGTAATCTTTTCAGTTGTGCCAAATTCTTTAAGAATAGGGTCAATAATAAGCATAAATTTGCTGCCGTAGTCTGAAACTAACTGACCTAATCTACTTGAAGTGTATGAACCTAAAACAACATTTGGTGATATTTTGAACACAAAGTCTGCCATTTGATAAAATCTCCTGCCAATAAAACTTGATAATTTTTAAAAAAAAAGAGCGGAACTGATTGTCCGCCCAATTTATCCCCTAAATTTACAGAAATTACAATCCGTAAGCGCTTAGAATCTTGTCTGCTGTTGCTGCAATAGTATCAGCGTTCAGGTAATTTGGATCCTGAATCTTCTGTCTAACGCGTTCAACTAAATCTTCGCGAATATCCGGTGTCTCTTTTGCAATTTGCTCCAATTTATAGGCTTCCTGCATTGCTTTTGCTTCTTCAGAAATACTGATTTCATCAGCAGTTTCTTTTACGTTAGAAGTAGCATTTGCTTTCTTGACATTCTGCAAATTGTTAATAACGTTAACACTAGAAATCTTATTTATCATCATTTTACGCCTCGCTTATATTATCGGAATTTTCTTCGAAAAGTTTAGCATTTTTATTACTATTTCCTGCAATAAAAACAGCAAACTCGCCAAGAATTTTTGCCCTGGAAGAATAATCTGCCAGAACATCCGCCGCTTTTCCATCATTTATTTCTTCGTGAAGTTTCGTAAGCTCCCTGCCTACGACGACACGCCTCTCACTATCAATATCGGCAATATCAGTCAAAAGCTTAACTATTCTGTATGGACTTTCGTACAAAACAATTGCCGCATTAGTTTCCATCAGTTCCTTGAGTCTTTTTCGCCTTCTGCCAGGTTTTGGTGAAAGAAAGCCCTCAAAGATTATGGTTTTTCCGCCGGCACCAGCTACACTCACTAAAGTTGCAAAAGCACTCGCGCCGGGAATTGGAGTTACTTTATAGCCCGCCTTTCGGACATTAAGTGCAAGAACAGCCCCCGGATCACTGACTCCCGGAGTTCCAGCATCACTTGCAAAAGCAACATTCTTACCTTCAGCAAGCTCCTTAATAATCTTTTCAGCAACAGCCGCTTCATTTTGAGCCCTGCAGCTAATCAACGGTTTTTTAATCTCAAAATGAGTCAAAAGCTCCAGTGTGTGCCGCGTATCTTCTGCTGCAATTAAATCGACACTCTTAAAAGTTTCTAAGGCCCTGTAAGTAATATCCCCTAAATTTCCAATAGGTGTTGCTACAATAAATAACTCTGCCACATAAAAATTATATCACGCAAAAAAGTAATTCTTCAAGTAAATTTATATAGCGCTCTTCATCTTCTTTTTTCTTTCGTACATCTTAAGGTCAGCGCGGTTAAATATAGAAGAGTAGTTGTTATCCTGATTTTCCATGAATTCTGTATAGCCGAATGCAATCACTATATCATCATTAGACTGATTTTCTTTCATCAAATGTTCAAAGCCAGAAATTAAGCTTTCTCTGTTAGAAAAATCCTCGCCAATCAGGAAAGCAATGAATTCATCACCACCAATGCGGAAAATAGGCGAGTGCTTAAAGGTTTCACAGATTATTTTGCAGGCAGACTTGAGATACTTGTCTCCGGCATCGTGTCCCTTGATATCGTTTATGCGTTTCAAATCATTTAAATCGAAAACAACAAGCCCAAACGATTCCAATAGACCTTCCTTGATTTTTTCATCAATTATCTGTACTTCTTCCTGATATGCATTTTTACTCTTAACGCCTGTGAGCAAATCGGTGTATGCAATATTTCTCATGGTACCAAGTTCTTTTTCGTGCAGCTCTTCCAGTTTAAAAAGCTTTTCCAGTTCAATGCGGCGGGACTCTTTTTCATCTTCAAGAACAAAGGTGTGCAGAAAGCAGGTGCCGAATAAATATCCCAGTGAGTAAAATGGAAGAATAGGATAAAGCGTAGAAAGAATAACAAAGACTGTCATGGAAATTCCAAAGCAGCCGACGCAAAAGTGTCTGTTTCGTATTTTACCTTTACTTTTTATTGCAACTGCAAACATATAGAATGCTGTAGTAGCAAAAAGCAGGGTTTGTAATGCCATAGTTAAAGTGCGGGCAATGGATGTATGGTAAGCGCCAAGATCATCAAAGTAGAACATTACGGGCAGGAAAAGATTCAGGAGCAGAGAGACAAATTCAAATACTAAAAAAATGATTCCTGAAAATTTTAAAATCGAAGTAAAGGCATTTTTTCCTTCTATATACTTAACAACAAATTTTGTCCAGAAATAAACAGCCATAGCTACAGAAACAAAATACAGTTCTGTCCAGATAAACGAAAGGAGCTGAAATTTCAGGCTGTAGATAAAGCCCCAGAGTATATCAAAAACATAATAAACAAGTACAAAAAACAAAAAGTACTTATACACCTTTTGAGGTTTTGAAATATTTTGTTTTCGCGAAACAGTTAATTCAGTGAAGTTAATGATTATATGAACAAAAAAAGCAATTAAGCCCACATATGAATAACTCATAATAAACTCTCTCTACCATATTATAATACAAAATTTTTTTATGTGAAATAAGAGTGTTTTTATTTTCACAGTAAAGGAAAAGGTATTGACAGATATTATTACTATTAGTAATATTACTATTAGTAATGTGTTAAGGAGGACATGCCTGTGGAAAATATTATCCTTAGTTTGCTTTTATTTAGGGCAATGACAATTTATGAAATGCGCACTTATATACAGCAGAATCTTTCTACGGTTTGCAGCGACAGTCTTGGCAGCATGCAGATTGCAATTAAGAAGCTTCTGGAAAAGGGATATATATCTGTGACCGAATTTGTGGACAATAACATTCTCAAGAAGCAGTACAGCATAACGGCTGAAGGAGTGAAGTATTATAAAAACTGGGTGGGAACTCCCATGAATATCCAGAAGATGAAAAGCATGGAAGAGGGTAAGCTATTCTTTCTTGGAATTGCTCCCGGTGAAAAAAGGGTTGCATTTCTGGAGTCGTATATTTCTGATCTGGAAGGAGAATACACTAAGCTTCTTGCCATAAAAGATTATGTTAATAAAACGCAGAAAACTGTAATAGAAAGAAATACTAAGCGAATAAAGGAAGACCCTGCGCTTGTCAGGAATCTGCTTGAGGTGTCGGGTGAAAAGAGTGTTGAGCAGGCCGTAACAAACATAGACAATTACCAGCTCTACATGCTTGAGTACGGGCTTGAAAGGATTAAGGCGGACATGGACTTTTACAGGAAAATACTGAAACGCGAACTGAAAGGGGATAAATAATGAATGGCATTTCAGGGAATAAGAAGGTGAAAAAAATGATTAGTATAATTGCAATAATTCTGGTGGTGATAGTTGCACTTAAGTTTATTTTGTTCCCGCCCGTAAAAAATATTCCGGTTACAGGAAAATATCAGGTTGCTTCAGAGGATTATTGGGTGAACGAGGATAAGGCGGATCCATATTCTGCTGACGGAAGCACAAGGCAGCTGCAGGTCAGGAAGTGGTATGCCAAAGATTGCAGCGAAGACAAGCCGGTTATTGTTGCTTCTCACGGATCATGCGGAACCATAGATAACAATCTGACTTTGTACAGGGAGCTTGCAAGTTACGGATATACTGTTCTTGCGGTGGCTCATCCGGGGCAGGCAGCAAGTGTTGTGTATGAAAACGGAAAGAAATGCGGTCCAAGCAGGGACTTTTTTATGGAGATGTCTGCGTTAAAACCTGATGAAAACCCGGAGAAAGCCTATGAAGTTTTTCATAAGTGGATGGAAATAAGGACAGATGATCTGAATGCTGTTATGGATGACTGGAAAGCAAAATCTGGCGGCTGTAAATTTATTGTAGAAGGACACTCGTTGGGCGGGTCTGCAGCTTATGCTATGGCGAGAATCAGGGATGATGTAACCGGCGTGATTGCTCTGGAATCGCCATTTATGTATGACATTACAGGTGTTGAAAACGGTAAGTTTGTTTTTAATCAGAAGGATTATAGCGTTCCTGTATTAAGCATTTATTCTGATGCTTCTTATCCGCATTTGAAGGAGTGGGACCAGTACGGAAACAATGCAAAATTTCTGGACAGCAGCAGCACAATTTACACGAACATTCATTATGAGAACATAGGTCACATGGGGCTGTGCGATTTGTCACTAGTTTCACCGGTTATAACGGCAGTTATGGATGGCGGTTTCCAGAAAGTAAAAGCTGCTGAACAGCTGAAAAAATTAAATGAAGACTGCCTTAAATGGATTACAAAAGTTACAGACGGAATTTCAAAGTAAACGGATATCAGACTGAACGAAGGGATAAAGAAAATGAGAGAAGTATTTAGTATTTTGGGCGCTGTATTGTTATTTATAGTGGCTGCTTTTGAAGTTTTATTGATTGCAGGTTTGCCTCTCGGGGAGTTTACAATGGGCGGAAAGTATAAAGTGCTTCCTCCTGCGTTGAGGGCGGCAAGTGCTGGTTCTTTGCTTACACAAATTTTTGCAGGACTGATTCTTCTGCAGGCAGGCGGCTTTATGAGGATGTGGTTTTCTTCCGGGGCCACAAAGATTATCTGCTATGTTTTTGCCGGCTTCTTTTTTATAAACACAGTAATGAATTTTTTCTCCACCAGCAGCAAAGAGAAGTACACAATGACTCCTCTTGCCCTGGTTGAAGCACTTTGCTTTTTGCTGGCGGGGAGATATGTTTATTTCTCATAGTCAGGAGTATTTTCTGCAACTTTTAATGTTCCATAATCATCATTTATAGAATATGAAACTGTATTTTTTGAATCATCGAGGGTAACATATTTATAGTCTGTGAGAAACTTTTCTTTTAGTAAAGTTGATTTTCCAATCTGGCGAGAACCAGTTATTAAGAGTACTCTGAACTGTTTTTTCATTCTGTTTAAATATGGCAGAATGTGACCGCTGATATTTATAAAGTGCATTATAATAATATCCGACTAATCCTGAGTGCTACTCCAAATTAGCCGGAAGTCAAGTTTTTACCATGTAACAGTTAAAGTATAGAGAATATCAGTTGAAACTGCTTTTTATAAACTATAAAATGCTTTATATGAATCAGGAAATGCTTTCTCAGATTTTAATTCTTGTTTTACTATTTGTTACAAACATCCGCTTCTTTTTTATTACTAATGCAAAAGATGATTCACTTTCGGTTCTTCCAACAATTGCCTTGATTGCTTCCATTGTAAGTATTTGCATTTTTGGTGTTTCAGAGTTTCAGATAATTCTTTTCCTGCTTACTTTCTTTACATTTATATGGAATTTCAGAGCGTTATTAAGACTTATGTCTAATCTGGTAATAGACCGCTATGGAATTGCATTTAAACTGATTTCTTCCGTTAATTTAATTTTTACGGTTTTTGTCGCATTTCTTTTTGTATATTTTAGGCCGGCAAAGCTTTCTGAGAAAAAATTGAATGTGAAAACAGAGAAAACATATTTTACCGGGAACTTTAAGGAAGGGTTTAAAGAACAGAAACAGTTTAAGGTACAGAATTTAGTGCTGCAAAAAAAATATTGTGAAGAAAGGCTTTCTGCCACAAGAAAAATTGTTTTGTTTATTCCACCAAAAACAGCTCCAATTGATTTTTACAGTCATACAATAAACAGGCTTGCTCATGACGGTTACGAAGTGTACAGTGCTGAGTTTTTCACAAATGATGTAAAGTGGTTCAAGGGAGTAAAAAACTTAAGGCCCTACAGACATCTTGAATTCAGAAGACTTAAATACAAGGATTTTGAAACCTATAAAAAAATTTATTCTTATAATAAAAAAATTTTTATGCAGGAATATGAAGCTTTAATAACTCTTTCTAACCCGGATGAAAACGATTTTGTTCTTTTACTGGGTGATGAAGATTTATGTAATTCTATGAAAACTGTAAGGCAGGAAAATAATCTGGTAGATTATACTTTTGATTTAAGTAAGCTTTCTGCTTCATATAAAACAAAAGGCTATGGTCCTGTAGAAAATACTTATCCGTTTCTTGCATATTTATTAAAAATTGAAACAGACAGAACCTGTTATCTTTCAAATCATTTTGCAAAAGAGATTGAAAGAGTCTGCAATAAAATCTTGCCGCCAGAAGCTCCCGGTGCAGAAGTTCCAGATGCAGAATCACAGGATTTGAGCGAGGCTTCAGAATAATTTTTTCTAGACTTAACGGCTTGTCTTTAGTATATTTAAACGCATGAACGAAAAACAAACATTAAAATCAAAATTGCTGCCTGTAATTTTAACCGTAGTAGCAATTATCCTAGACCAGCTTTCTAAAGCTTTAGTTGTTAAGTACATTCCACTTTTATATACTGGTGAAGATGGAGCTGTTATAAACATTCTTGGAAATTTCTTCAGACTCATTCATGTTAGAAATCCTGCAATTGCCTTCAGCTTTGGTGCAGGCTTTAGTGATAATGTAAGAAAAGTTTTATTTTCTGTAATCCCGCTTATTGTTATTGCTGTTGTATTTGTTGTTTACTTTAGGAACAATGAATTTACAAAGCTTCAGCGATGGTCAATCTGCGGAATTCTGGGCGGTGGACTTGGAAATATAATCGACAGAATTTTCAGACCGGCAGGCGTTGTAGACTTTTTAGATTTCAAATGGTTTGGGATTGGAACAAAAGGTTTCCTTTCCTGGGACAGATGGCCTACGTTCAATATTGCAGACAGTTTTGTTGTAGTTTGCGGAGCTTTATTTTTGATTTCAATTCTTGTTGCTATTGCAAAAGATTCTAAAAAAGCAAAAGAAGCCAAAAAAAATGAGGAAGAAGCTGAATGAATAAAAAAGCGTTTACAGTTTTATTTGTAGTTCTTTCTACACTTGCAAATATTGTTTTAACTTTAGGTTTAATTTTTCTTTTTACTGCTGGCGGAGTTTTACTGTTAAGATATTTTGTTAAAGTTGATTCAGGCGATTATTATATGATTACTGTAATGGTTGCCATTATCTTAGGCCTTTTCCTAAGCTTTTTCATTTACAGTAAAGTAAGTATGAAGCTTATCCAGAAATTTGGTAACGAGCATAAATTTGAAGATTCCTGGTTCAGACGCCGTGGTGGCCGTTACACAAAACCTGCTGCATCTTCATCTGATGAAGCTGAAACTCAGGTGGAAAACACAGAACATAAAACTAAAATGCCTGCTTCTGTATTGCCGACTGAGGAAGAAAAAGCTGAACAGGAAAAGTGGGGTAAATAATAAAATATAAAGATTAATAGCCGTCGCTTATGCTGCGGTTGTAATCCTTTTTGCAGAGTTCCAGATACACAAGTGAGCGCATTTTGAGTTCGTCTTTGCGTTCCTGTGTAAATGGCATGTATCGCCAGAAAATGTCACGAACTTCTTTTGGCAGTTTCTGGGTACCGTTTGCTTCTTTTGTAATCCACAAAATATAATCGTCTATAAAGAATTGTTTTATGTCGCCTTTCATTTTGTTTTCTTCAAGATACTGATAATATCTTCCGGTAAGTCCGTCGCTCATCCAGTCGAAGGATGCTTTTTCTTTTGCAACCTGCCATCTTAAATCACCAACCGCCATAAGGCAGGCAATTTTTAAATCTCTTGGATACATTGGGATTACAATTCGGCCACGGCTTGTTACACGGTTAAATCTGTCAAATGGTTCCCAGCAGAAACCGTTGTCGCCGTAAGTAGGGACCAGCAAAACATAAGGAACAATTCGGTGCGAAACTCCACGGTGAATTCGGCAGAAACATTCAGGGTCTATTGATTCAATCCATTCAAGCTCCTGTAAAACATTTTCCCTGAAGCCTGTTCCAATATCCATACAGTGGAAAAATTCTCGTGTCATAATAGGGAACTGATTTCCCTGTCGTCCGCAAGTCATTTTTGCCATCTGACGGATTGTATTCATTTCAGAAAGAATTTCATCTTTGCCTACGCTTGGTTCATTAAATGCTTCTGCTGTAGATTTTGCATCAAGGTTTGATTCTATTTCTTTTGCGTCTTTTAATTCGCGGAGATAGTTATTTAATTCACGGTCAATTTTCTGCAGTTCGTGGAATCTGTTTGTAATTTCAGAGAATGCTTTTTTCTGTAAGTCTGTATATGTTGCGCGGTGAGGCTGCAGGCCTAAGATTTCTTCGTGTTCGCATAAAAACTTAACTCGTTCCTGAATTTCAATTTCAAGATTTCGTCTTTCACTTTCGCGGATGTTTACCAGGTTTTCTGCACTTTGAAGCTTACCGGAGTTTTTTGACTTTAACGCCATAATTCTCTGCTGATCAGCCTGAGGTCCTTTTGATTTGGTTGGAACTTCATCCGTGGTACTGAGCTTCATTCGGCCTTTAACTATTTCTTTTATCCATTCGTCCATATATAAAACTGGTTCGCCGGTATTATTGTTTGGAATAGATTTTGCAAAGAAGGTTTTCTGTTCCGGGCTGAATAATGAAGGAAGCACTACGCCGAATCTGAAGGCCATTTTTTTACAGTCTGAGAAGGATGGCGAGCCTATTTTCTGCGAGAGGGTTCTTAAAAATTCCCAGTATGCATTTACAATCTGCTGTCGGTAAACAGTCTTGTCATTTTTGTCCTGACAGTTTAAGTATTTAACTAAAATCTGGTGAAGTCTCTGAGAGCTTTCTCCTTCTCCTGTTAAACACGCTTTATAATAATTTGGATCATCAAAAACTGGACTTGGTTCATCTAAAAATTTTTTTTCGAATGTTGATTTGTCAAAATGAGTAATGCTTAAATCTACTTCGCGAATTTCGTCTGTTTTAATGCCTGTGTTAGTATCGCTTTCAGATTTAAAATGTTCAGCCATTTTAGCTTCAAATTGTTTTTCACCATAATTATTTGATTCATCAGAAATTTCAGGTCCTGTTGAATTTACAGTTTCATGTAACAAGGCTGCAATGGTTGGGTCTAATTCGTCACTCATATTTTCTCCAAGTTGTTTTTGTGAATATATTTAAAATTATATCACGCGAAATGTGGGTTTTCAATTAAAGAAATTTCAAAAATTCTACGCCGGATTGGAAGGGCGAGCGGAGCGAGTTCGAAGAATGGAAGGCTTGGCCTGGAACCCTGAAAAGCCGGGACAAAGAGAAATGAAGTCGTATTGAGAGTTAATAATTTCTATTGAGAGGAATTTCGTCCATAAAAAAAATACAAGATTTATAAAAACTGTGGTATGATTTTAGAACTAGTTTTGGGAGATTTTATATGGAGAAAAAATATATTGTTGCGCTGGACCAGGGAACTACTTCTTCCCGCGCGGTTGTTTACGATAAAAATGCAACACCCCTCGGATTTTCGCAAAAAGAGTTTACACAGATTTATCCTAAGGCGGGCTGGGTTGAACATAATGCGGATGAACTTTTTAAGAGCCAGCTTATTGTTTTAGAAAATGTTCTTGTCGATTTGGAAATAAAGAAGGATGAGATTGCTGCGATCGGGATTACGAATCAGCGCGAGACTGTTGTTCTGTGGGATAAAAATACTGGTAAGAGTGTTTACAATGCGATTGTGTGGCAGTGCAGGCGAGGGGCAAAAACCTGCGAGGAACTGGTTAAGTCGGGAAAGGCTGAAATGATTCGCGAGAAAACCGGGCTTAAGGTGGATTCATATTTTAGTGCGACAAAGATTAAATGGATTCTGGATAATGTGCCTGGCGTGAGGGAAAAAGCAGAAAGGGGAGAAATTCTTGCGGGAACAATTGATACCTGGTTAATCTGGAAGCTTTCGGGCGGTAAGTGCCATGTAACGGATGTGACTAATGCGAGCAGAACCATGCTTTTTAACATTCACACTCTGGACTGGGATAATGAACTTCTGGAGCTTTTAAATATTCCGCGTTCAATTTTACCTGAGGTTAAAGATTCAAGCTGCGTCTATTGTGTTACGGATAAAGATCTTTGCGGTGCAGAAATTCCTATTGCTTCTGCTATTGGCGACCAGCAGGCGGCTCTTTTCGGGCAGGGCTGTTTTAATAAAGGCGATGCAAAAAATACTTATGGTACTGGCTGCTTTATGCTGATGAACACAGGCGATAAGGCGATTTCCTCTGACAAGCTTTTGACAACTGTTGCTCTGGGGATGAACGGAAAAGTTGAGTACGCTCTGGAAGGAAGTGTGTTTATTGGGGGGGCTGTTATTAAGTGGCTGCGCGATGAACTTGAGCTTATAAATTCAGCGGCAGAAATAAATGAGTTTGCTGCAAAGGTTGAAGATTCGAATGGAGTTTATATTGTTCCGGCGTTTGTAGGCTTAGGAACTCCTTACTGGGATATGTATGCGCGTGGTGCAATTCTTGGTCTTACGCGAGGTGTTAAGAAAGCACATATTTGCAGGGCAGCGCTTGAAAGTATTGCGTTTCAGGTGAAGGATGTTCTTGATACAATGGTTAAAGAATCCGGTATTCCGATTAATATACTGAATGTTGACGGCGGGGCTTCTGTAAGTGATATTCTGCTTCAGTTCCAGAGTGATATTTTAGGAGCTACTGTTTTGAGGCCGAAGAATGTTGAAACTACTGCTTTGGGTGCTGCATATCTTGCGGGGCTTGCGTGCGGCTTCTGGAAGTCGAAGGAAGAAATTTTAGAAAACAGAAAAACTGATAAAGAATTTGTTCCTGATATGAATGAAGAAAAGCGGGCTGAACTATATTCTATGTGGCAGAAAGCCGTTAAGCGAAGCATGAACTGGATTGAGTAAATGTGTTTGTGGTGAAGCCTGTCATAGTGAAGCCGGGTGGGGTTTAGTTATTTCTTCTGACAGAGAATTCTGTATCGTGCAGGGAGTTTTTTGTGACTTCTTTTGCTTTGTATTTTTTGTATAAAACTTCCTGTGCCCTGTATTCACTTTCTTTTGCTTTTGGAGAATTTTTCTGCCACTTTCCGTCGCTTTGTAAAGTATAGCTGTGAGTGTTATCCATAAAATATCCGGAAAGAATTTCTTTGATGTAGTTAAAAATATCTTTGTCTAAAACCGGGAACATTAATTCAATTCGCCTGTCTAAATTTCTTTCCATCCAGTCGGCACTGCTTAAATATAGTTTTTCGTCGCCTGCGTTTTCAAAATAAAATACGCGTGAGTGCTCAAGGTATCTGTCGATTATGCTTACAACTTTTATGTTTTCGCTCATTCCTTTTACACCTGGAATTAGTGTGCAGATGCCCCTTACATTGAGTTCAACTTTAACGCCGGCTCTACTTGCTTCGTAAAGTTTTTCTATAATCTGCGGATGACACAGACTGTTCATTTTTGCAATTATGTGTCCGCTTCTTTCCGGGGTTGAAAGCTTTATTTCTTTGTCTATAAGTTCCAGGAGTTTTTCTTTCATTGAAATTGGTGCCATATATAAATTTGGCATGGCAAGAATTGAACTGTAGCCGGAAATTGCGTTGAAGAATAAAGTTGCATCGTTTGTAATTTCGTTTCTGCAGGTAAAAATTGAAAGGTCAGAATAAAGCTTTGAATTTTCTACATTGTAGTTTCCTGTACTCAAATGTGCGTATCGTCTTATGCCGTCACTTTCTTTTCTGATTATCATACAGATTTTTGCGTGAACTTTTAAATTTACAATTCCGTAAATTACTGTAACGCCAACTTTTTCTAATTCCGTTACCCAGCTGATGTTTTGTTTTTCATCAAAGCGTGCCTTGAGTTCTACAAAGACTGTAACCTGCTTTCCATTTTGAGCTGCTTCTTTCAGCGCCTGAATTATTGGAGAGGCAGAACCTATTCTGTAGAGAGTCATTTTTATTGCAAGGACATACGGGTCAACAGAAGCGTCTTTTAAGAACTTGATAAAACTGTCAAACGATTCGTATGGAGTTTGAAGCAGAATGTCTTTTTGTCTTATTGAATTCCAGCAGGTGTTTTCTTTTGGCAGACTGCTGCTTTCAAAATGTTTCCACTGCGGATACAAAAGGTTTTCTTTGTTTTCTGAAAGTTCTATGTTGTTTAAGACTTTCAGGTTTAAAACTGAATCGATGTTGTAAATGTCTTCTTCATCGAGGTTCAGCTGATTCTTAATCTCTTCAAGAAGTTTTTTTGCGTTTCCGGTGTACATGAGGCGCACAATAAATGATGACTGCCTTTTTTCGAGGACTTCCTGCATGGCTTCTATAAAGTTGGAATTGTTTTCATCAACTGTTAAATCTGCATCGCGGTTAACTTTAAAGCACAGGTTTTCTTTTATTTTATATCCCGGGAATAATTCTGAAGCAAAGGATGAAATTACATCTTCAAGTAAAGCAAAAGTTTTTGTGTGTTCATTATCATCTGAAGGAAGCCAGATAAGGCGCTCAAGATTTTCCGGAATCTGAACAAGTGCAATTAAGTTGCTGCTGTTTTTTGCAGTGAGTGCATTTTTAACTTTTTGTAAAATTGATTTTGCTTCCAGTAAAAATGCTGCCACAAGCTTTAGGTTTGGAATGTGAGGCAAAATAATTGTGTCTGTTCTAAGCGGCGTTAAAACAGGAAAAACTTCTGACTTAAAGTATTCATATAAGTAGGATTTTTGTGCCTTTGTGTATTCATTTGATTTTATATAGCGTATTCCGTTTCTTTTTAATTCAGGAAAGATTTTTGTTTTTAAAAAAGTGGCTCTCTGTAAAATTAATTCGTGGCATCTTGAACTGATTTTTTTTAGAATTAATTTATTCTCTTCACATAATTTTTGTGCAGTTTCGTCATTAGAATTTGCATTTCGAATTTGTTCTTTAATTGAAGCAACCCTAACTTGAAAAAATTCGTCAAAGTTGCTTTCTGTGATTGCGAGGAATTTTATTTTTTCCAGTAAGGGAAGTTCGTTTCTGGTTCCTTCATTTAAAACGCGTGCATTAAATTCTATCCAGCTTAGTTCCCTGTTAAAAAACTTTTTTTCCATTCCACATTCCGTTATATAAGAACAATTTTATATCCAAAGACATTTTCAAACAAATCACCTTTTTGCCCGATTGCTATTTTTTCCAGCGAAAGATTTTTATAGCCTTTTATTCTTAAAGTGATTGTGTCCTGTGCTAAATGAATCGTATAGTTCGTAAGGTTTTGTCTGTGTCCTCTGTCTAAAGCATCTGCAACGCGAAGAATTGCCGTAAGCTTAAGGATGATTAAGCGGCTGCTTCTGGAAAGCAATTTAAATTCGCTGTCGTCCTGAGGCATTAAACTTCCTTTATGAAATTTTGTAATGAGTGCAACAATATTTTTTTCGTCGCGGTTTAGCCCGAAAATTTCTGAATTGGAAATAATGTATTTTGAATGCAGGTTGTGATTGTCTGCCTGAATAAAAACTCCAATGTCGTGAAGGATTGCACTGACTGCTAAAAGTGTTCTTGCAGAATCTTCCAGTCCTAATTCATTTTGCATTGCATCGTAAAGCTTTAAGCTTGTGTTCATTACAAAGTTTGCATGCTTTGCATCACCCTTATATTTTCTTAATAGCGATGAAGCACTTGCTATAATCTGGTCGGTAAACTCGTCGTGAATTTCTGCAGCTGAGTTTTTTTTCGAGCTTAACAGGTAGCCTTCTCTTAAAGAGGTTTCCGGTACAATGATTGTTTTAACGTTTGTCATTTTCAAGAAAGCACTGTAGGCGATAAGGGCAATTTTAAATGTCTGTGCATCAGCAAATTTTACTTTGAACTTGGCAATAATTTCTTCTAAAGGAGCGTATCTGATTTCTTCAACAAATTTTTCAAACGATCCTCTGGAGATTTCCCACAGAAAAGGTGAAACCGGCATTCCAGAGAAAAGGGCTGCAATTCGCATGTCGCTGCTTACGGCAATAAACTGCTCAACATTTTCAAGGTTTATTTCTGCTTTTAAATTATTTGCTGTATTTCTGATAAAGTCTTCTATAAACTTTTGTATATCATCGGTAGTGCTTATCATGCTTTTCATCTGCTGCTCAATGATTACAGAACCAAGGCGGATTGTGTGTGCGCTGATCATAGTTCCTTTTTCTAAGAGCATCATTTCTGTTGAGCCGCCGCTGATATCGATGATAATTGAATTTGAATTTCTTACATCAAGACTTTCTTCTTTAAGGCAGTCGGTAATTGCCAGATACATTAAGCGGTTTTCTTCAATTCCGTCTATTACGCGTACTGTGAAACCGGTTTTGACTTTAATGCGGTCTACAAAGGGGTCTCTGTTTTTTGCTTCACGGATTGCACTGGTTGCTATAACGGCTGTATCTTTTTCTTCTATTTGATATGAAGCAAGCTGTTCTTTGTATCGGTTTAAAACCTGAATGCAGGTAAGTAAAGTTTCGCGGCTTATGTTTCCGTTTGTGTAAACATCCTGACCAATGCTTACATGCTGGTCGCTTCTGTCGAGTACATTAAATTGTTTCTTTTTATTCTGATTGTCTTCAACAGGGTCTGCAACTAACAAACGAATTCCCGTTGAGCCAATTTCAATTACAGCTTTCGGTGCATGCATTTGTCAGTCAGCCCTCCGTATTAGAGTTTATCTATAAGCATTGAACACTTACCAGACGGTATAGGCAAGGTTTTCTTTTTCTGGTCTATAATGTTAATTGTGAAGTAATAAAGCTTTTCACTTTCCATCTGAATGCCCCAGCCTCTGTTTGACTTGTTGCTAAGAATTGTGATGAGGTTGCGTTTAAGTGAGAGCTTTTCAATTCCCATTATTTCAAGGTTAGGAATAATCCAGTCTACAGTTTTTCGTGGAAGGCTTATGCTTAACCCGATAACATTTTCAATCATCAGTGTAATAGTTGAAAGACCGATAAAGTGTAAGAATCTTTTTCTAGGGAAGTCGCTTTCTCCTCTGCAGCAGGCAGGACCTTCTTTGCATGGTAAATAAGCTTCGTATAAATCGCCCTGCTGTTTTGCATCAAGAGGACTTAAACCTTCGAGAATAAAATAGAGGTGGCGGATTGCACATTCGCGGGCAAGTCCGTAGTACTGATATTTTTCAAGACCCTTTATAATCATAAAGTTGAATGTAGGGAAAACAGAGCCTTTGTAACCTTCACCGCTTTCTTTAAAATCAGGAGAGTCTGCACTTAAAGAAGGGAACGGGTGGTCTGTTCCGAATGTCTTTGGATTTTTCAAATGACCTACAAGAATTTCTGCTTTATCTGCATTTGGAAGTTCTGCTAAAAGCGGCCAGAATCCTGCAATAGTTTTTTGAGGGAGTCTGTGCTCGGTTTTGTCTAAATCGTGATAGAAGCCTGTTTCATTGTCCCACATTAAACTGTTAATTCTTGTTTTTAAACTGAAGTACATTTTCTTGTACTGGAAGCTGATGTCTTTGTCGTTAAGGATATCTCCTAAAGCAGACATGTGGGCAGCGTTAATTGCAACACAAGAGTTAAAGTCTACAGGATAATAACTTCCTTTTCGTGGAGAATTGAACATTGTAGAAGCTTCAAAAGGAACTGCATAAAGTCCGTTTGGTTTTTTAAAAGTTTTATCAATCCATTCCATGTATTTCTGGAGGATTGGCATTACTTCTTTTACACGGCGTTTATTTGCACTTTTATGATAAAGATTGAATTCTGCCCAGGCAAAAAGCGGAAGACCGATTCCTTCAGGATTTTTCTTTTCAAAAATCGGCTTTCCGGTTTTTACATCATACTTCCAGCGGATTGCACCACTGTCTTCCTGTTTGGAATAAAAATAATCTATGTTTTGATTTGCAGGGAAATTTTTATTTGAATAAACTAAAAAGAATGAAGAGAAAATTGATTCAGTCTGGTCTAAAATTAAATTTCCATGTGAAGGATAAACAAAAAGACCGTCGTCAGATTTTTCTCCTGTCTTAGGATCAATCCAATAATCTCCAAGCCAATTCCATGTTTTTGTATATATATCCACAAAGTCTTGGTCGTAAAAGTGGATCTTTGGAAAATCGTGTTTATTCAAAATAGCTCCCTTGTCGAAAAATCAACAATATATGCAAAAAATACTTTCTATATTATACCATAAAACCGTAAAAAAAGACATAAATTACAAAAAAAAAGTGAAAAAGTGTGTAAAATTTGCCGTTTTTCAGTAGAAAAAATTGAAATTTTGTGCTTATTCTTCTCTCGCTGATGTAATAATCGTGTTTCCCTGAACGTCCGTGAATTTCTGCGGGTCACAGAAAAGCCTGATTAATTCAACTTTAGATTTGTGTCTGCTCTTTAACATAAAGGTTTGAGATGCAGTCTGATAGATATATCCTGAAGAATTGTAAGTCTCAAATCGCGGGTCAGTCCTGAATATCTGTTTTTGAATTTCAATTTTTGCATGGAAGTTAGGAATTCCGTTAAAGATAACATGATGAGTTAAGTACAACGGGAAATCAATGTTTATATTAACAATGCTGTCCTGGGTAACTGTGTAATCAATTGATTCGGCACAGGTCCATGCCCAGACACAGGTTTCTCCGTAGTAGCCTAGAATTTCTGTGTGTGGATAGAATTTGTTGTCATCAAATAAAACAGGATAAATCTGAGCGAGAAGCTGTGAATTGCGTTTTTCTGCATCAGTTTTAGCGATTGCCGTATTGATTAAAAGAAGTCCACCCTGATTATATTCAGTTTGATTTACGCATTTAGCAAGTTTTACTAAAGAAGTTCCTGTCAAAACTGTAGTGTAAAAATTGTCAGCATCTTCTGAAAGATTTAAGTAAAGCTCACCGTTATTGAATGTACATAAATCTTCAATTACTGTTATGCATTTCTGTAAATATGATTCTAAGTATGCTGAAAGAGGTTTTTCTGCAGAGAATAATTTTGAGTATACAGTTATGATTCCAACGGCCTGTAAAAGATTTGGCTCAAAGTTTTCTATTTTAGAAGGAATCAAAAGTAACTGCCTGATTTTTTCTGTTTTCTTTTCGCGTAAAATATAGTCGCCGATTCCATCAACTGTAAAGATTGCAAGATTTTTTGTTTCGATTGCATTGGAAACCATAGATGCATATTTTTCTGTCTGCATGACAAGTCCTTTGTTCATGTTTGCAAGATTGTTGAAATAAGGACTGGAAACATAAGTTCGTTTGTTTCCGTTTTTGAAGGATGCAGGGATAAGGTCTAATGCTTCGTTATATTTTCCAAGCCTGATCATTTCTGCAACATAGCAAGTGATTTCGCTTTCGCTTAAATTTTCATTTTCGGCGGTCTGAAGTTTTTTTGCAACTTTTGAAACTAATTCATCGCGCAGCAGCTGCAGGTTTTCTGAATATTCTTTTTCATCAATCTTTGCAAAGTTAGTAATGTTTTCAAATGTAAATTTTTTGCCCGGATCGTATGACTGGAACCTTGCCGTTGTTTCTGCTTGAGTAAGTGAGATGAAACTGTTTGAAAGATTATTAGCCTTTAAAATAAAATTTGAATTCTTTGTAGAAATAATTGATGAAGAAGTGCTTGAGAATTCCTGGTTCATATTTTTATTTAATGCGTAAGGAATATTAATCTTTGTAAACTGTGCTGAAGGTTTTGCAACAATAAATAATTCTGTGTCTTCATTCTTTTTTGACAGATAAAATAGAACTGAGGTTAAATCCCTGAACTTTAATAAAACGCTTTGTTCATCAGGCAGGGAATAACTTTCCAGAATGAGGTTTTCTTTTGTACCGTCGTCTCTAATTCCGTAAGCCGGGTTTAATTCCGATGAGCTTAAAATTAATCCTTTATATGCAATTTTAAATTGATTCTGAAGGTTTGTTTCTTTTTCACCTTTTTCTGTTTGTGCTAAAGTTAAATTTAATCCGTTTATATTTTTAGAAATAATCGATTCAGTTTTAAACTGAAGAACGAAAATGAATATGAATGCAATGAGATAGCAGAGAGTAAAAGCTATGAATCTTTTAAATGGATGTATTTTCATAAATTGGATTTTACTTGTTAGAATTAATAAATTCAATGATGTTTGGTTCGGTGGTTGAGCGAAGTCGAAACCACCTGACAAAGCCTCAAATCATCGCAAAGCCATTTAAAGCGTGCGAGAAAGATTAGGGGCTTGGGGGAAAGAAAACCACGCTTCGCAAGTAGTGGTTGTCGTTCCCCCAAAAGTCTTTTCTGGGAGCGGACACATTTTTGAGACACATTTTTGAATACTGTATTTTTGAATTGATGAAACTCAAAGTTTAACCTAATATATGTTATCTTTAATAACGCTAGTTTTTGTAACTCATTGTATTGAGAAAAGTTTTAATATTAAAAAGTAGAAGGAATAATATGAAGTGTAAAATTATAAAAGTACTAATTCTTGCCAGTCTGGCAGCTTTAATTTTTGCCGGCTGTGAATCTACAAAAGTTGAAAAGCCTGTTACGACTGAAACTCCTGTTAAAGTTGAAGATACAAATTTTAATAAAGAAGAATTTATTTCTAATGTAAAGCAGTTATGCAGGGAAAACAAAAACAAGGAAGCACTAAAGAAATTTGATGAAGTTCCTTCGTCATACAAAAACGATTATGAATTGAACCTTTTAAAACTTAAGCTTCTGGACGTTTGCTCAGAATACAGGGACGCGCTTGATTTATGTTCAAAGCTTTTGCAGAAAAAATCTAAGGATGAAGAATTAAATAAAATATATTTTTCACTTAGAAAAAAAATATTCATGAATGAACTTCAGGCAGCTTTGGAAAATGGAAATTACGATTCGGCCTTAAAGCTTTATGACTCAATTGATGAAGATTTAGGAAAGGATTTTAACCTTAGAGTAATAAAAGCTTCTCTTTTAGTTTCTGCTGAAAAATATGATGAAGCAAGAAATGAATGTGAAGAGCTTTTAAAAATTGACAGCAACAGCATGGACGTTAAGGAGATAAAGCTTGCCATAGCACAAAAAACCGGGAACACAAAAGAAAGAACTGCACAGTTACAGGCAATCCTGAAAGCAGATCCATACAACGCTCCGGCAAATATTGAATACGCACAGAATGCTTCGCTGAACAAAAATTATAAGCAGGCAAAAATGTATTATGCAAAAGCGTTAAAGAGTGAACCAAGAAATGAAACCGCTTTGTTCGGCTATGGTCAGATGGAATACTATCTTGAGAATGATGAAAAGTCAGAAGAAATTTTTAACCGCCTGTTGAGCATAAATCCTAAAAATGAAATGGCTTATGCTTACCTTGGTAAACTTGCCTATGCTCACGATGATTATAAAATCGCCTCAGATTATTTTTTGAAGGCAATAGAAATAAATCCTAAGAACTATGATTTTTACTGTAATTCAGGATTAGCTTTCCGGGGCTACGGAAAATTTAAGGAAGCAGAAGAAGCGTGGACAAAGGCGATTGAACTGGATCCAACTTATTTCTTAGCTTATGCGTACAGGGCAGGAATCCGTGACGAGCAGGATAAATTTAAAGAGGCACTGGAAGATTATAATAAAGTGCTGGAGTGTAATCCAAAGTATTATTATGCTTACGAAAACATTGGCATTCTTGCTCTGCACGAAAAAGACTACAGGACTGCCGGAAGTGCTTTTTATGAATGCAGAAAAAATAATCAGACAAACATTTCATACCCGATTCTTGTAACTTACTGTTACTATATGCTTGGAAATAAAAAAGCTGCAAAAGATTACAGCAATGGCATCCTCAGGAAAATGGGCAACATTAACAGCATAGAATATAAAATGCTCAGGGCGTTCCATGATGAAAACGGATACAAAAATCTTGAACAGCAGATTGCAAATTTAAAGGATATAAATTTACGCGGCAAGATGTATTTTTATCTGGGCCTTTTATATGATATGTTTGGAATTCATGAAAGTGCAAAAGAAATGTACGCAAAGGTTATCAGCGTAAACAGCCAGATGTTTTTTGAATACAGAATTGCTGAATGGGAAATGCAGGCTAAATAAAAAATATAGATGATTAAAAATGATTTAAATGCAGAGGACTTTATGGAAGAAAATTTGAATGAAGAAAGAACAGAAGAAAATACAAAGACACAAAAAGTTTTAGAATTAAACGGCAGAAAATTTATTTTAGTTGGAACTGCACATGTTTCGGAAAAAAGTGTAGAAGAAGTTACAGCTTCCATTGAAACAGAAAAGCCGGATTGTGTTGCTGTTGAGCTTGATGAAAAGCGCCGTGAAAGCATGGAAGATTCTGAAAGCTGGCGCAAGATGGATATTATAAAAGTGTTAAAAGAAAAGATGGGATTTTTAATGTTTGCAAATATCATCTTGAGTTCTTACCAGAAAAGAATGGGTTTAAAAACAAATGTTAAGCCCGGAGACGAAATGCTTGCTGCAATGAAAAAAGCAAAGGAAATGAATATTCCGCTTGAGATGGTTGACCGCCCGATTGCCGTAACGCTTCGCAGAGCCTGGGCAAAAAATTCTTTGTGGGGAAAATGCAAGCTTCTTTCTGTTTTAATTTCCAGTGCTTTCAGTAAAGAGGAGGTTTCTTCTGAGCAGATTGAAAGCTTAAAGAAAGAAAATGAAATGGATTCGATGATGTCAGACATTTCGGGTTTCCTTCCTACGGTAAAATCTGTTTTGATTGATGAACGCGACCGCTACCTTGCGAGCCACATTTGGGAATGTAAAGGAAATAATGTGTTAGCAGTTTTAGGAGCAGGCCACTTACCTGGAGTGCAGAAATATATGGAAGAAATTGCACGCGGTGAAAAACAGACTGACTGTTCTGATATCAGTGAAGTTCCACCTAGATCTCTTGGTTCTAAAATTTTAGGCTGGTTAATTCCAGTTCTTATTGTTGCGCTTATAGTTAGCGGTTTTGTTTTTGGCGGATTAGAAGCAGGCAAGAAGATGCTCGGCAGCTGGATTTTGTGGAACGGAGTTTTGGCTGCAGTCGGTGCAATTATTTCTCTGGCACACCCGGTGACAATTTTGATTTCATTTATTGGTGCACCAATTACTTCGCTTTGTCCTTTTATAGGAATTGGAATTGTTGCGGGAATAATTCAGGCCCTTATTAGAAAGCCTTTAGTGTCAGATATGGAACAGCTTTCTGAAGATGCAGGTTCATTAAAGGGCTGGTACAAAAATAGAATCTTAAGGGTTTTGCTTGTGTTTTTACTTTCTTCACTGGGAAGCTCGCTTGGAACTTTTATTTCAGGCGCGGGACTTTTAGTTTCTGTAACGGCTTTCTTTGATAAGATTGTAGACTTTGTGAAATCGATTTTCATTCATTGATTTGAGTACAAATTTTTCCAGGAAGGGGCGAAAGGAATTCAGCACGGTATGGAGCCCCTTGCCGACCGCAGTGAAACGAGGACGGTGACCGTAAGGGAAGGGCGTATACACCGGAATTTGTAGGGATAAAATCTTAGCAGAAAAAGTGTTTTGCTCGTGATAAAACCTGCGGCCAAAAAACAGACCATTGAATTTTTCAGATTTTACAGATATTCTTTTCTTACTATTGTATATAAAATGAATAAAGAGGATATAGAATGATAAAATACGATTTTACAGTTGAGAATCTTGGTGAATGTAAAGTAAAGTCACCAATTGAACTTTCGCTCGATCACGGAACTTTTAGAGCAGCTTATGTAAAAGACACTTCTTTTGTGCGATATCATGTAAACTCTTTTGCTGATTCAACTCCAGAAGGACCAGATGCAAAAGAAAATTTTATGGAAAAAGCAGGACCTCGCGAATATATTTATTTTAATCCTGCACATGTTACTGCCGGCATTTGTACTTGTGGCGGCTTGTGTCCTGGTTTGAACGATGTTATTCGTGCTGTAGTCAGATGTTTGTGGAACCGCTATGGCGTTAGAAGAATCCGGGGCATTCAGTTTGGTTACAAGGGATTTTTTAATGAGTCCGGCTATGAACCTGTAGATTTAAATCCTGATAATGTTGATACGATTCATAAAATTGGTGGTACATTCTTAGGAACTTCGCGTGGTGGCGGAGACAGAACTGTAGACATTGTTGATTCTATTGAAAGACTTGGAATTAACGTTATGTTTATTATTGGCGGCGATGGAACTCAGCGTGGTGCCCTTGATATTGCAAATGAAATTGAAAGACGCGGATTAAAGATTGCTGTAGTTGGTATTCCAAAAACTGTTGATAATGACCTTCAGTTTATTGACCGCTCATTCGGTTTTGAAACTGCCGTACAGAAGGCAACTCAGGCTGTTAATTCTATTCACATGGAAGCTCATTCACAGATTGGTGGTATTGGTCTTGTAAAGCTTATGGGTCGTGAATCAGGCTTTATTGCAACCGCAACAGCACTCGCAAGTCACGAAACAAATTTCTGTCTTATTCCGGAAGTACCTTTTGATTTGGACGGACCAAACGGATTTTTGCATCACCTTGAACAGAGAATTGAAAAAAGACATCATGCAGTAATTATTGTTGCTGAAGGTGCAGGTCAGGAGCTTTTAGATTCAACAGGTCAGACAGATGCTTCGGGAAATAAAAAGCTTGCCGATATTGGTACATTCCTTCGCGACAAGATTAACGAATACTTTAAGCAGAGAAACATTCACATTAATTTGAAATACATTGATCCGGGTTATGAAGTTCGTGCTTCTGTAACAACTGCTAACGATTCACTTTATTGTGAGCGTTTGGGTAATAATGCGGTACACGCTGCAATGGCCGGAAAGACAAAGATTGTTGTTGGTTTAGTTCACGAAAAGTTCGTACACATTCCGATTGCAATGGCAACTTTAACAAGAAACATGGTTGACCCTGAAAGTTCACTCTGGCGCGACTGTCTGGATGCAACTTTACAGCCGGTTTATATGGTTAACAATGAAAAGCAGATGCTTGAAAGGTTGCAGAAGAATGCTGATGAAACTGAAGCAAAGGCACTTGCCAGACTTGAAAAAGTTAATCAGATGAAAAGTAAAAAATAATACTTAGAGTGTATAGAGTATATAGAGGACTTGTATGAAGAAGGCTCTGATTTTTGTTTCTTTACTTTCGCTTTTGTTTTTAAGCTGTGCATCAAATAAGCTGGAAAAAAACATTGAACAAAAGACAGAACAGACTGCTGAACATGCAGAACAAAATGTAAAGCAGGCAGGCGAAGTAAATGATTCAGTCTTAGAGCTTTCTTTGTATGAGAACTGTCCGCAAAACACTTATGCCCTTGAGGCTTTGATTTCTTTAAGGGCAAGTTCACAATCCTATTCGAGTGTAAAAAAAGTTACCCTCAAAGGAAAAATTACAAAAGAGAAAATACTTCCTGTAGAAAAATATGTTGCTGAATGTGAAACTATAAAAGCTGCCATAACAAAGGGTGAAGGAAAAGAATGTGTTTTAAAGTTCAGCACTTCATCAGATGGCACAGGCGAAACAGTAGATTTTTCTTCTGAAAACGCAATCATTACTTCTGTAAATGAACTCAGGCAAAAGAGTATTAGTGAAGTCTGGGCAATTTATAATTTTTAGATTTCAGTTTTAATTCACATTTTGTTCAATGCATATTTCACAGCTGATTGGTAAATGGTCGCTGTATCCAAAATTTGAATCCTGCCATAAAGCAAATCTGTTTGGTTCATCTTTTGTGCTGTTATACCAGTCTCCGTTTGATTCAATGTAAAACTTTTCTACACAGATATTTTCACTGCAGAAAAAGTTGTCGATTTTAGACCAGGTCCCTTTGTAAGAGTAGGTACCGGCTGGCTTCGATGAAGAAGAAGCTTCGTCTGTTGCAGGGAATTTCTGCGATGACGCAGGGGTTGTACCGCTTGCGAGGAATTCCTGCGATGACACGAGGGCTTTTTGACCTTGGAGAAATCTTTGTGGTGCGGCAGGTGTTTTGTCGTTTACAGAAACAGCTTCGTCTAAATACCACAGGCTTTTTACTTTAAGAGAGTTATTTGTGAAATCGCCGTGAACACATTCCCGGATATAGACATAAGGTTTTTCGCTGGTGTAAAAATCTAAAATGTCACGGTTGAAATCGCCTGCAATTAAATAACTTCTTTGCGCGTCGCTGTTGTTTAGTGAATTGAGTGCGGTGTACAAAGTGCCTTCCTGAATGTTTCGCCAGACTTCAGTTTCTTCTTTTCCGCCGCTCATGCTTTTCCAGTGATTTATAAAAAGGGTAAGAGGCTTTCCGTTGATGTCGGCAGTTATTTCTACGATTGGACGGGAAGATGGCATTTTGTTAGAAAGGGATTTTATATTCATCGAATGAACTTTTGGAGAGCGCAAAGGAAATCTCGAGAAAATGCAGAGCCCAATCGCACTGGATTTTTCTTTTTCGAAAAAAGTGTATTTGTATTTCCGCTTTAAGTTCCATTCGCCTGCAAGAAAGTTGGCAATATCCTGCACGACATTTTTATTTTCGACTTCTTCAAAGACAAAAATATCGCTGTCAATTTTTTTCATTGCCTGCACAAGATTTTTTAATCGCGTTTCGTATTTCTGCACAGTCCATTTGCTGTTGTTCTTGAAATCCCTGTACTCCGAGCCGTCAGTTGTAGTATCAAAAAAAGTCTGTACATTCCAGTTTGTAATTTTAATTTCCCCGCCACGCACCTTGAATGATTTTGTATTCTCACAGTGGCAGCCTGTAACGAGGAGAATTAAAAGTCCCGTGTATATAATTTGTTTCTTCATATTAAATTTATATACAGCGGGAGTATGTTTTTGTTTAATTTTTGTAATTTTTTTTCAAAAGTTTGGGTAGTGTACACTACCCAAAGGAAGTTGAAGATTTCCTTTGGGCGAAGTCTTGTTCCACTTGCCTTCGCCCAAAATAAATTCTTAATAACGATATTGGAGGTCTAAATGAAAAATCGTTTATTTTGTGGCAAATCAATTTTGCATGCTGCTTTTGCTGCGTTCTTATCTTGTATTTTCTTAACTGGTTGTCCCGAGCCTGTTAATCCAAATCCTGAGCCGGAAGTAAAAGAAATAAAATTAACGCTTGTAGATGAAAGCGGACAAGAAATCTATTCAAATATATATTATAAACAGGGTGAGAATATTTGTACAATTTATGTTCCGTATGAATATAAAGAAAAGACGGGCTATAATTTTGTTAAATTCGTTGATTTAGAAGGTAATGAAGTTTCAACTTTCACAGAAGACATAACAGTTCGCATTGTATTTGAACCGATTCAGTATACAGTCGTTTTCAAAAGAGGGGATGCAGGCAGTTCTCAGGAAGACAAATTGCCAGAATCGATTACAGTTAAATATGATGAAGAATTTACTATCCCGGAAAATACGCTTTCGTATGCAAACAAAAAATCTTCCGGCTGGTATATGCAGTCTGGAGATGAGAAAAAAACTTTCTCGAACGGAGATAAGCAGAAAAATCTTACAGACACTAATGGTAAGACTGTTGAACTTATTGCAGATTTCACAGATTTTGACTGCGTGATAAAATTTGAAAATACTACAAAAAAATATTATCTGGATAAAGATGAAACTCTTAGCGAAGTTCCTGAAGTTCCAGCGAAAACAGGATACACAATTGACGGCTGGTACGACGAAAATGATTCAACTAAGACTGTTGTAGATTTTACAACTTTTAAAGTAGAAAAATCGGTTAATTTTAAGGCAAAATATACGCCAAAGTCTTACACAATTCATTTTGTTACTGCTTATGGAACTGCCCCAGAAGATTCTATTGTTGAAGTAGATGGAAAATCTATTTGGATTGATGAAGAACCGTACAAGCTTTCTGCAAAAGGTTATAATTTTAATGGATGGTTTGACGATAAAGGACAGGAACATATTATTTTGAGGACACTTGCCGGAGAATGGGCCAATGGTGATTTACAGGATATGACTCTTACTGCAAAATGGACTGCAAAAAAGGTTCAGTTTGTTTTTGCAGATGCACCTTTGAATCTGGATCCTGTTCCTGAAGGATTTTCTTATGATACGGGCTATTCAACAAATTATCTGAAACTTGATGTGGATTATGATTCAACAGTAACAATTCCTGGTACAGAAATTTATTCAGTGCCGGCCGGATATAAATTACTAGGCTGGTCATTGGAAAATTCCCGGGATTCAAGGGGAGATTACAACGCAAATCATAAACTTGATTATGCTGTTGGCGCAAGTTTTACAAATGACATTGACGAGGATAAAAAAATCTATTTGTATGCGTATGTAGAAGGTCCTGCAATAAAGCTCAACATACCGGTTCCGGAAAGTGTTGTTTTAGATGATTCGGCTTCTATAAAACCTTCGTCGTTGAACAATAGTTTATATTTCTTGGATATAAAGCTTTATGCTGATGGCAACAATATAGATTATATTTCGTTAAAAAGTAGCGGAAAAATGTCTTCTTATGTTATAAAGAAAGATAATTATTTTGTACTGAATAAAACTTGTGCAAAAGATTCTGATCTTGCCGGTTTCTTCTCTTCCGGCTCTCACACCTATGAAGTAAGTGCAATTTTAAAAGCAGGATCAAGTGATTCTATTGTGTATAAGCAGACAAAAACTGTGACTGTAAATTCCGGGGAAGATATTTCTCTTGATTTTAATGATTTGCAGCCATCCACAAATGCAGGTACAGCAAACTTATACGGTTATCTTTTCCTGAATTTTATAACAGGCGATTCAATAACTGTTCCCGGTATAAAATTTGCAGATGAAACAAACGCAATTAGAGTAACAAACAACGAATGGTCAAAGCGAACTTATGGAGATGATATAGGCACAAAGACAATACTTGTTTACGTTACAAAAGACGGCCAAACATACAGCGCACCGATTACAGTTCAGACAGCGGGAGGTTGTATTACTGCCGGAACAGTTATAATAACTGATGACTTAAGGATGGGTGTTATACAATAGAATTTTTTTGAGGAAAACTTATGGCGGCAGTCTGTCAGTGGCGGGCTGCCGTTACTTGAATTTGTCATTCTGAATTTGGTTCAGAATCTGTGCGTGCAGAGACTTATAGATTCTGAAATGAATTTATTGGCTGATATATTTTTTACATTTTTCAGCATAGTTATCAGATTCTTCTGTATGATAACTCAAAATTTTCTTATACCAGTCATCAGCTTCTTTATCTTTTTTCATATCATGATAAGTATAACAGATGTTTGCCATTACAATAAAATCATCCTTATCAAGGTTATAAGCTCTTAAAAGACATTTTAATCTGTTTTCATTATCTCCTGCATATTTATAAAAAATAGAATAGTAATTCAGGAATACAGGGTTTTCTCCAAGTACTTTTAATAAGCAATCTAAAAATTCCTTTGTTTTTGCCCGGTCCGCTCCAAAATCCATCATATTTATGTAATCCTGACAGCAGCCAAGAAATGTATCCTTTACATCCCATCCATTTGCCTTAAAAGATTCATCAAGAGTCCAGTACCAGTCATGAGAAGGATCTTTTTCATAAAGTTTTAGTACTGAAATTAACTGGTCTGTTCCTTCTGTATAGTGTTCTGCATCAAGAAGGCATCTTGTTTTACCAAACTGAATATCCAGTCTGTATGGATATAATTCTAAAGCCTTATCCAGATATCTTATTGCAGTTTTTAAATCTTCTTCATCATAAATTGTTGCTCCGTAGATATAAGATCCTTGTCCCGTGAGTTTTGAAGGCCCCATCCGGGTAATGGATTTTTGCTTTCGTAACTGATAATAATTAAACCAGCCTGTTAATAAATCCGGGTTTTGCGGATCTTCTTTTTCCCATTCTGTTAGAATCACTTTAGCATGATTGTATTTTTTGTTCTGTAATGCTTTAGTTACTTTTTCATGATTAGACTCTGCAAATAGACTGCTTAGAGTAATTAGAAAGAAAAATATACACCACTTCTTCATAAAAGCCTTCTATGATGTTATGAAATCTTTTTTGTGGCAAAACGAGCAAAGTGATGTTTTGCCACAAAGGAATCATTCAATTCCTTTGTCTAGTGTACACTAGACAAAGGAATCATTCAATTCCTTTGTCTAGTGTACACTAGACAAATTTTTTTCAAAAAAATGAATAAAAATATAATTCCAATGTATATATATAAATAAGATCAAAATTAAAAACAGGAGGTTCTCATGGAGAACACAAAATACCGAGATTCAGTTTTCGTAGATCTATTTATGAAAGATGTAAATGCAAAGGAAAATTTCTTATCGCTTTATAACGCATTGCATAACACGAAATTAAAACTCAGTGAAGTTACAATCGAAAGCGAAATAATCGACCAGACCTTGTATAATACTTACTATAACG
>JAEELR010000058.1 GCA_016282835.1 Treponema sp. | reverse complement strand
CCCCATAAATTTGCAGATTAAATATACATCATCACAAATTTTATAAATGATTTTTTGATTTTTAGGATTTATATTTGCTGCAAGATATTCCAGTGCTGCCAAAATCTTTGCATCCGGATCGTAGCCTTCAATTGTTTCTAAAAGAGTTATTTGCAAAGTAGGATTTTTTACAAGTTTTAGTAAGGTCGCAATATCATTTGTAAATAATTCTGTTCCATATAGCCCTAATTGAGCTAAGCCCTTATTTACGGAAGTAATATCTGTTTCAAAAATTGATTTTTCTAAATGCAGTCCAAAATTAGAAGATTTTAAAAATTTTTCATAACTGCAAACTAAATTATATAAATCAGTAGCCCAGATAATTTCTTTACTGCCATAAAAACCACTTTTTAGAGAATTTTGTCTTTCTGCACTTATAGTGTTTTGATTTATCTGGTTAAATAGCTCAATTTCAGAAGAAAACTCATCATCAAAATTATACCACTGGTTATAGTTGCTTTTTTGTAAAAGATTTACATCTGATTTTTCCTGGCTGTAACGGTATGCATCAAGTGACCAATTTTTTTTGCAAATAATTAAGTGATTATCATTTGTACAAAACAGGTAATTCCAGCCATTTTTTGCATTTTGTGAAGGAAGTTGTGCCTGCCATAAAGGTTTTCCTTCAGCCGAAGTACACAATACATTTTTATCATCACAGAGTAAGAGAGAATTTGCTGTAAGATTTGTTAATGAAAGGTTTTTCGCATTTATATTTCCGAGAAAAAATTCAGAACTTATAACTCCATTTGAACTTTGTATTTTATAGGCTTTTTTAGATGTAATTAAAAATACTTCCTTACGGTTTTGAGATACAACAAAAGTCGGGATCATATTTTTTTCTGAATTGTCATCTCTAAAAAGCCATTTATGTTCACATTTTTTTGAATCATTGTCGGAAATAGAAAATAAACCGCATATTCCATTTTCAAAGACTAAGAGAATGCCCTCGTTGCAGTAATTTATTTTTTCTACTTTTCCCGAAAAGGTTATTTCTTCTATAACTTCGCCAAAAGGTGAGATGCGCAGAGCCTGACTTTTATTATCTAAAAGTTTTTCTAGAACAACAATTAAAGAGCCGTCCGGAAGTTCCTGAAGTTCATAGTTTTTTAATTGAGGAAGGTCTAGTTGCCATTTACATATACCTGTAATTCCAAAGCAAGCTAAATTGTTTTTTCCCTTTACAAAAAATCTTCCGTCTCTACCACTAAAAGGTTTGTTTGTAATTTGAAAACAGGAATTTAGTGCCCATATTTGAGTTCCAGAAGGATTTAGTAAAGATATTTTTTTATAATTATCACTTACACAGATTATAAAGTCTCCCTGCAGGCTATTTAAAAGCGCACCCTTTGTTTTAGAAAAACGTTTCTCCCATAAAAGTGTTCCTTTGTTAGAAAAAGAACTAAGAGTTCTTCCGTCTGTAGCAATACAAAAACCGTAAGACGTTGGAATGGGAGTCGTAATAACTTTTCCATCTAAAACAGTGGACCAGGAAGTGTTTTGATTAGAAAGAATTTCCTGACTAAACAGTGAAAAAGCAAAAAGTAAAGTAATCATTATAATAATAAACTTTTTCATTATGTGCCTTGAATATTAGCTTTCAAATATGGCCAGACTTTCTATGTGGCTCGTATTAGGATAAAAATCCAGTAAATACATTTTTGTAAGTTTGTAACCACTAGCAATAAGCTCTTTGCAGTCCCGTGCATGTGTTGCTGGATCACAGGAAAGTGAGCAGATTTTTTTTATTTTATTTTTACACAGATAATCTCTTACAGACTTTTCCATACCAGAGCGAGGAGGATCAATCACAACTGCATCAAAAGGCGGGCAATAAGCAACACAATTTTTTATAAAAGCTTCGCCACTCATTCCATAGCTTACATGTTTTTTTCCACTTAGATTCTTTTCTGCAAAAACAAGTGCATCTCTGTTATGTTCAACTAATGTAACACATTCAAAAATATCTGCAAGATAGGCAGAAATAGAACCACAGCCCGAATACATATCTAAAACATTTTTGCCGCCATCTAAATTCTGGCAGATTAATTGTAAAACTTTTTCAAAAACAAATAAGTTTGACTGGAAAAATCCTCTTATATCAAAACTAAGAAGTTTACCGTTTAATTCTACAGTTACTACGTTTTCTGGACTAAGAACTGTTCCAGCAAAATAATGATTTTCTTTTATTTTAATTTTTTTTCTTGTTTTATTTGCTACAAAGTTTTTTTGTTCCTTTTGACATTCAGAAGCAACTTTAACTTTTGTTTCTTCCGTATTTACAAAGCTGCTTCCAAATAAGTGAGTACGCCCCTTAGCACGCTGGTCAAAAGGTGTATTTTTTAGATAATCGTTGATGCAGTTTTCGGCACATAAACATTCATCAATACTTATAATTTCGTTAGAAGCTTTTTGAGATAATCCTCCGTTATTAAGCTGAAATCGACATCTGTAATTGTTAAAAGGTCCAGATATTATTTGTATATTGTCATTAAGATTAATGCCATTTTGTGCAAAAATATCATTTAAAATTTCCTTTCTAATAGTCTTTTGATATTCGCTGTCTATGTGCATTAAATTGCAGCCGCCACACTTTTCATAGTACTTGCATTCTGGTTTAACTCTGTATGGAGATGGTTCTATGATTTTTGTGATAATTGCGTTATCGTAATCTCTTTTTTGTTCTGTGATTTGTATTTCTATTTTTTCGCCTGGAATAGCATAGGGGATAAAAATGTTTTTTCCATTAAATTTTGCAATAGAATTTCCCCCAAAAACAATTTTGTCTGTTATAATTTCCATAATAGAAATAGTACCAAAAAATAAGGATTGGGGGCAATATGCAGACAAAAAGCTTTTTTCTTTCTATGGCAGACGGTTTTGAACTTTGGATTAACAGATGGATTCCTGATAATGATGTAGAGATAAAAGGAATTGTGCAGCTTCACCATGGTTTGCAGGAGCATTCTATGCGTTATGACCGTTTAGGTTCTGTTCTTGCAGAAAAAGGGTATGTTTTAAATGCCTATGATATGAGAGGCCATGGAAAAACAGCAGAAAACTCAGTTGCTAAAGGTAAAGGTATATTTGGTAAACTAGCTGACGAAAATGGCTATAAAATAATTGTGAATGATTTACAGGAAGTAATTCAGAATGTAAAAAACGACTTTAAAGATAAGCCTGTTATTTTACTTGGACATTCTTTTGGCTCTTTTGTTGTACAATCATATATAGAAAAATATGGGGATGTTGATTCTTGTATTTTAAGCGGTACTTCAGGTCCTATGTCTCCACTAAAGATTATGGGAGGAAAACTTGTAACAAGTATTTTAAAATTTTCTAAAAATCCAGATGAGCCTTCTGATTTGTTATATAATATGAGTTTTTCTTCATACAACAAGCGTATCCCTAATCCAAAATATGCTTACGAATGGTTAAGTAAAAATGAATTGAACCTCGTTTTATATGGTCAAGACCAATGGTGTGGTCAGCCTCTAACTATTTCTTTTTATTATGATATGGTTAGACTCCTTGCTTCAATTCATTCTAAGAATAATATTAAAAAGATTTCTAAAGAACTGCCAGTTTTGTTTATTTATGGAACAGAAGACCCTGTAGGAAATTATGGCAAGTCTATAGAGAAGCTTGCAAAACTTTATAAAAAAACAGGTCTAAAAACTGTAGAAGTTAAAGCTTATGATGGTGATCGTCATGAAATCTTAAACGAAGATGATAAAGATCAGGTAGAAGCCGATATCCTTGAATGGTGTTATTCAGCATCGTAGACACTTATTACTGAGTTCTTAATAACATTTTTATAATGAGTTTGCCCTGGTAGGCTCATGTATTTGCAACTCCTCCTTATTTATGATAATCTAAACTATTAGATTATATAAAATTCACAATCTATTTGTGTAACAAGACTAAAGGAGTTAGTTAAATACTATGGCAAACGAAAAAGATAATCACGAATGTACATTAGACAAAATCATTTCACTTTGTAAAAGACGAGGTTTTGTATATCAGGCTTCAGAAATTTATGGTGGTCAGGCTGGAGCATGGGATTATGGTCCTTTAGGTGTAGATTTTAAACGTAATATTCAGAATGAATGGTGGCATTATATGACACAGCTTCATGATGATGTAGTAGGGCTTGATTCTGCTATTTTCCAGCATCATACAACATGGAAAGCTTCTGGTCACGTAGATCATTTTTCAGATCCAATGGTAGATTGTCTTGAATGTCAGGCTCGTCATCGTGCAGATAAAATGATAGAAGATTTTGTTGCTGCACATCCAGATGTAAATCCTGGTAAACCTGTAGATACAATGACTCATGAAGAAATGAAGGTTTTTATTGATACAAATATTGAATGTCCTTCTTGTCATTCTGCTAATAAAAAATACACAGCAGTTCGTGAGTTCAATCTTATGTTTAAAACATATCAGGGACCAATTGCTGACGAAAGCCATTTAATTTATCTTAGACCAGAGACATGTCAGGGTATTTTTACAGATTTTAAGAGCATTGTTCAGTCAAACCGTATGAAGGTACCTTTTGGTGTTGCACAGGTTGGTAAATCTTTCCGTAATGAAATTATCTTTAAAAACTTTATTTTCCGTACTTGTGAATTTGAACAAATGGAAATGGAATATTTCTGTAAACCAGGCACAGAAGATGAAGTATTTGAACGCTGGCGTAACGAACGCTGGAACTTCTATTTAAAATATGGTATTCCAGAAAAACAGCTTAAGTGGCATCATCACGATAAACTTGCTCACTACGCAAAAGATGCTTACGATATTACTTATAACTTCCCAATTGGTTTTGAAGAAATTGAAGGTATTCATAGCCGTACAGATTTTGACCTTACTCAGCACATGGAATATTCTAAGAAAGATATGTCTTATATTGATCAGGAAGATGGAAATAAGAGATATATTCCTTACGTAGTAGAAACTTCTGCAGGTCTTAACAGAAACTTCTTAATGTTCCTCTGTGAAGCTTATGAAGAACAGAATGTTGCTAAGGAGGGCGAACCTGAAGATTACAGAACAGTTTTACATTTGGATCCTCGCCTTGCACCAATTACAGTTGCTGTTTTACCTTTAATGAAAAAAGACGGACTTGCTGAAAAAGCAAAGGAAATCCAGCACTTGCTCAAAGAAGACTATGTAACTGATTTTGATGTTTCTGGTACAGTTGGTAAGCGTTATCGCCGCCAGGATGAAGTTGGTACTCCTTTCTGTGTTACTGTTGACTACGATACAATCCAGGAAAAGAAAGAAGATGGAAGTGCTAACGAATTATTCAACACTGTAACTGTTCGTTTCCGTGATTCAATGGAACAGCAGAGAGTAAGTATTGATGAGCTTTCAACATTCATTCATAAAGCTATAAAAGATTACAAACCTGTTGAAAGAGCATAAATTATGGATTTTATAGCACTGGGTAAAACAAATATTCTCGTAAGTCGTACAGCCTTTGGAGCAATGAGTCTTGACTGCAAAGAGATTCAGGCTTTTGGAGATGAAGCTGAAGAGAAAGCCTGTGCTATAGTTCATCAGGCATATGTGGGAGGTATTAATTTCTTTGATACTTCCCACACTAAAATTGAATGCGAAAAGCGTCTTGGATATGCCCTGCACGGTATAAGACAAAATGTTTTTCTCGCAACAAAAAGCCAGTCCCAGAGCGTTCATGAATTAAGAAACGATTTACAGGAAAGCCTTACAAATCTTGATACTGACTATATCGATTTATTTCAACTCGAAAATCCAGAAATACTTCCTTCTGATAAAACTATGGATGGTCTGTATAATGAACTTAAGACAATGCAGCAGAAGGGCGTTATAAGGCATTTTGGTATTGCAACAGAAAATCTTTCTTGCAAAATTAACTGCAGAAAGCGGCTTATATGAAACTGTCCAGTTCCCGTTCAGCATGATTTCTCCTGAGCAGGCAGTAGAAGTCGTTAAACTTTGTGAAAAAAATGATGTGGGCTGTATTGCAATGCAACCCTTAAATGGCGGGGTTATAAGCAATATTCCTTTAGCCTTGGGGTATCTGCATCAGTTTGAAAATATTGTGCCTGTCTGGGGAATCCACACACAGGAAGAACTAAAAGAAATTCTATATTTTACAGATAAACCCCCTGTAGTAGACGAGGCTTTTACTAAAGAAGTTGAAAAAATAAGAATGTTTTTCAATTAGAATTTTATTTGTTTAGGGAAGCAAGCAGGTCTTTTACTTCATCTTTGTTCATGGCACGAGTTACCCTTAACTGCTGTGTATCAGTCTGAACTTTTTTCTTTTTGCCATTTTCATCAGTTTCACTAATTATTTCTACAATAGGACATTGTGGTGAAGCAGGATTTACATCAACAACTAAGGCAATTTTTCCATTTGAAAGATAAATATAAGAACCAATAGGGTAGAGTGAAAGTGCTGAAACAAGTGCTTTAATTACAGTTGGATCATAATCATGTTTTTCGTTCTTTAAGATTTCAAACATAGCATCAAATGAAGTTTTAGACTGCTTGAAATCTCTTGGAGCGGTAATAGCTTCGTATGAACAGGCAACAGTAATAATTTTTGCATACATTGAAATTTTATCGCCGGTTAATTTCTGCGGATAACCTGAGCCGTTTTCCCTTTCATGATGTTCAAGGGCTGCAATCTGTACTGTAAGCGGAAACTTTGCATCTTTAAGAATCTGATAACTGTAAATTGCATGCTGCTTCATTTTTGCAAATTCTGTAGAAGAAAGTTTTTTATTTTCTGCATATAACTGCGGAGGAATTTTTAACTGACCGATTTCATGTAAAAGACACGCAACACCAAGTTCAACCATTTTTTCGAGAGGCATCTTTAACTGAAGTGCAATTGCAATAGAAAATATTGTTGAGCGAAGGCTGTGATTTACGACCTGTTTATCTGCACCTTTTTGAAACTCCGGCTGTACGCGAAGAATATACTTAGTGTTTTCCCTGATATAGTTACAAAGCTCCAGAATCGCTTCATTCAATGCTTCTTGATTTAATTCATTATGAGTAGCATATCTTGTGAATATTTTGTCTATATATTCTGCATATTGATTATATACATCTTCTGCAATTTCATTCTTCTTGTTTTCATCAGTGTCACTGGCAGAAATTGTTTGTATAATTGGTTTTTCAACCTTATACATTACTTCCTGTTCAACAGCTTCACTTGGCATTATATTGCTTAAATTTGAATCGTCGTTCTTTACAAAGCTGTTTATGGAAACACTTTCAGTATTGCCGCTTTTTATATTGTTTTGTTCAAGTTTCTTTGAAAGTAAGGCACGGGTTGAAGTAATTAATTCCTTGCTTTCACTTTTATATACTTCGCTGAAGTTCCATTCTTTTAAGGCATTTATGATATTTTGATTAACGCAACATGGTGGTATTGTAAGTATAAACTGATTATCTAATTCAAGAGGTGTTTGATAAAATGAATTTGTTTTAATTGAATCGACATCAATACTTTCCATATAGAAATTCCTATCTATTTATATCGGCATTATGACATAAAAACTTTAGATATACACTACTATTTTTAAAATAAAAAAAACCAGAAGTGTAATTTTTAAGTCACAAATCTGGCTATTTTTATAGTTTAATTCTGTACAGGCGTCTGGATGTCTTTCTTTTATAAAGAACCGTCTGTGCATTATAACAGCTTCTTGTCGAGCTTATATATATTTTCGGATTATACAAAAAAAACTTTAGATATTTTTATAAATATTTTTCTAAATAATTGATTGAATCGATAAGTTTCTGGTAAATCAGTTTTGAGTAATTTATTGAATATAATTCTTTAGGGCAGTTTATTTCGCCGGCAATTTTTTCAAGCTGCTTTTGTGTAGGAAATACTAAAGCTGCAGCATTTTTAGCATTCGAATTCAATATGTATTCATCAATTTGTTTAAGTTTTATATATGTTTCATTTATTAAAGTTCTGTTTTGTAAGGCTTTATTGCAAAGAGAAAGTCCTTTTTTTGCATAAGACTTTAATTCTTCCAGTATTTTTGTAAAATCATCGTAAACAGTTTCAAAAGTGTTCGTGTTTACAGCGTTTATTCTTTCGTTTTCAGCAGCTTTGTTTGAATTAAAATAAAACTCTTTTTTCTCTTCTTCACATTCATCCCGTTCCAGAAGCTTTTCAACCGGATAATATTCAACGCCTTCTATTTTTTGACTTTCACTTGTTAAAGAATAGGTTTTACTTCCCGTCAGCTCGGCATTTTTTATATTCTTTTCGAACCACCACAAAAATAAATTCATCTTCTTATCAGACAGAATAGGATTTTCCTTATAGTCTTTTTTCCATTCAGGTGCTGCACCAATTAAACTTGCGACATTAAAGTTTTCAACGGTGTTTAATCTGTTAGAATTTGTATGTGCATTCTGTTCAAAATAAGAACCCTTTATGTGAGTCATTTTATTCGGGAAGCCTAAATCCATTCCGCATAAAAATATTTCTTTTGCACCGCAAATTCTTGCAAAATCCCAGGCAGTTGTTGTAACGCTTCCTCCGGCACCAAGCGCACCTTTTTCTCCTAACTGTTTTTCAAAGTATTGTCCTATAGGAAACATGGATGAACACATAATTTTTTCTTTGCACTTAAATCTGAATATAGAAGGGTAAACTGCACTTTCTAAAATCAGTGTAGAAGACGGTGAACTCAAAAACTTTATGTGCAGGTAACAATAATACTGTGGATCAACTATAACTATAAAATCAGGTTCAACCCCGGCTTTTAAAAGTGCATGCAAAGCGGTATTTACGCAAACTAAAACAGCTCGCTTTTTTAATTCTTTCATATATGGCAGGATATTCTGCAAGCTTGGACCTGCAGCGATTATGATAAAGGAGAGTCTTCTTCCCTGTAATAAATATTTTTTTACACCGTCGGTTTCCCTAAGCCATTTTAAATTTTTACAGGAATTTCTTGTCCAGAGTTTTGAAAACTTTTCCAGGGTCTTTTCGTTTATTTCATCTTTGTTTTTTAACTGCTCTATTGCAATGGAAACCGTTTCAAAATATTCAGCTGCGTATTCTGTCTGTGCTTTTGTTTTTATTACAAATAATTCGTTTTCTTTAAATCTGGAAAGTATAAGTGTTATCTGTTCAATGGTTGCATCTAAAAAAATAACCAGCTTTTCATGTTCAAAGAGCTTTGTAAAATCCAGGGTATTAAGTGCTGTATAAAAATGCTTAAAGCTTTTTTCTATAATGATTATTGTTGAATCTTTATATTTGCAGGCTTCAAGAGGAGCATAGCCTAAGCCCATTCCTACAAAAACGAAGGCTTTGTTTTCATTTTCATTGTATGAAGAAACTAAATTCTGTGCTTCCCTTAAAGGATTATATTTTGAGTGTAAATATAGATTATTCCATTTTGCTGTAGGAGAATTATCTTTTGCAGTTTCCAGAATAATCTCACTTGCAAATTCTTTTTCTGCTTTATCTATTAGATGAGGAAACCGCTTTTCAAATAATTCAATATTTTTATTCCAGATTGAGTTCAATTGTCATATTCTCTGTAATTGGAGTTCCAGGTTCAGGATTTTGAGAAACAACATAACCTTCGCCTTTTATTGAATATAGAATCTTATCGTCTAAGATTAACGGAAGTAAATCGCGTTTAGGCCTTCCGATAAAGTTTGGTACATAATCTTTTACTTCCAGAGGTTTATCCTGTGAAATAGAAATAAGGCCTGTGTGTTCTAAGCTTGCAGCACTGTCTCTTTCCATTCCAAGATAATCAATGATTTCGTTTGCAGCTTCAGCAATTACAGGAGCTACAATTCGGCCGGCATAGGTTTCACCCTTTGCTTTTTCAATTACAATGTAAAGGATAATCTGCGGGTTTTCTACAGGAAAGATTGCCATACAGTTTGAAAGGAAGTCTGTAGTGCTGTAACCTCCGTTTATTGTGTCTGCCATTTGGGCTGTTCCGGTTTTTACACCAATTGAAATATCACCTAAAGCGGCTTTTGAACCAGTTCCACTTTGTGCAGTAGTTTCCATGCAGCTTAAGATATATTTTGCAGTTGATGGCTTTAGTATTTGTTCCTGTGGTTCATCATTTTTAATTTGCCTTACAGTTCCGTCTTTGCTTTGTATTCTGTGAATTACGGTTAGAGGTACTTTTTTCCCCTGGTTTGCAATTATGCTTGCTGCCTGGACCATTTGAATTGCACTCACACCAAGTTCCTGTCCAATAGACATTGTCGGTTTACTGCGGGCAGACCAATATTTGTCAGTAGTTTTTTTAATGTTTCCTCTTGTTTCAGAAGAAAGCTCTATACCTGTTTTTTCACCAAAGCCAAAGCGGTGTAAATAGTCCAGAAATACATCTGTATCAATTCTTTCACTCATCTGGGCTAAAGCGTCATTACAGGAATATTTTAATGAAGTGCGGATGTTTAGCCAGCCGTGAGAACCTAAACAGGTGATTTTGATTGTTTCGCCAAGATTTGTAACTCTTTTATAAATTCCATCGCATAAAAAGGAATCGTTTTCAGCAACTGCTCCTGAATCTAAAAAGGCGGCTGTAGAAAAGATTTTAAATACGCTTCCGGGTTCATATGCTAAAACTACAGGGCGGTTTAAAGAGTTTTCCGGGGTTGCATTATAATACTCATTTAAATTTACAGACGGTAAACTGATGTAAGAAAGAATTTCTCCTGTTTTTGCCTGGCAGGCAATAAGCATGAGGTTTTCAGCTTTTGTAGAGTTCATTGCATTTTGTGCGATTTTTTCAAGTTTAGACTGAAGCGCTGCATCAATCGTTAAATAAATATTATCACCATAAACTGTATTAGGGCTTGCTTCTGTAACTTTAGGAGAAAGAATTTCATCCTGCGAGTATTCGATTCCGCTTAAACCTTTGCCATCATCACCCATGTAGCCAATGAGCTGGCTTGCAAGGGAGTTTTCAGGATATACACGGCCGGGAATTTTATCAAAGCGGCAGATAGCTGTGTATTTATTTTCAGATACGATTGTACTTAATTCTTCATACATATCTGTTGTTATTTTTTTTCTGATATAGATGAATGAAGCGTCTTTGTTATCATTTATTCTGTTTTCGATTTCCAGTGCTTCCATATCTAAAGCGTCACAAATTTGCTCTGAAAATTCCTTTGGGTTTTTAACTGCTTTTGGTGAAACTCCAAAGTGATAGAAATTTGTCTGAACTGCAAGCGGGCGTCCGTTTCTGTCTACAATTGAACCTCTTTCAACTGATTTTGTAACTGAAGTGATTTTTTTTTGCGGTCCAAAGAAAAGGATTGCGAATTTAATGTAAATATAACAAGCTAGAAGTACACACGGGATAATTATTATGAGAAATCTTTTTTTATTGATGCCTGCTCCCATTTGAATTATAACCTTTCAAAATAAAATTTGAAACAAAATGATGTGTGTGTAATTCACTTAAATCATTTATCCAATAAGATTAGATAAAATTATATTCTCTATTAAATGAAAATTCTAGTATAGTAATTTTAAAATAATAGTCCTGCTGAATTCACAGATTATCTGTCATACAGAATTTATTCCGAAGACATCAGCACTTTGCCCAAAATGTTTTTCTGTGGAACAAAGCCATATACCCTGGAATCTAAAGAATCCGTATAATTATCACCTATAGTAAAAACAGTGCCTTCTGGAACTGAATCGTAATCCTTTAATCTGTAAAACTGAGAGCGGGTCAGGGGATAACTTTTTTGATTTATAATAATTTCATAAGTTTCATTTCCGCACGCATTGTATCCTAAAGCCATGCCTTCTGTTGCAATGCATCGCTTAACAACGTATTTATCTTCGTACAAGTAAATTACAACATCATTTACGCTTGCCTTTTTCCATTGAAACAAAGTTGTTGAACCAAAAGGAATTACAAGTCCATAATTCAATTTATTTATAATAATAGGCCTGGAATTTTTTATTGCAGGTTCCATTGAATTGCCGTTAACAATCATCAAATCAAGGATAAAGAATTTAATTATTAAGGCTGTAAAAATACCGGTCAATAAATAAAGAATATAAGGTTTCTTCATATAATATGAATTTCATACTAATATGATTTTTGTTTTATGTCGATAATTGATATATGGAAGTAATTAATTATTCTGTATGTACAAATAGTTTTGGAAAAAGTTTTAAATTTAAGCTGTTTGCAGTTCGGGCTCACAATTTTAATTCAGAAAATGACTTTTCATTAAAGAGAGTATTTTTAGAAACCCGTGGAAGATTTTTTATTGCTGTAAAGAAAATTGTATCGTTAAGAAAGTATTTTTATTTAATTCCTTGCTGTGTCTTCTTAGCCTTTATTCCGTTCATAACAGTTAAAGTTAATAACATCAGTCAATTAAAAGCAAAGCCACTGAATATATCTTCATGCTTATCATCTGATTCTTTAGAGCAGACTATGAATGTTTATGCAGAGGCTTCATCAATCTTTGATATTGAAGGAAATATTTTGACAGAAGGCTCTTTGTCTTTACCTTCGACATTTATAGAAAATGTTACATTTAAAACTTATACTGTCAGAAAAGGGGATACAATAAGTTCAATCTGTAAGAAGTTTGGCCTTTCAAATATTTCGACAATAATCGCTGTAAATGATATAAAAAATGTCCGCTCAATTCCTGCAGGCAAGAAGCTCACAATTCCAAGCTGTGACGGCTTATTTCACACTGTAGCAAAAAATGAAAGCCTGTCTTCTATTGCGACAAAATATAATATAAGCGTAGAAAATTTAGTGGACTGCAATGATTTGTCATCAGAAACAATTTCTGCAGGTTTAAAATTATTTATTCCTGGAGCCCGCTTAAACTCAGATGTTTTAGAAAAAGCTATGGGCGAGTTGTTTATTTATCCGATAAAAACCGGCTGGCGAATTACTTCATATTTTGGTCACAGAAAAGATCCTTTCAGTGGAGTCGATTCAAATCACACCGGAGTAGATTTTGCCTGTCCTAAAGGAACACCGATTCAAGTTTCCAGAACAGGAACTATAAGCTACACTGGTTTCTCAAGAATTTATGGAAATTATGTTATAGTAAAACACTCTGACGGATATCAGACTTTGTATGCTCACATGAGTAAAATTATAGCTACCAAAGGTTCTAAAGTAACACAGGGAACAACTATAGGACTTGTAGGAAGCACAGGATATTCTACAGGAAACCATTTGCATTTTACTGTTTACAAAGACGGTAAACTTGTAAATCCTATGTCATTGTTAAAAAAATAATTGGAGTAATTTATGTTCATTAAAAAAAATAATCTGTTGAAATGTATTTTTCTTTTCTCTATAAATTTATCCTTATTTGCTACAGTAAAATTTGCAGATTTAGATTTAAATAATTCAAATCAACTTTTATTTACCTGTGAACATAAAATCCCCGGCCTTCCAGATTACAAAACTCTTTTCATTACAGAATTAAATGAAGACGGAAACATTCCTTCTCCAAAGATTTTAACCTGCTTTCCAGAATCAATGACTTTATTGCAGAATGGAACAATCCTTCAGTTACGAAACAGATACGGTACAGCGCAATATAATCTTTCCAACAGTTCCCTTAACTGGATTTCAGTTGCAAATAAAATTCCTACAGAATATACGCATAAATCTTTTTACCTGGAAAACTCAAATGGAACTTATGAATGCTATGTAAAGCAAACAAAAAATGCAGTAGGTTCTTTGGAATTAGTTAATACAAAAACTTTACAGACAATCGTTCTTAGCGAGAATAACCCGTATTGTTACGGAAAAATAAATGCTAAGTGGTCTCCGTCGGGAAAGACTTTAATCTATGAGAAAAATCAGGAACTGTATTTTATTACACCAGAAGCTGCTTTCAAAAATATACAGCTGAAAGAAGAATACAGACACATTGGAAAGGGTAATGTAAACAGTGTGTATTGGACTGAATCAAATGAATTAATTTACATTGATGGTGATGTAATTTATAGAATCCGCGAAAAAGAATTGTATACCCGCGGACTTTATTCAACCTTTGTCGGAAAGGGAGAATTAGTTGGACGACTTGCACAGAATTTCAATAACCTTCATGACCACTTCTGGTGTGACAATGATGTAAGCCAGTTTATAGTAATTACTGCTGAACATATTGTTACCTGCTATGAAATAAAAAAAGCAGGCTATGATTTTGCACAGATAAAATCAATTTCTTCTTTGTCTAAAATTAACGGTACAACACTGGACTTTCACTTATTCTGGAATGAAAAAAAAGAACCTGTTTTATGGATTGATTATTTAAGCTTTAATTCGAACACCAAGCAGTCAATTGTTTTAAAAGTTAATGATTCATTAAAAACAGTTCTTGAAGTTTCAAATACTTTAGATGCAAAACTTTCTCCAGATAAAAAGAATGTTGCTTTTGCTTCAGACAAAAATCTTTACGTTTATGATATTAATACCTGGAAAAGAGTTTCAAGATTTAGCGGTGAAAAAATTTATTCGTATTTATGGGCAAACCCTTATAGCATTTATATTGGTGACGAAGAAGCCGTCAGAGTATGGAATGTAGCAGACGGAAAAGAAAAATCTAATTCTAATGCTCAGGACTCTAATGGTAAAATTTTATTCTTGTCTCAGGCACAAAATTCACATTTTGATTCTAAGAGAATTGTCTGCAGATTAAAAAACGGAAAATCATTCTCATTTAAATCACAAACAAACACATGGACTGAAGCAAATAACATAAGCAGCAAATATGAATTAAATGAAAAGAATGCAAGCTACAGAGTGTTCTTAGACTCAACCCCAAATTCAAATTTTAAAAATGGAATTTATGTCCGCTCACTTTCAGGTTCAGTTTTAACTTATCCTGTCTGCAAAGAAACCCAGGACAAAATAAAAAATAAAAAACAGGTATCAATTATTTTTGATGCACTGGAATCAAAAGACGGCTTAAGCACAGTATTAAATATTTTGTCGGAGTTTAATATTCCTGCAACCTTCTTTATAAACGGCGAGTTCATAAGGCGTTATCCTAATGAAACAAAACAGATTGTTGCAAATAAAATCGAATGTGCTTCAATGTTTTATTCAAGTTCATCGCTTTTGAAAAATAATTTTGTAATTGATTCTGAATTTATAAAGCGCGGGCTTGCTAGAAATGAAGATGAGTTTTTTGCGCTTACAGGAAAGGAACTCTCTCTTATGTGGCACGCTCCATATTTTGATTGTAACCAGATGATGATTAACAGCAGTAAAGAAGCAGGCTACAAGTATGTGGATGTATGGCATAAAGTTACAGACAGAGTTTCTTTTGAATCAAGTTTCATTAATAACGAAGAATATTTAAGTTCTAAAGAGTTGATTGACAGAATAGTAGATAACATTTATGACGGAATGATTATCTGTGTTGACATAGGAAGTGTTCCCGGCTCTCGAAATGATTATTTATATGAGTCACTCGATTTATTGATTGGTGCAATTTTAGATTCAGAGGCAGAAATAGTTTCTGTAAGGGATTTGTTAGATTAAATCTGAATTAAAACTAAATGTGATTAAAACCTAAGCACCACAAGCTGAGTCTATAAAGCTTTTGAATAATCATGGAAGCTGGAGCGCAATCGTTTTGTGAAAGAAGCGGAACTGTATTTAATACTTTTCCATTTACAATATATAAAACGTTTCCAACTTTTTCACCTTCATTTATTTTGCCGAATATAAATTTTGGAGCAACAATTTTAACTTCAACCATTTCAGAAAGATTTTTCTTTTCATTTAATAAAATTTTTGGAACGGAAAAGCTTTCATTATAGGCTGCCCTTACCGAAATGTTTTTATTTGATGAAGCGAGAACAGGAAGCTTTAACCGCGTGAAATTATTTTTTTTGTAATCGACAAAATTTGAGAAAGCATACTCCATTAAGTTTGTGCCGTCTTTAATTCGGTAGTAATTTCCTTCTTTGGAATTATTTCCAGGGCCTTTCATTGTAACAGAAATAAATCTTCTTTCATCACGTTTTGCCGTGAGTGAAATATTATATCCGCTTTCATATATAAAGCCTGTTTTCAATCCGTCACAGCCTTCTAAAACGCCAAGCAGTTTATTTGTATTGTATTGAAGAATAGGATGTTCAGTTTCAGAAGTTTTATGCCAGTCAGCAAGATTTTCTTTCTTCGGATATTCAAGAATCTTTTGCGAATGAAATTCTTTTAATGTGAAGGGGAAGCATCTTATGTATTCTGTACAGAATTGAGCAAACTCTTTTGCGGTTGTAATGTTTTCTTCACTGTATCCTGAAGATTCTACAAAATGAGTGTTTTCTAATCCTAAGGATTTACAGACAGCATTCATTTTTTCAACAAAAGCTTCCATGCTTCCTGCAATATATTTTGCTACTGCAATTGAGGCATCGTTTCCAGAAGCAATTGAAAGTCCCAGTAATAATTCCCGTAGAGTTACTTTTTGTCCCTGGTTTAAGAACATAATCGAAGCGTCTTTCGGCAGGTTCTGGGCCCAGCTTTCTTCTGGCAGCGGAACAATATCATCCAGAGTAAATTTCCCTTTTTCTACTTCATCCAGAACAACATACATTTCTACAAGCTTAGTCATAGAAGCAGGAGGAATTTTTGTTTCACTATTTTTTTCGTATAGAATATTGCCTGTTGTGTAATCAACAAGAACTGCACTTTCTGCGCTTATATCTAAATCCGGATGTGCTACAGAATATGGAAGAGGGTGATTTATTTTTGTTTCTTCAGGGTATAATTGTTTTACAAGCAGATTAAAACTTTCTTCATTTGCACCTGGTTCATTTTCATAAATCTGCAAAGATCCGTTTTTAATTATGTATGCATTATTTATCGTAAATATTATAAAAAGCAAAGCAAGGAGAGCAATAATAATTGAAGAAACATAAAGTGAAATATAATTCTTCAAATACTGCTTAAAGGATAATTTATTTTTGTCTCCAGAATCGAATGAATTTGTTTCATCAGAATATGTGAATACTTCCATTTTATATTTTCCGTTTAGATTCTTGCGTTTGTATTCTGTAAATATAAATCCGCTAAGGTAAGGGCAGTCATTGCTTCGACAACGGGAACAATTCTTGGACATAAACAGATGTCGTGTCTTCCCTGAATTGCAAAAGTTTTATTTGAATACCCATTATCATTTTTTTCAACAGACTTTTGTTCCATGTAAATGCTAGGAACTGGTTTTACGGCGGCCCTGAAAATTATTTTTTCTCCAGTTGTAATACCTCCCAGAATTCCGCCTGCATTATTTGATTCAAAGTAAATATTTCCTTCTTCATTAACTCTCATTGGATCATTGTTTTCTTTACCGTTGGATTTTGAAACACTAAAGCCTGTTCCGAATTCAATGCCCTTAATTGCACCTATGCTCATTACAGCCATAGAAAGAAGGGCATCTGCTTTGTTAAATACCGGTTCTCCTAAGCCTTTAGGACAGTTTTCTACAACACATTCAACAATTCCACCGCAGCTGTTTCCGATTTTTTTGTATTCTTCAATTTTAGAAAGCATTTTTTGTGCTGCATTTGTATCTGGAGCTTTCATAAAGTTTTTTTCTATTTGAGAAAAATCATATTCTTCTACTTCTATTCCGCACGCTTCCTTTGTGTATGCTGTAATTGTAATTCCTTTTGTTTTCAAAAATTCTTTTGCAATACTTCCGGCAGCAACTCTTGCACAGGTTTCCCTTCCGCTTGAACGGCCGCCACCCCTGTAATCCCTGAAACCAAATTTTTCATCGTAAGAGAAATCAGCATGACCTGGCCTGTATACATTTTTTATATTGTCATAATCTGCAGAATGTTGATTTTGATTTTCTATTAAAAGTGCAATTGGTGTTCCTGTAGTTTTATTTTCAAATATTCCACTTAAAATTTTTACTTCATCACTTTCATTTCTGTTTGTGCTTGTCGGGTTATTTTGTGGTTTTCTTTTGTTTAATTCAGTCTGAATGATTTCTTTTGTAATTGTAAGGCCTGAAGGACAGCCGTCTACTACACAGCCTAATGCAACTCCATGACTTTCTCCAAAAGTTGTTACTCTAAAAATTTGTCCGAATGAACTACCACCCATTTTAAACCCCTTAAAATTTTCTGTGACAAATTTATCATATTTTATTTTTCACCGCAATGTGGCGAATCATAATGTTGAGATTCAATTATTTTTTTCAGCCTTTATTTTTTAGAAGCAGTCATAAATTTTTCTATGAAATTTTCTTTAGGCATTGGCCTTCCAAAATAAAATCCCTGTAATCTTTTACATCCAATAGATTTTAAGAATTTGCAGGCATCCTCAGTTTCTACACCTTCGGAAAGAGTTGTCATTCCAATTTTGTTTGCAAGTTCAACTATGCTGGAAATGATTGGTTGTGATTTTGTATTACTTGAAAAATTAGATAAAAACTGCATATCAATTTTCATAACATCAAAGTTAAAATCTTTTAATACATTTAGCCCTGAATAGCCTGAACCAAAATCATCAAGCCATAAAGAATAACCCTGAGAATGAAATGCATTTATTGCCTGCTGAATATTTTTATTACTTGTTGTTAGAGCACTTTCTGTAATTTCAACATGAATAAATTCTTTGGGTATATTATACATTGACCTGTGTTCATCAAGAAGCTTTACAGGATCGCAAAGGTCAAAATCTAAGCGTGAAAAATTTAATGAAACCGGAACAGGATTAATACCTTTATTTTTAAGTTCATT
>JAEELR010000057.1 GCA_016282835.1 Treponema sp. | reverse complement strand
TTTGTACTTTCTTAGTAACAGCATTTTCTTTTTCAGAATAAACTAAAAGCCCCTGATTTAATTTTTCCCTCAGTACATTTTTTGAAGCAAGAGCCAGCAGCTTTTTAAACTCAGGATTTTTTTCTGCATAGGAAAGCAAATACTGTGCAGCACGCGCAAAACGTTTTTCACTCAGCATAATTACATCACAGCCGGCTTCAATTGCTTTAACACAGGCAACTTCTGGTGGAAAGCCATTTTTTTCAAGGGCAGCCATAAAAATATCATCGCTGATTATAAGCCCCGTATATTCATACTTAGTTTTTAGAACTTCACTGATCCAATAAGAACTTAAACACGAAGGATTTTTTTCATCATTATTTTTTACCTGAATGTGACTCATTAAAATTCCTTCTGGTCTTGAAGAAAGAGAAAATTTAAATGGAAGCAGATAAGTGTTGAATAATTCAGCTTCAGTGCAGTCTAAAAAAGGAAGTCCTGTATGAGGGTCAGTATTTGAGTTTCCCGGGAAATGCTTCAGGACACAGGAAAGATTTTCGCTATGAAAGGCTTCTACTTCTGCAAGCGTATAAACACAAGCCTCTGGTACACGGCCAAAGCTCCTTGAAAGAAGAAAAGCTTTATTTGTTTCCGTTAAAGGCTCTGCTACCGGGCTTAAATTCAAATCGACGCCTAAAAGCTTTAACTGTCTGGCCTGAAGTTTATAGTATTCGTAAGCCTGCATTGGATCCAATTTGGCGGATACATTTTCCTGCGAGGTAAAAACACTTGTAATGTTTTTAAAGCGGTTTACAAAGCCACCTTCCTGGTCAACAGAAATATATGGAAGCACCAGGTTTTCATCTTTATAAAACTCTTTAATGCTTTTTGTAAAAGAAAAAACTTTCTCTGCACTGGAAGCGATATTGTAATTAAAGAGAAGAATTCCGCCCGGCACTAAAGCTTTATTCTTTAACTGCGGATTATTTTTTACCAGCGAAGGAATTTCACTGCATTTTTCAACAGGATAAAATTTTTCATTTCCCTCTATATTAACTAAGAATAACTGCTCAATTTTTTCATCATCACTTAACGTCAAATAAAACTCATCTAAAGCTTTCTCTATTCTTTCTTCATCGATTAAACTTTCAGCATATTCTGCCCAAAGCGGGAAACTATATGAATGAAATAGAATTATAAAAAAACAAAAACTTAAACTGGAAAATAAACGCTTCATTGCCACAATACTTTAATGAATGAATTGATATTTTACAACAGAATGTGCTGCATCAAAAAAAAATACTGTACAAATAAAATATTACTGTTAGAATAAACGGCATGAGAAAAATAATAATTGTGACTGGAGCTTCCAGCGGCTTAGGCTCAGAGTTTTCAAAAATCTTAGCAGAAGAGCCCTGCGATGAACTTTGGATTTTAGCAAGAAGAAGCGATTTACTTGAAAACATAAAAAATCAAATTGAAGCGAAAAAAACTCATCCGCTTGTAAACGCAATTTCCATTGATTTAAGCGGAATCGAAGGTGCAAAAAAATTTAATGAAATTCTAAAAGCTGAAAATGCAAGAGAAGAAATTTTAATCACATACCTTGTAAACAATGCGGGCTTTGGAACTTATGGTGAATTTGCAAACACTGACACGGAAAGAGAAATGCAGATGATTGACCTGGACTGCACTACCCTTACAGGACTTACAGGATACTGCCTTCCATATATGAAAGCGGAAAGCAGGATTATAAATGTTGCAAGCCTTGCTTCTTTTATGCCTCTAGGAAATTTTGCAGTGTATGGCGCCTGTAAATCCTTCGTCTTGAGTTTTTCTGTTGCCTTGCGCGCCGAACTAAAGCCGAAAGGAATTTCTGTTACTGCAGTCTGTCCCGGACCTGTCGATACGAATTTTGCAAATGTTGCTTCCAAGGGTGCAAGAGTGAAAGTGCTTCACGGAAAGTCTGCATATAAAACCGCACTCCACGCTGTAAAAAAAGCTAAACGCGGGAAACTGTATTCAATTTATGCGTTTAAGTGGAAGTTCAAAGCCTTTGCAAGTCACTTTGTAAATAAAAGCTTAGGTGCCTGGTTTACATACAAATTTTGTAAGAGACCAAGTAATTGTTAGAAATAGTTTTTTCTGTTAAATTTTATCTATATAATTTTATCAATAAAAACATAAGAAGAGGTTTTTAAATGAATAAAGAATTTTGCAAGAATGCACTTTTTACTGACTTTTATGAATTGACAATGGCTCAGGGCTACTGGAAACAGAACATGAATCACACGGTTGTATTTGATATGTTTTTTAGAAGACAACCATTTAACGGCGGCTTTAGTATTTTTGCAGGAATTGAACCTCTACTTGATGCAATCACAGAATTTAAATTTGAAGATGACGACATAGAATATTTAAGAAGCCAGAAAATTTTTGAAGAAGGCTTTTTAGATTACCTCAAAACCTTTAAATTTACAGGCGATTTATATTCCTTTGAAGAAGGTTCCATTATTTTCCCGCAGGAACCAATCGTAAGAATTCACGCAAATCTTATAGAAGCACAGATTCTTGAAGGGCTCGTATTAAACATCATAAACTTCCAGAGTCTTATTGCAACAAAAACAGCACGCGTATGGCTTGCAAGCAAAAAAGGCAATGTAATGGAATTTGGTCTTAGAAGAGCACAGGGACAGGATGGTGCAATGAGTGCAACACGAGCTTCTTTTATTGGAGGAGCTGCAGGAACAAGTAACACCTTAGCTGGAAAGCTTTATGGAATTCCTGTAATGGGAACTATGGCTCACTCATGGATTATGTCATTCCCTAGTGAACTTGAAGCTTTTGAAGCATACGCAAAACTTTATCCAGAAAAAACAATTTTCTTAATCGACACATACGATACATTAAAGAGTGGAATAAAGAACGCAATAAAGGCCGGAGCAAAACTTGTTGAAAAAGGCTACAACTTTGGTGTTCGTCTTGACTCTGGTGATATTTCATATTTAACACAGGAAGTAAGAAAGGAATTAGATAAAGCTGGTTTCCCTCAGGCATTTATTTCTGTTTCAAATGAACTGACAGAAGAAATAATTGAAACACTCATTCAGCAGAATGCACCTATAGCAAGCTGGGGCGTTGGAACTCACATGGTAACCGGCGGAAACGAATCAAGCTTTACTGGAGTTTATAAACTTGCAGCCCGCTATGATGAAAAAACAAACACAAATATCCCTGCAATGAAATTCAGTGATAATCCTGCAAAAACTACAAACCCTGGAATAAAAAATGTTTACAGGCTTTACGACTCGCAGGATATGGCAAGAGCAGATATTTTAACCTTAGAAGATGAAACTATAGAAGAAGGAAAAGAATACAGGTATTACCACACTATGGTTGATTACAGACAGTTTACTTTTAAGGCAGATAAAGTTGTTCCTATGTTAAAGAAGAGACTTGAAAAAGGAGAACGAACAGAACCTAGAATGAATGAGCACGAAAGACTCCTTTTAAGCCGTGAGAGAATGATGAAGGAAATAGAAACTTTAGATTCTTCATACAAGAGAATTCTAAATCCACATATTTATAAGGTTTCACTCTCTCAAAAACTTGCTGATTTAAAATTAAAGTTTATAAAAGAAAATATAAAATAAATTGCGCCTTGGGGGAGAGACAACCACTACTTGCGAAGCGTGGTTTTCTTTCCCCCAAACCCCTAATCTTTCCCGCACGCTTTAAAAGTCGCTGAAAGAAAATTTAGTAATTGTTTCATATTATACAATCATTTCTTTTGCTTCTTTACGATAAATGTAATACATAAAACACAGGCAGCACAAACACAGGCAATAAGTGTGATTATCAAACCTAAGTTTATTTCTGAACGAGGTTCAACATAAGGTCTTTTTGCAACGATAAAATGGCTTTCTACAATATCGCCGTTTCCATCTAAAAGTGTATGTGTTAATCCCTCTTTTGTAACTTTGAAATAGCTTAAGCCGCTTTCATATGCTAAATCAGAGCTTGTGATTCTGCTTTTTATAATATCAGGATAAATTGTTCCCTGCATTTCACGGGCACGGTCACCGATTTGAGGACATACAAAATATGTTGTACCCTTCTTTTCAGGCTCAGCAGATGTTTTTTTGTTGTACAAAGCATTTGACTGTAAATAAACGTGGTGATCTCCTGACAGGGCTAAATCTACACCGTATTCATCAAATAAAACCATCCATAAATAATAGCTTACATTTGGACCACCAAAACCGCCGTTAAATCCGCTTATATAAGGATAATGCTGAAATACAACCAGATACTGATACTTGCCCTCATTTTGTTTCACTACATCTTCAAACCATCGTTTCTGATCGTTAAGGTAAGAAGTATCAATGCTGTCGATTCCCACAAAAAGAATTGAGTCATACATAAACCAGAAATTACTTTTCATAACTTCAGGACCATTATCAGGCTGATTCTGTGTAACATCCCACCAGCGGGCATCTACAGTCTGCTGACCTTTTTTAGGGAAAACATCGTAATATGTGTGATTACCAGGACAACCTGCCCAGACCTTGCTGTTTATGTAGCCGCCCTGCCATTCCTGCCAGTTATCATAATAGGCACCGTAACAAACTTCATCGCCGGTACTGATAACTAAATCCATATCGCCATTAAGTTTAGCTTCTGCTGACAGAGCAAGCTTTTCTGAAAGAAGACGACGGATAGCAATATCAGGATGAGTATGAACATCGCCTGTCCATAAAAATCCAAATTCACCGTCATTATCTGCTGTACTAAAAGAATAAACTTTTGATTCATAGCCCGAGTCCAGCAGAATCTTATACTGATAATTTGTATTTGGCTTTAAATTCTTTAGAACAAGCTGATGTAAGAAATATTTTTCACCTTCATGGAATTCAACAGGTGTATCAGTTCCAGTAGATTTTATTTTCTTTGCATGCTTGAACTCTGTATCAGAAGCTTTTGTAAACAGCAGAACTGATTCTTCTTCGGTTGTATGCCAGGATAATCTCACAGAATGTGCACAGTCTTCACCAGGATTTGTATAAACTAAATCAACTGGTTTTGGATTTGCATAAACAAAAGCACCAGCAAATAATAATATAAGGCTAAAAATTATACTTTTTTTCATTTCATCCTCTCTATAATTTTAATTCTAACTATTATATACCCATTAAAATAAAACCGCTACCATCTAAAAACGGCAATAGTAAGAAAAATGGCATTCTGTTATAATGATGAACAAAAATGAAACCAACGGGAGAAAATCATGCTTTTAAAAAATTTTGTTGTATTTGAAGGAATTGATGGCGCGGGAACTTCTACTCAATTGAATCTACTTAAAAATGACCCTGACTTTGCAAATGCATTGTTTACAGCAGAACCTACTTCAACACAAACTGGAATTTTTCTAAGGAGCATGCTTAAGGGTGATATAAAAATTTCCAATGAAACTGCATGTTATGTGTTTGCTGCAGACAGAAACGAACATGTAAACGGACAGCTTCTTGTAGAAGAAAATAATTTAATTACAGGAATTAAAACTGCCTGTGCAAACGGAAACCTTGTAATCAGCGACAGATACATTTTTTCCAGCCTCGCCTATCAGAGCATAAACTGTGAACCAAAAATCAGTGAAGCAGTAAATCAGTTTTTCCCGTTACCGGAAATTTTATTCTACTTTAACATTTCACCAAAAATCTCCCTCCAGAGAATAACCGGCAGAGAAACAAAAGAAATTTATGAAAAGGAAGATTTCTTAAACAAAACCGTAGAGCAGTATGAGAGAATAATAAAAATGTATTCGGCTCCAGAAAAAAATGAAGGAATGAAAATTGTAAGGATTGATGCAACTAAATCTAAAGAAGAAATTTTTGGCATAATTAAAAATGAATTACTTGCTCTAAAAAAATAATTTAGAATCCAATAGAAACAGAAACTAAAATTAATCACTAAAAAAGCCGATAATAAAGTGATGAAAAAGATTTCAAATCATCTTATAAAATTTGTTATAAGTTTTTTTATTTTACTTTTATTTTCACAGATTAATTCTTACTCTTACATGTGTAAATACAAAGAGGATTATTACAGGCTCTTTCACACACACTATGCCCATAATCCTGATGATTATATGGAAAACATTTACTGGCTTGAAAGGGCTGTTAAAGCAAGCTTTGCAAATCCGCTTTACGCAAATGCAAAAATTGAAAACGAAACGCAATGGGAAAAATACAGATATTTATTTCAAATGCACTTGAACCTTAAACTTGTAGAACAGCACTTAAGGTTAGGAGCTGTATATGATAAAAAAGTTGCATACTTTTATGATGCTCCCTGGAAAGATGAATATTTAAGGAATTTAGAAAATACAAAAGCCTGCTACAATACCTGCTATTATTACTGGAAAGAAGCTAAAGCTTATGCAGAAAAAGCAAATGTAGGAAAATTCAAATTCCTGTACATAAGTGAACTGCAGGGCTGGGAAGATGAAAGGGAAAGAATTTTTACAGGCGAACTTGATTACGAAAAAACTTTAGACAGAGAATTAAAACGCGTTGAAAAAGTAATTTCGGACCTTGTTGCAATGAAATCTAAAAATTATTAAATTATGTTTTATGAATAATAAAGCACTGACTCTTGCAATAAATTATCCGGAAGAAACGGGTTTTACCAAAACAGATATTTCTATTCACAACGAAAAATGCGATTTGACTTCAAGATATTTATCTGAAGAAAACAATATAAAGCAGCTTTTTGTAACTGATTCAACAATTGCAAATCTTGAAAGCGTAAAAAGTTTTTTATCTGAAATTGACTCAAATAAAACTGAAAATGATTTTTACATAATCCTTGGCGCAGGGGAAAAATATAAAACAATAGAAAATGTACTTGCAATAGTTCAGAAAGCTTTGGAAAACAATTTCAACCGCAACAGTTTGTTTATTGGAATTGGCGGCGGAGTAATCTGTGACATGACTGCCTTTGCCGCAAGCATTTTTAAGCGCGGTATAAAAGTTGATTTTGTTCCTACAACACTTTTGGCCGATGTAGATGCAAGCTTAGGCGGAAAAACAGGCTGTGACTTCTGTTCCTATAAAAATATGATTGGAACCTTCTGGCCTGCAGGAAACATTACAATTTATCCGGAGTTTATTAAGTCTTTACCCGAAAATGAATTCTTTTCAGGGCTTGCAGAAAGTATAAAAACAGCTGCTTTATTCTCAAAGGATTTAACACAGTTCATTATTGAAAACAAAGATAAAATCATTGCAAGAGATTCAGATGTAATGACAAAAATAATTGAAGAATGTGCAAGGCAAAAAGCTCATACTGTTGAAATAGATTTCAGGGAAAAAAACATAAGGGCATTCTTAAACCTCGGCCATACATTCGGGCATGCATTGGAAAGTGTTGCGGGTCTTGGAACTGTTACTCACGGAGAAGCTGTTGCCTGGGGAATGGAAAGAGCAAATGTACTGGGCGAAATGCTGGGTATTACATCAAAAGAAACTCACGAAAAGATTAAACTGATTCTTGAAAGTTTTGGATATGACACAAAGCCATTACCAGATGCCTTAAAAGGTGTTGAGGACGCTAAGAACAAACTTCTTAACGCAATGCATAAGGACAAAAAGAATAATTCTTCTGTAATAAAAATTATATACTTAAAAGAAATTGCTTCTCCTGTAGTTTTAGATACAAACGATTCTGATATATTAAAGGTTTTCTAGAGGAACAAAATGTTTAGAAGAGATCATTATTTTGATTGGGCAGCAACTTCACTGCCGGACGAAGAAATATTACAAAAAGCTCTGAAGGTTTCTCTTGAAAACACAGGAAATCCTTCCAGTTTGCACACAGCAGGAAGTGAAGCAAAAAAAGCCTTGGAAAATGCAAGAAACAGATGTGCAAAATTCCTGAATGTAAATCCTGAACATATTTATTTTACTTCGGGAGGAACGGAGAGTAATCACCTGGCCCTGCTTTCAGTTTTAACAAAACCTGTTAAAGGCTCAATTGTTGTAAGCGGCATAGAGCATCCTTCTATTAGAGAAATGGTAAAAATGCTTTCAAACTGTGGAATCAAAGTAATTACTGTAAATTCTAATAAAGAAGGGATTGTAACAAAGGATTCAATTTTAAATGCAATCGAAAGTGATACTGTTTTAGTTTCAGTCATGGCAGTTAATAATGAAACAGGAGCAATCCAGCCAATATATGAAATTGCAGACGCTTTAGTTGAATACTCCAAGAATAAAAGAAAACCGTTTTTCCATATTGATTGTGTGCAGGCAGCGGTAAAAATTCCTTTAGAATTAAGTCACAACGGAATCGACAGCGCTTCATTTTCTACACATAAGTTTTGCGGGCCAAGAGGCTGTGGTTTGCTTTATCTTTCAAAAAATATTGTTTCATTCCTGCGTGGCGGCGGACAGGAAAAAAATATCAGGAGCGGGACAGAAAACTTATTTGGAGCAGAAGCAACTGCATTATGCCTTGAAAAATACTTTCTCTATGACAGCAATTCCATGATGAAGGAAAGACTTATAAAGCAAACTGAACTGACACAGAATTTCATACACTCGCTTTTGACTTTGCCTAAAACAAAAATTATTCCTGAAGCACGACAAAATGAAGAAAATGCTAAAAACTATTCGCCATGGGTTTTGCAGGTTTCATTTGAAGGAATTCCAGGAAAGGTTATGCAGCGTGCTCTAAACGAAAAAGAATTCTATATTTCAACAGGAAGCGCCTGCTCTTCTGGTCACCAGGCACATCCGGTTCTGGATAATTTACAGTTAAGCGCTAAAGACAAGGAAGGCACTGTCAGATTCAGCTTTGGAGAAGAAACTACTGAAAAGGCAATGAATGAATTATTTGAAGCAGTAAAAGAAATTGTGATGTTATTTACACACTAAAAATTTTTTGCTATATTCAATTAGTCTATTGGGTGCAGCAAACGCACATATTTTATAATCCAGTTACATTATCAAGGAAGGACAAAATGGGTATTAGAGGTGAAATCTACACAAATCAGGTTACATTAGATAATCGCTCATATTTTTTTAATGTTAAAGAAAATAGAAACGGCGATGTATTTCTTCAAATTGTAGAAAGCAAAATTAAAGATGGTTTAGATGACAGAAGAGCTATTGTTGTATTCGCTGATGATATGCAGAAATTCTTAAGCGGAATGGAAAGCTCTTTAAACTTTATCGAAAAGGACAGAAAAGAAAAGGCTAAGATTAAGGCAGAGAAAAAAGCTGCAAAAGAAGCAAAATATTCTGCATCCGGCGATGAAAAAGAAAAGGCAAAAAAAGTATACAGAAGAAAAGGTGAAAGCCGCTTAGTTGCTGAGAAAAAATCAGCTAAAGAAGCAAAGAAAGAATCTTCTGTTAAGAAAACCGGTAAAGTAATTCATGTAACATCAAAGAGAACTACAACCACACAGGAGTTCTAGTTTTAGGCAAAAACTAAAAGCTTAATACTTAAATGAAAGCCGCTGGATAGGAGAAGGTCCTATCTGGCGGCATATTTTTTTGTGTTCAGGAGTAGGATATCCCTTGTGCTTTTCATAGCCGTACTGAGGATATTTTTTTGCATACTGAACCATTAGTCTGTCGCGGCTCACTTTTGCAACAATACTGGCTGCCATTACTTCACAATATTTTGCATCAGCTTTTACGACAGCTTCACAGGGACTTGCAATTTGAGGAACATAAAGACCATCAGCAATACAATGAATATCACTTAAATCGCCGTTCCAGACAAGATTATTTTTCTGTACAAAATCATCCAGCTTAGAAAGCATATTTTCCCACGCAAGTTTCATTGCAAGAAGACTCGCATTTAAAATATTTATTTCATCAATCTTTTTATTATCAACTAAAGCTAAACCCCAGCACGCTTTTTCAGTAATAATTGCAAAAGCTTCATCCCTCTTCTTTTCAGAAAGCTTTTTTGAGTCATTTAATATTTCAACTGGAAAGTCTGGAGGTAAAATAACACAGGAAGCACTTACCGGGCCGGCTAAAGGTCCTCTACCCGCTTCATCTAAACCTGCAATAAACTGATTACTTTTCATAGGCCGTAAAAACTCGAATCTTTTTCGCTGACATGAGAGCCTGCATCTTTCCAGATATAGTCCAAATTCTTTTTGTTTTCTTCTGCCCTGAATGTAAATTCGTTTGAAACTAATTCTGAATTTGTGTCATAAAAATCGATGCACCTTATTGTATTTCCAATAACAGAGAAAGAATTATTGATGAAATAAGAATTACCGCCTTCCAGAACAAAATTAACACAAGTTGGTGAAATTGAAGTGAATCTCGAAGAATCAGAATTTACAGCACAATCAGTTAAAGAAAAAATGCACGAATAAATTGAAGACTGAATTGTAAAGCCGGAAGATTTTATATTGATTTCGGATAAACTTGCTTCTGTAAAAATTCCGTTCTTGTCAAAACAAACTACAACTTCGGAAGAGTTAAATGTAAGTACAGAATTATCCAGATTAAACAATGAATTATTTTTTGTAGACTGGCAGTTTAGAATCAAATTATAAAATTCAACTGTAGCATCAGAAGCTTTAACAAAAGTCTTTTCGCCAAAATTTAATTTGTGTGAATTACCGTTTATGATACAGTTTGAAGTCAGATTATATGTTTCATTTTCCAGATTAATGTCCGAAAGCAAAGTTAAGCGCGTGATGCTGTCTTTATTAATTACTTTTAGCGCATCACTGAAACTTGTAAACGGCTCAAAGTAAGAACCATCATTTTTGGAAGCAGTTAAATCTTCATTAATATAAAAATTAAACTGATCTACAATTACATAAAACTCAGCGTTGTCACTTTTATTTCCTTTTTTATCAACGGAGTATGCAACAAGCTTATGGAAGGTTCTTTCAATTCCTTCTGATGCGAACTGAAAAACTTTTCCGTCATAGGGTAAAAATTCATTACACTCGACAGAAGAATATAATTTTTCGTTTTCGCTCTGGTCTGTGCTTGTTAAAATAAGGGGCTCGCTTAAGGCATAAAATACCTGGCAACCTTCCTGCCCCTGTATATAAGCACTTACAACTTCCCTTGAATACGAATCATTTCTGGAAGAAACAATTTGCGGCGGAACAGGCTGCTTTTTTAAGATTTCAAGATTTACACCAATCTTACCCTGAAAAACATTTTCGTAATAAATATCAAAATTTAACTGGCCGTCTATAGAATCTGCAAAAAATGTATCTATGCACAAATTGTTGTACATTGCTTTTTCTATATGTCCGATTGAATTAGAATCACTTGAAGATGAAAGCTGGAATTTATAATTCTCTGGAATCGATAAGGTCTGGCTTCCGTCAGAGTTTGAAGCGACAACAACATTTGGTTTTACAGGAATTACGAATTCTGAAACAGGATTTCCTTTTTTATAATCCACAGACTGCCAGCGGATTACATGGCTTATACTTCTGTCCAGGTAAATTTTATTTTTTGACCAGGTCCAGTTTTCATCATCAATTTGATAGATTAAATTTTTACCCGTGAAATACAAAGAGTCCCAGTCAGTAAATTTAAATGGAACCGTTCTCTCTAAAAATTCCCCGGCACTAAAACCTGCAATTTTTGAAGGCTTTATGTAAAGCACAAAGTGAAAATTAAAATCACCATTAGTTGCCGTACAGGGAATATATCTGTTCAGGGCATTCATTGAATTCACTTTTAAATCTCTTCCCTGTATATAAGGCTCCAGAGAATTATCAAATGAAAATTTGAATGAAGAAGGAATGGAAAATTTTTCTCCGCTGTTATAAATATAAACCGGGTTCTGATTTATATTTTCTGCAAAAGAAAATTCTTCTGTAGAAAGATTATAGTAATTTTTCTTTTCAACATAATAGTTAATCTGATAATCGCTTCGTCTTCCGTCGCCTGCAATTACAACAATATTAACAGAAACATCACCTGTTTGATTTAGAATAACTTCACCGTCATAAGAGAAACCTGAAACTAGAGGATCTGAATTTGTCAGCGAATAATATATTTCACAATCTTCAGACGAGGTTATTACTAAAGGCTGTACATTTGACCACTTGCCTTCTACAGGGCTTAAAATATTCTCTTTACTAAAAGCAAAAACTGAAAATGAAACAGAAATAAATGTAAGTGATAAAAATATTTTTTTCAGCAAAGATATCAACTTAAGGCCTCTTATTTTTGATTGAAAATCGGTTCCAGTACGCTTCGCAATTCAGGATATGGCTTATAGAAATTCTGTTCAAGTTCAGTTGAAGTTAAACCTACTAATTCATGACTGTTATAATTTATCCATGGATTATGTTCAGGATCTTCAATTTCAAATTTCCTGCACCAGTAATCCGGCTGAATTGGCAAAGGCTCTCTGTATTTATAAATTTTATAATCATGAACAACAACTTTTATGCTGTCACGAGGCACACCTTTTTCAAGTAAAATCTGTACGAGATAATTCAATGTTTTTCCGCTGTCATAAATATCATCTACGAGCATTACTTTATCGCCCATTCGCAAATAATCTGGTGAATAAGTCCAGCCGTCAATTCTTACAGCATCATGTTCAGAAACATCGGTATAGCTTCTTGCAACAACAGCAGCATACAAAACGGGCTTATGATTTTTCAGGGCAACCTTATAATACTCACTGATTACATTTGCCATGTATGCACCGCCGCGAAGAGAAGTATAAATTATATCCGGCACAAAACCGTCTTCCATATAAATTTTATGGCTTAACTTAAGGGCATTATTTCTAACATCATCATACTGTAAAAATTCTTTCATTTAATATCTCCAAAAAAAATTATAAATTATATTAAACCTAATGTCGAGTTTACGGGTATCAAGTGCAGTCTCATTAAGCTGACAACTTTTACTTCCTGTATTGATGATATACTTCTGCAATTATTTTTATACCCTCTTCAAGCTCCTGATCTTCACGCGCATAGTTGATTCTGATGCACTTATCATAATGAGGGTGATTTTTCAAGTTTTCAGTATCACTTCCAAAAAAGAAGTATTCTCCGCTGACGATTACGACTCCCCTTTCCTTCAGTTTTTTATAAAACTCTTTTGATGTGATTTGTAAATCCTTCATTAACACCCAAAGGAAAATAGAGCCTTCACCTTTATGAATTGCATAATCACCGCCTGCAAAATATTTGTGAATGAATTTCTGGGCTTTTAAATTCTGTGCTTTATAGAACGGCATTACAACATCATTTGAAATTTTTATTAATTCACCGCTTTCAATTAAATTCTTAGCAAGAGCCTGTCCAAGATTTCCTGAAGCAAGGGCAATTATTGAGTTCAGATTTGAAAGGGCCGAAACAATTTCTTCTTTGGCAATAATTATTCCGCATCTTGCACTTGGTAAACCGATTTTAGAAAGGCTCATGCTCAGGATAATATTTTCATTCCAGACAAGTTTTGCTTCATCATTAAAAATAATATGTGGCCAGGGCAAACCGTATGCATTGTCTATAATCAAAGGAATTTTATATTCACGGGCAAGCTTTGACATTTCTTCAATTTCAGCATTTGTTAAAACATTGCCGGTAGGATTTGTCGGGCGGGATACACACATGGCAGCAACTTCAGGATGATGTTTTAAATAATTTCTTAAAGCGCTTAAATCAACAAAATACTTAAAGGTGTGGTCTTCATATTCCTCGAATAAGGATGGAATGCTTGCAAACATATCCTTTTCAATTCCCTGATCCGCATAGCCTACATATTCAGGAACTAAAGGAAAGAGAATAGTTTTTTTTGTTTTAGAATTATTTTCAGTAGAAGTGCCGGCCAGAAGATTGAACAGATAAAAACAGGCACTCTGGCTTCCGTTTGCAATGCACACATTCTTTGCGCTAATCTTCCAGTTAAAATTCTTATTCATGCAATTTACAACTGCATTTATAAAAGCATTATTTCCCTGCGGGCCGTCATAACAGCCTACAAGGTTTTCGAAAGTCCTTCCATCAGAAAGAATATTCTGCATTTCCCTTCGATAAAGTTTTTCTACTTCAGGAATTTGATATGGGTTACCACCGCCTAAAGCATAAGTTTTTATTCCGGAAGGTTTTTCGCCTAAATCTTTCATGAGGCTCAGGATACCAGACTGTGCATTTAATTTTTCACCGAAATCAGAAAACATTTTTATTCTCCCAATTATTCTTTTATTCTATACAAAATCATTATAAAAACAAAAGGACTTTCCAAAAATGAAAAGCCCCTAAATAAAACTTACCTCAACTAAAACTAAGCATTATCTACTTCCAGAGCTACTGTTTTGATGATTGTAGTTTCATCATTTTTATTTGAATCACTTCGTTTTGTTCTGTTTTGTTTTTTAAACTTAACAGAAAGTTTATCATCAGCACAATCAATAACAATTTCTTTTGCTTTTGTATCCTGACTTTTTAATGACAAAAGTAAATCAGCAACTTTATCTTCTATTTCTTTCTGAATTAAACGGCGCATCGGGCGGGCACCCATTGAAGGTTCAAATCCATTCTTAACGAAATACTTTCTTGCACTTTCTTTTACATCAAGCTTAATATTTTTATCCAGCAGTCTTTGTCGTAATTCACTGAGCTGAATGTCAAAGATTTTGCTGATTTCTTTTTCGCGAAGAGGATTGAAAACAAGAACATCATCGACACGATTAAGAATTTCAGGAAGCATGATTTTCTTTAACTCTTCCAATGAACTTGATTTAATTTCGTTATATGGCAGAACTCCAGATTCAAAAGTTGAAAATCCCATTCGGCTTTCAGCAGTAATTTCTCTGGCACCTGCATTACTTGTCATAATTATAATTGTATTTCTAAAGCTTACTGTATGACCAAGATTATCTTTTAACTCACCTTCCTCCAGCAACTGTAAGAGCAAATTAAAAATATCATGATGAGCCTTTTCAATTTCATCCAATAAAACTACTGAATAAGGATGCTGCCTTACCTGCTCTGTTAAAGTTCCGCCTTCTTCATATCCAACATATCCTGGAGGAGCACCAACTAATCTTGAAGCAGTATGTTTTTCCATGAAGTCAGACATATCAACACGAATCAAAGACTGTTCACTTCCAAATAAAAACTTTGCCAGGGATTTTGCAAGCTGAGTTTTTCCCACCCCTGTAGGGCCTAAGAAAATAAAGGAACCGATCGGGCGTTTAGGAGAAGCAACACCAGCCTTGTTTCTTCTTACTGCATTGCTGATAGTTTTAATTGCTTCGTCCTGACCAATTACTTCTTCGCCAATAATTTTTTCCATTGAAAGCAGGCGTTCTGTTTCATCATCATTTAACTGAGAAACATCAATTCCTGTCATGCGGCTGAAAACTTCAAGAACATCTTTCTTTGTAATTCGTCTGTTCTTCTGGTAATTGGAGTTTTTCCATTCAAACTTAATTTCATCCAGTTGCTTTTTTAATGAATGAACCTTATCCCTTACATAGGCTGCCTGTTCATAATTCTGCATTGCTACAAGATTTCTTTTTTCTTCAGATAATTCACTGATAATTTTTTCGATTTCATCAATCTGCTGAGGACGGGAATCTGTTGTAATTTTTTTTGCAGAACCTGCCTCATCCAAAATATCAATTGCCTTATCCGGTAAAAATCTCTCGGGAATGTATTGCTTTGAATACTTTACGATTAGAGGAATTACATCATCTTCATAAATTACCTGATGGAATGATTCATATTTTTCTTTTATTGCATTAAGTATTTTTTCTGTTTCACTAACATCTGGTTCTTCTACAAGAATTTTCTGGAAGCGTCTTACTAAGGCTGAATCTTTTTCAAAATACTTTCTGTATTCTTTTAATGTTGTAGCACCGATAATCTGCAGCTCCCCGCGGCTCAGTGCAGGCTTTATCATGTTGCTGGCATCCATTGAACCTTCAGGACCACCTGCTCCAATAATCGTATGAATTTCATCGATAAACAGAATTATATTTTTATCTTCACGGATTTCCTTCATCACTTTCTTTAAGCGCTCTTCGAATTCACCGCGATATTTTGTGCCGGCAATCATTGCAGCTAAATCTAAAATCAATACACGCTTTGAAAGCAGATCGCGGGGCACATCACTTGAAGCAATTCTTTGTGCAAGGCCTTCTACGATTGCAGTTTTACCGACTCCAGGCTCACCTATTAACACAGGATTATTCTTTGTCCTTCGACATAAAATTTGTACCAGGCGCTGAACTTCATCTTCGCGACCTACAACAGGATCAAGCTCTTCTTTCACTGCCTGCTGAGTTAAATCGGTACTATATTGAGCAAGTATGCCGTTATTTTTTTGTTTTCGTTCAGCTTCACCATTATTCATAAAAGGCACAGGTTCTTTCTTTAACGGTGAATAGTCAGCTTCATTACTTTGATTTGTATCATAAGAAGAAGGAATTTTTCTTTCGATTTCTGAAACGACATTTCTTACATGATCAAATGAAAAACCAATCTTTTTAAAATATAAACTGACTAAAGACTTATCTTCAGCAACACAAGCTAAAAGTAAATGCTGGGTTCCTAAATAATTTTTACCGGCTGCATTTGCATAAAAATCTGCATGCTCCATCATTTTTGCAAAGCGCGGTGATTTTGAAATCATTTTAATTTCTTTGCCGGGAACATGAGCCGGGAGACTTTGTTCAATAGCAAGCTGCATTGTTAAAACATTTATTCTCAACTGCTGTAAAACAACATAAGCAATTCCGTCAGCAGATTTCAAAAGTGCAAGCATTACATGTTCAGGTTCCATTATATCTGAACCGAGTTTAAATGCTTCCTCTGGGGCTAAAGCCTGTATAAGTCTATTTGCTCTTGGCGAAAGAATCTTTGGCATGAAAACAACCTCTTAATAGTTTAATTCAAAAAAACACTTTTATATATTTTCGGTAAAATCTTAAATGAATGTTAGATAATTATTCTTCTATAAGATCAACATGTTCCAAGGTCTCCTGGATGATTAAAGCCCTGAGCCTGTCTTTTTTCAGTTCAATTGATTTTTCTATGTCTGTATCAAATTTAAAATGTCCGTTTGCAAGCACAAAATCTAAATTTGAGGTTTGAATTTTAAATAACAGGGCATGCAAATCAGGAAATGTAATACCCTTTAAACGATTTATACAAAGCCCCAGTTCAATTCCGCTTATAATTTCAACCGCTTCCCTTATAGAAATAAACAGGCTGAAACGGGCAACAGAAAGGGAGCGCAAAATATAATTATTGAATATGCTTGAATAAAGCTTTGAGCACTCACTTCTTTCCTGTCTTTCCTTTACAATAAACGACTGCACATAGCTTGAAAAGGATGCAAGATTTTGTATTTCAGATTCTGATGAGCAGGATGTAGTAGAAAGTTCATAGTAACAGCCCAAGGAACCTGTCGTTAGATATGGATTTAAAAGTGAGGTCCCGCGGCTTCCAAAAGGTGCTGAAAGATTATAGTGCAGATTAAATGACTGATTAATGAGTTCCGGAATTTTATTCTGCAATGTAAGGCACGGCAAAAATAACCTGACAGAAAGTTTTAGTCCACTTCCACTGTCCAGAACTTTTGAATTTAAATAGCCGAAATCATAGCTTGCTGCAAACTGAATGTAGTTCTGGAGTTTTTTATCAAGTTCACTCAATTTAGTTAATGCTGCTTCAGGTGAAAAGCCTGCTAAAAAATGAACAAGCCTTAAATGGTCTACCTGATTAACAGTTGCAGAAATAACAGAATCAGAAGAAATAATAAGTCCGGAAGGAGTTTTATTCGGCGAATCCAGAAATCCATGCTCGACTAAAATTCTTAAAGGTAAATCTTCCAGTGAGTTTACACCGATGCACTGAAACTTTTCTCTATCCGGCAGCTGGTTAAAGGCATCGAAAATAATTGAAATTACACGCTCTGCTTCATCAGAATCAAGCTTATGTGGAAAAGGAAAGTTTGCTAAATTTCTTGCAAGCCTTACTCTTGTAGAAAGAACAACATCCAAATCTTTTCCGTCGAAGGTATACCATTCACCAGAGGTTTGATTAAAATCTATAGACATTTATAAAATCCCAACTTTTATTCTTCTACGAAATTAACTGCTTTTTTTTCTAAGGCTTTTAAATAATCTCTATACATTGCAGCTTTTTCGTATTCTTCTTTTTCTATTGCTTCATTCATTTTATTCTGTAAAGCAATTCTGTCTGTTAAAACTGAATGCACTGAAGAAAGTCTGGAAGGCATTTCACCACTGTAGCGAATTTTTATTCCATTTTTATTTAATTGATTTCGGATGGAATCTTTAAAGATTTCATAACATTCAGGGCAACCAACAATCTGATTATTTTTAATTTCACCCAGTCGGGTTGCACAGACAGGACACGCTTTATTATTTTCACTAAGCGTTTTCTTTACTCTTTCAGTTAATTCTGTAAATAAATCCTTTACATGAGATTCGATGTTTTTAGAATCAGGTTCGATTCCTCTTGCCATTGCACATTCAAGACAGATATTCAACTTGCGTCTTTCACCCTGAGAGTACTGTTCTAAAAAGATTATAGCTTCATTTTCCTGACAAAAATCACAAACCATTTTTATCCCCAAAAAAGTTTTATGAACAGTTCTATTTTACCACAATTTAGATTTTACGCAAAGTAGAAACAGGTTTTTCTTTTCCGGCACGAATCGAAGGCAACAAACTGAATAAAAGAGAAAGAAAAAGTGTTCCTATACAGATTCCAATAATCTGTCCTATAGGAATTGTAACGGGAATATCCTGCAAATAATATTCTGGATTCAGTATGTGGATGCTTGAAAAACTTGATTGAGAGTGATGAAAAATGAACCAGAACACTTTCCCGAAAAAGTTCAATATTTTTTCCATGGCAGAAATTAATGGATTAACGTTCAGCGAAATTATAAGCCCCAGAGGAAGCCCTATAATAATTCCACCCAGCCCGCAGACAAAACCGACTGTTAAAAATGATAAAGAAATTCCTTTCGAGGTCGCGCCACAGCTTTTTAATATAGCTATTTCTTTTCTTCTTTCCATTACAATCATAACTAAGGCTGAACTGATATTTATACTTGCAACAAGCAGAATTAAAAGCACAATCAGTAAGATGAGGATTTTAGTTGATGAAAAATTTTCATACTGGGAAGCATTTATTTCATCCCAGCGGTCAACATAAGCTGTTGTCAGTCCAAGATTTATATTAATGAATCTGTTTAAATCCTTTTCCAGCTTTACGAGTTCCGGAGAAAAGGTTTTGTCAGTTGTGAATCCAATTATAAACTCGCTGTATGTATTCTTGAAGGAAGTAAAATAGCTTTCCAGAGGAATAAAAACCCAGAGCGCATCAAGTTCCTGATAGCCTGAAGAAATAATCCCGGAAACTGTATAAGTAGAAACTTTTGGAATGACTTTGCCATTAGTAAAACTTTTTGCCGTTATAAGTGAAATTTTATCGCCAACAGAAAGATTTAATATTTGAGAAAGCTTTTCGCCGATTACTGCATTTTTATTTCCATGAAAAGTTTTTTCGCCTTCTATAACTGTAAAAAGGTCTGAGAAGCTTTTATTCTCTTCAAAAATATCAAAGGGAACTGCACGGACACTTGCCCCGCTCCTGTTTTTTTTGCCTGCACTCAAACACGAAAACCTTACTTCTGGATAAATGCCTGTAAGCTCTGAATTAGTTTTAAAAAGATTCGCTGTGGTAAGAAAACTTTCATAAGATGAAGTTTCAAGTGAACTCGAATTGAGCTTGACTTCCAGATCATAACTTGAAAGCTTAATCATGCGTTCTGTAATGCCTTCTATCATTCCATTGCTGACACATAGAATTGCAATCAGAGGAATTAAACTTATCCCGATACAAATCATTGCACCGATTAAAGACTTGCGGCCTCGCTGGGATTTATCTTTATCCGAAGAGAATAAAATTTTAGAAGCATACAGCAGACTTGATTTAAAACTCATACAGAAGCCTCTTGTAATTTCCCTGAATTGATTAAAAACTTAACATCACCCTGCTTAGCAAGATTCATATCGTGTGTTACTAAAATCAGTGTTTTTTTATATTTATCAACAATGTCAAATAAAATATTGCCGATTAATTCTGCATTGGCAGGGTCTAAATTTCCCGTAGGTTCATCTGCTAAAATTAAATCAGGCTCATTTATTAAACAGCGGGCAACAGCAACTCTCTGTCTTTCTCCGCCTGAAAGCTGTGAAGGTATATGATTAAAACGCTCAGAAAGACCAACTTCATTCAATAAGTGCTTTGCTTTTTCAATTGCATTTTTTTTAGACTCGCCTTTCATATAAAGCGGCAGATATACATTTTCTAAAGCAGTAAAATCTTTTAGAAGATAATGAAACTGAAAAATAAAACCGTATAAGCTCTGGCGCAGTCTGGTAAGTTCTTTTTCATTAAGGGCTGTAATATTATAGTCATCAATTAAAACTTCACCGCCCGTAGCTTTATCAAGACCGCCGATGATATTCAGCAAAGTAGATTTTCCGCTTCCACTCTGGCCGACAATAACGCACTTAGAACCGCGTTCAACATTCATGGATAAATCTTTTAGAATCGTTAGAGTTTCACTTTCTGATTTATAGGTTTTCTCAAGATTATTTATTCTTAGGATATAATCATTATTCATTTCGCAAAACCTCCGAAATTGTAAGCTTAAGGACATCTCTGCTTGCTAAAAATGCTGCAAAGAAAGCTGAAAAAATTCCAAATAAAAATATAAAAACTACTTCTTTCAAATCCATTCTTGCAGGAATAGAAGCATAAACTTCATACATAGGATTTTCTGAAAGGTAAAAAACATTATCCGGAGAAAAAATCGAGTACAAAGCGTATTGAATGAAATACTGTGCTTTAGAAAGAAAGATAAAAATGCTTTTCATATTACGGCAGATTATTATGCTTAGAATTAAACCAGGAAGAGAGCCTTTAAATCCTGTCATAAAGCCCTGAAATGAAAACAGGAAATTTATTTCTTTTTTAGTTCCGCCTAAAGCCGATAAAGTTGCAATGTCTTCGCGGCGTTCATAAATCAGCTTTTTCATTCCGTTATAAATATTGATAAAAACTACAACGAAAATTAAAAACACCAGGAGGAACAAAACATTTTTTTCCATTCGAAGTGCGCCAAAGAAAGAACGGTTATATTCCCGCCAGCTCAAGCAACTGATATTACCGAAAGCATTTTTTACCTGAGAAGCAAAATATGAATCAGAAGAAGAGTTTTTTAACTTAACGCCAAAAACTAAAGAAGAAGGATTCTGTTTCTTTTCATTAGCAAGAGGGATAAAAGCGTAAGAGGAATTTATATCAGAATAACCGCAGTGAAAAATTCCTTTTACAATATACTCCTTTGAATTTGATAATAGGCTTTCATCAGTAGAAGTTGAAAGAGAAAACAAAGTTACTTCGCTTCCGATTTTTAATTTTAACTGAGCTGCAAGCCCGCTTCCTACAACAATAAAATTTTCCTGCGACAAATCATAGCGGCCGGAATAAAGCTTTAGTTCTTTTATAAAGTTTTTATCGTCTAAACTTGCTTCATAATCGATTTCGCGAATCATTGATGCAGTATAGTTTCCGCGGGGACCTGTAATTAAACTCTGAGATTCGCAGAAAGGATAAGCACATTCTACAGCCTTTGATTTTTTACAGTAATCGGAAAACTCTTCGATTTGATTTTGACTTTCCAGATTACCAGCACGCAAATGATACGAAGAGATTTCCATAATGGAATCGATAAAGCTTCTTTGAAATCCGTTCATTACACTCATTACGACAATAAGTCCCATTACACCAAAGCAAACTCCAACTGAGGCAAGATTTGATGTAACGGCAGTTCTTCCGCTTCTGTCAACTTTACTTATTCTTCTTGAAACAAAATATATCCACTTAAATCTAAACTTCTTCATATAAATCCTAAAAAGTACCAAATATATTTTCTGGCGTTATGATTTTTTCATCAACTTTTATACCGTCTTTGAACTCAGTAATTATTTTAAAATTCGAATCAAAATAACGGGTTTCAGTATAATCAGTTTCATTCTTATATTCACGCTTTAAGTGCAGCACAGAATTTTCATAATACTTTATGTCAGGCGTTTCTAAATTGCTTTTATAAATGTATTGTGTCTTGAACTCATCATCAACAATGATTTCCTCATCATAAAAATCAGTTTTTTTAGTTTTAGTTTTTACAGTTTCGCAAATCACTCTGTCATCATTGTCATATTCATAAATTTCTGTTTTATATAAAAATGGTTCTTCATTTTCACTTTCTGTATTTTTTTCTTCTTTAGAAACTTCAGGGAGCCTGTAATATTCAATTCGATTCACAAGATTCTTTTGAGTGTAAAAAATTTTCTTCAATATGTTTTTTTTGTAATCAGTTTCAAATCTGGAAATAGTGTCATCGTAGAAAAATTCAGTTTTATAGATTACATTCGTTTCATCTAAAGACTTTGCCTTATTCCATTTTGTTTCAATTTTTTTTCTGTATTTATCATCAAATTCTGTGAGCGTAAAATATTTATCATTTACAGAAACAATGGATGTATTTTCGTTTTCAGGCGAAGAAACAGCAATTGCTTCTGAATTAATTTCATAAAGCCTCAAATGATTTTTTACATCAGTATAAAGCCTGATTTTATCTGCTTCAGTTTCACCCTCTTCTTCTTCATCGATATTTTCTTCAAGTTCATTTGTTTCAGGGCTTTCAAGACTAATTGAATCTAAAAAAGCATTCATTTCACGCCTTAAAACAAATTCATTTTCTGCATTTGGGAACCCCATTACTGCACGGGTTAATGCAACCTGACTATCGTTTAAGACAGGAAAGAGAAGATATAAATTTAATAGTAAAACTGCAGCATCCATAAATCAGCTTATACCCAAAAACTCATCAACAAATTTTTCGCAATTGAATTCACTGATGTTCTCGTACTTTTCTCCATCGCAAACATACAGAACAGGAATTTTCAGTTCACGGGCAATTGTAATCAAGCAGCCGCCCTTTGCAGTTGAATCAAATTTAGTTAGAACGATTGCATCAAGTCCAACAGCCTCATTAAAAACTTCTGCCTGCCTGAAAGCATTTTGACCTGTTGTAGAATCAATTACAAGAATTCGCTTATAGCAGTTTTCATCAGCTTTCGATGAAGCAATTCTATCTATCTTTTTCAGTTCATTCACAAGGTTTTCTTTATTATGTAAACGGCCCGCAGTGTCAGCTAAAACAAGCCCACCGCCACTAGCTTTAAGTGCTTCACAGGCATCAAAAACTACAGCGCTTGGATCACTTCCCATTTGATGCTTTACAACACGGATTGAAAGGCGCTCTCCATGCATGGCAAGCTGATCTACGGCAGCAGCCCTGAATGTATCTGAAGCGGACATAATCACATTAACATTTTTCTTTTTATAAAGATTTGCTATTTTTGCAACTGAGGTAGTTTTTCCAACACCATTAACACCAAGAATCATAAAGACATTTACTTTAGAAAAATCCAGGTCAAATTTAACGGCTTTCAAATCCGGTAGAATTAAGCTTTTAAGGGTCAAAAGAATTTTCTCTTTATCTGTTATTTTTTCTTCCTTGCATTTCTGTTCAAGTTCATCAACAAGTGTAAAAGCAGTTTTTGTCCCTACATCACCTTCAATTAAAGCATCAGTTAATTCTTCGAAAAACTCCTGTGACTGGGCATTATATAAACCGAATAAAGATTTTATTTTTTGTGCAAAAGACATTTTAGCCATAAACTATTTCTCCACTTCCTTTATTTCATTTGTAGTTTCTGTATCAGATTTTTCTTCATTTGCAGATTCATTATCCTGATTTTCACTTGCAGTTTTTGCTTCACTCATAAAAAGAGATTGCGGAACGGCTTTTGCATTAACAGGTAAAACAGAATTAGCAGCACGCAAATAAAAGATTACATCAATTAAGAACCAGGCTGTACAAATACTTGTTATACCGACTGTTGTATAATGTGCAAGCTCCCAGAAATTCTCATTCATTCCCAGAGCATTTGATTTTGTTTCGTACTGACCATTAGCATACAGAATAAAAGGCATGGAGAAAACTAAAGCAGTATATGCCGTGTAGGTTCGCTTTCTCCACTTTTCAATGTATTCAGAACTGCTGATAGGAATTGATTTTACGCTGAATGTGCTGTTGCTTTCATAAACTTTTGGATCTATGTAGAAGAAAAAACTTAAAGGCGGATCTTCAGTTTCCACCATTTTCTTTACTTCATTGCCGTCATCATCTTTTGTAATTTCTTCTTTTTCCGAAAAACGTTTTTCTGAACTGATAAACTGTCCGATAACAGGAAAGCCATTAACCTGAATAGAAGAGGAATTTACTTCTTCATTAAATGTGTCTGTATGCTTTCCATTTACATAAACATTTCCGTCAAAATCGTTTACAAAGTAATAATCTATTGTTTTTAAATTTTCCTTAACTAAAGGAACTTTTATAGAATACTTTATGTTTCCTTCAAAAACATAACTGAAACTTCTAGAAAGAAATCCCTTGCATTCAAACTCAAATCTATGTAAGCCTGCATCAAGCATAACGGAAGAAACTTTTGACTCGAGTAAATTGCCGTCAACTAAAATTTTTGTCTTGTCCTTAAACTCTTCCGGCTGTATATCAAAAATAATTTCCAGGGGAAGTGAATTGGTAATGGCAGGAACCAGCTTTTGAGAAATATTTGATGCTATTAGAAGCAGATTCTCAAGAGAGCCAGCCTCTGTAACAGAAGCAATTTTTTTACCTTCAGGAAATAAATATAAATCGCAGGAAACACTTGCATACCGGCCATAAGTAATTATGTTACCTGTAACAAGTGCATTTATTTTTTTGTCCAGGATTTTTTTCAGGGCAGCACGGGAAAAGGTTCCGTTAAAATTATTCAGTTCATCCAGGGCCAGCAGGTGATTTTCATTTGTTCCATATAAAGCAATCTGTTCGTCTTTTTCATTTATTGCATCTTTATCCTCAGCCTTAAAACTTGAAGTAAAACTCTTAAAAGCAGAAGTAAATTTCTTAACAAAATTTTCATCTGCTGCATTTTCATTTTTTTCGGTTCTGTATTTCTCTTTTAACTTTTCGGTCTCTAAAAGGTTGTCATCAATTTTCTTGTATAAATCCTTCAGCTTCTTATCGCTTTCGGCATATTTTTTTTTTGCATTCTGTGGATTCAAAAATATTGCATCGCGGCTCTTCATTTCCTTTGAAAGCTGTAAAAGCAAAGACAATCGTTCATTATATAAACTTTCTTCCTTGCGGCTGACAAGTTCAGGTACTTTTGAGCGGCGGATTAAATCGGTAGAAATGTGTTCTACAATCAACTGCGGCAAAAGCTCCTGAACTTTAGTCTCTGAAGAATAGCGGTCAATATTCTGCAAAAACTGAAACTTAGTTCCAGCAATAACCCAGTTATCAGCATATAAATTTGATGTAAACAAAAGAAACAAGCTAATGAGAAAAAATAAATTTTTATGTTTAAGAGCAAGCTTTATTTTATTCATCACCAAAATCTTCTGTATCTGAATCATCACCAGAAGGAAGTCCTTTCCATTTTGCAGAAAGATACGAATCTAAAAATCCATCAATGTCGCCGTCCATAACACCCTGAATATTTCCTACCGAATATTTTGTGCGGTGATCTTTTACCATTGTGTATGGCTGGAAAACATAGGAACGAATCTGGCTTCCAAAAGAAATGTCTTTTTTTTCACCGGCAAATTTTTCGTTTTCCTTTTCTTTCTGGTCTTTGTAATATTCGTAAAGTCTTGAGCGCAAAATACTCATTGCAGTAGCTCTGTTCATAAGCTGAGAGCGTTCACTGTCGCAGGCAACAACGATACCGGTTGGAATGTGTGTAAATCGAACAGCACTTTCTGTTTTATTTACATGCTGACCGCCTTTACCTCCGGAGCGATATGTATCAACACGCAAATCTTTTGGATCTATATTAACTTCAATACTGTCATCAAGAACAGGGAAAACATAAACAGAAGCAAAGGAAGTGTGTCGTCTGGCGTTTGCATCGAAAGGAGAAATTCTTACAAGGCGATGAACACCTGCTTCACCCTTTGTGTAGCCATAAACATAGTCACCGCTTATTTTCATGCTGATTGATTTAAGTCCGCCTTCAACTTCTTCCTGGTTTAAAACTTCTACCTTATAGCCGTGTCTTTCTGCCCAGCGCTGATACATTCTTGAAAGCATAAAGGTCCAGTCGCAGGCTTCTGTTCCACCGGCACCTGAATGAACAGAAAGGAAGCAGTCGTTTTTATCGACTTCATCAGAAAGCAAATTTAAAATGCTCTGATGTTCATATTCAGCATTTGCTTTTTCATATAGCTCGCGGAGTTCTTTTTCTACACTCTGATCGTTTTCTTCAATACCAAGCTCATATAAAGTTTCCATGTCATCTACTTGCTTTTGCAAATCTTTCCATGGTTCAACTCTACCCTTTAAGAGTTTGATTTCATTTAATACTTTTGTAGCTTTATCGTTATCATCCCAGAAATTTGGAGCCAGGGTAACAGCTTCTTTTTCAGCTATTTTTTTATAAATCTCGTCCGAGTCAAAGACGCCCCCAAACGTCTAAAATATTCTGCTTCAACTGAGAAATTGGTTCTTGTAAATCTTCTAACATTTTAATCCTCTAAAATTTATTTTTTATTATTTAATTTTTGATTTGGCAAAGGCTTTTTTTTCTCGCCTGATAACTGACATTTTTTCCATTTCTTTTGCTTCAATTCAGTAATGACAAACATTCCGTCAATCGGGAACTGATAAAAACGAATTTTATCATAATAATCTGTAACAGCATCTAAATCTTTTTTTAACTTTGTAAGGACAGAATCATTTACGCGCATATTTTCCCAGCATGCCTTCTGCACTTTTACAAATCCTGTTTGAGATAAAATACTTACAATAGCTTCACCTGAATCAATACTTCCAGGCTCAACAACAACTGAAACAAACATATAATATAGAATAGTTTATTCAATTCATCTTGTCAAACTGTGAAAAAATGCCGAAAATAAAAGTATGAAATTTAACGTATCGAAAAAAACTGCAATTACATTATTATTTGCATTCATATTATTTAAAACCTTTTCACAGACATCTCCTGTAGTTACAAGAATTGATGCAACAGGTGAATCTTCAAATTTAATCACTGTTTCATGGTCACTGCCTGAAAACTTAAAAAATATCTATGTGTCATCATTTTACATTTATAAATCAAACAAACCGATTACAAGCTATGCTTCAATACAGGATATAAAGCCTCTGGCAAAGCTGCCTCACGGGACTTTAGCCTACAATGATTACACAAGCGAAAATGTTGAGTTTTATTATGCTGTAGTTTCTGCAACAACTGAAGGAGAACTAAACTCCAACGGCTTATTCTGGGATGAAGAACTGGACAAGCTCGAACAGAAAGGTGAAGAAAAAATTTATCCGCTGATAATTCCCGGTGTAAATGCAACGATTAAAGGCGCAAAGATTAAAATCAAAAAGTTAAGCCAGACAGAAGCAAAGCCGCAAGTAAAAGATGAAACAAAAAAAACTTATGAAAACAATAAGCTTAGGGAACAGCCCTTGCCTTTTGTAGATGTTTTTGGAGAAGAGAAAAATCACATTGCAAAAATTTCCAAGAACACTGAATACAAGGCAAAGGATTTAGGAAATACAAAACCAATTCAGAAAAAGCTTTTAACCCCATACATCTTTGAAGAAGATATTATTTTACCTGCTGGCGGAGACGATTACTTTTTATTTGATATCCTGAAAAAATATTTCATCAATAAAAAATATAAGCAGAGCATCACTCAATTATCTGCTTTTCTCGCACAAAACCGTTCAACAGAAGTTCAAAGCAGGGCAAAATTTTATCTGGGACAGTCTTATTATTTCGAGGGCGAATACTCTAAAGCTTTAATAAACTTTCTGGAAATCGAAGACACTTATCCAATCCTTACAAAAAAGTGGATGGACAGTGCATTAGATTTTTATGAGGCAAATTAGTTCGTACGCAGACCTTTTAAAAATGCCCGATATTTTTTATAAGCGTAAGGAGTTCAGTCTCTTTTATATGAATTTTCAGTTCTTCTTTTAAAAGCTGCTGTTTTTCTTTTCTTGCTTCATCAGAAACTGGATTTCCTTCTATATCAGCATTAGGGCGGGTATCATTTTCAATTGATTCAGTTTCATTTTCTTCAGGCTTTGTATTTTTTACAAGAATGAGTTCATCGCCTTCCGTCAAAAGATTATAATATCCCTTCTTATAGAACTGACCTTCCGAAAGCTCCTCGTTAACCTTTTCAATTTTAAATGTTCCCAGAGTATTTGACTCTGTACAGAAAATGCCCGGTTTAGAATCATTTGTAACAATTGAGCCCTGTTTGCATACCTTAAATTCATCGCCCAAATTAGCGCCGTCATTCTTACCTAAATCTGCAAGAATAACTCCTGAATGAAGCTGCAGGATTTTTCCACGCACAGGAAGCAAAGAAAGTAACTGGCTCCTGAAAATTTTAATGCATTTAGAAACACGATCATTTCCGGTTCTATAAACATTAATTTCATCAATTAAAGTTCCTGTCCTTGCAGAATAAACTTTTGCATTTAAAGAAAAACTTCTCTCACTTTCATTTGCAGAAAGAATTACAAAATAATCTCTTGAAGTTTTACGCGCATAACTGTAAGCCAGAGCAAAGCTTTCAACACTTCCGCTTATAACATCAACAGTTGTAGAAGGAACGCCGTCGAAAGAAGACTTGCAGGCCAGGGAAACAATTTCCTCTAAGTCAGAATGAAATAACTGTAAGTTCTTCTTGTTATAGTAAAATGCAATATTCCATCTGGATTTATCTAAATAGAAAGGATTTACATTCCATTTGCGGCTTAAATTATTTGACATCAAGCTTTCCAGCGCTTCAATTGAATCCTGGTTTTTGATTTCCTGAGCCGATTTTACGCGTACAGGAGAGTTTTCATTTTTCTGGATTTGATTTTCTTCTTCAAGATTTTCATAAAGGGTCGAAATAAAATTCAGCTGTTCCAGATACTGCTCCCAGTTTCCGCTCTGTTCAAGAAGAGCTGCATACTGCTGCCTGATTTCAATATCTAAAGGGCAAATCTGCAAGGCTTTCTGAAACTCAAAACGCTGTGCCGAAGAATCATAATTCTTTTTATATTCATTTGCTTTATTTAAATGGAAAGATGCCCAGTTTTTTCGTCTGGTGTCTTCCAGATCAACTGATGAATCAACTAACTGTTCAAGGGCAAGCCTCATAACTTCATCATCACCTTTTACTGCAAGCCCTAATTCCCAGCACTCTAAAGCTTTTTCATTCTGTCCGAGATATTTATAGGAAAGCCCCATCAAATACCAGGCATCAGAGAGGTTTCTGTTTCTCCCTGTCCTGAATTCACACAAGTCAATTACATCTTCATAGCGTTTTTGAGCGTAAAGAATTTGTGTTAACAGCGCATAGGCTTTTTCAAAATCACCGGAAATTTGAACTGCACTTCGAGCCCGTGTTTCTGCAGTTTTTAAATCACCGTTTTTGCATGCAATATATGAAGCAAAATAATGAACTTCCCTGTCTCCGTTATGGAAAGAAAGTGCCTGATTAATATAGTTCTGGGCGAGTTCCTCATTACCCTTTTCACACGAAATAAGTGCCAGACTCAATAAAGCTTTGCGGTTTGAAGGGTCACGCTTTAATGCCTGCAGATAAAAATCCTGTGCCGAAGAAACCTTACCGTAAAACAGATCAAGTTCAGCAAGTCCGAAACGGGATTCTACATCATTGGGATATTTTTTTAAAACAGAAGTAAATATTTTTTTTGCACCGTCTAAATCACCCAGGGCAATTTTGCACATAGCCTGAAGATTAAGGCATTCAGTTTTTTCAAGAAAATATTTTTCTGCTTCATTTGCATAAGTTTCTGCCAAATCATAATTTCCAAGATAGTAATTGCACTTAGAAAGATTAAACCAGGCTAAACCGTAATCAGGATTCTTTTCCAGCGTTTCTCTATAAAACTCAATTGCTGAAAAATAGTCTTCGGCATTTTGAGCATCTAAACCTTTTTGAAATAAATCCAATGCGCTTTCACTGAATACATTCGACACGAAAAATATCAGTGAAAAGCAAAGAAGCAGCTTCTTAATTTTCATAAAATCCCCTACTCTTCTTTTTTATGATAAATTACTTTAATCACATTTACCTTATGGCCTTCCATTTCCTGTACAATAAAGTCGTAATCATTCCAGGTAGTTTTTTCATACTTTACAGGAATTTTTCCAAAACGATCAAATACAAATCCACCCAAAGTATCACAATCGTCTATAGGTAAATGACTTCCAATTGTTTCATTAAAATCTTCGAGATTAACACGCGCATCACACAGCCACACATTATCTGACAAAGGAATAATGTCTTCCTGTTCATGGTCAAATTCGTCCTGAATATCACCGACAATTTCTTCGATAATATCTTCCATGCAGACAAGACCGCTCATTCCGCCGTATTCATCAATGGCGATGGCAATATGCAAATGTCTTCTCTTAAACTCACGGAGCAGGCTGTCAATTTTTTTGCTCTCAGGAACAAAGTATGGCTTTCGGATTATTTTTTCAAGGTCAACAGCTTCTTTTGCGGCATACACCTTGATTAAATCCTTAACATAAAGAATGCCAACAACATTATCAATTGAACCGGAATAAACCGGGAAACGCGAATGTCCGCTATTTGAAATTTTAGTCAAAAGTTCTTCTACATCAGTTTCAAGAGAAATAAAGTCTACATCAATTCGTGGAATCATTACTTCCTTTACAGTTGTTTCGCTGAGATCTTCTATTCCGCGAATCATATCATTTTTTTCTTCAGCTAAAAGTTCTTCCTGCTTAGTTTTGAGTTCATCTTTTTTTTCTGTTTTCTTTTTTCCAAATAGAAATAGTCCCATTTTTATTTTCCTGCAATTAAAATTATATCACTAAATTTTTCCATAAGTCTCTTTTGAATCTTAAGCATTTCACATTCAGGTTCAACGCCTTTTTCTACATGTTCTTCACCATGATCATAGCCGTTTAAATGTAAAACACCATGAATCAAAAGTCTTTTTAATTCTTCATTTTCTGACACTTCAAAGTACTGTGCATTTTGTTTCAACATATCAAGACTGATTGCAATATCTCCGGCAGAAAACCATTTGTTTCCTTCTTCATCAGTATACTCTAAACCATTTTCAAAACTTAAAACATCTGTGGCCGAATCAATTTTTCTGTATGTCGAATTTAATTCCTGAATGCATTTATCATCACAGAACATAATGCTTATTTCTTCATCATCATATTCAAGCTCTTTCAATACATTATCTACAAAGCCTTCAATCAAATTGAGCCACTCAGGGCAGGCTGTATTTTCATCAACTGAAACTAAAATTCTATTTGCCATTTATTTTTCCTTTGTATTTTTATTTTTCCTGGAAGAATTTTTATTTTCCGATAAAGTCTTCTCTTTTTTTACTGGATTGTTTTCAGATAAAGTACGCTCTTTTTTCGAAGCATTATTTTCAGACAGGGTGCGTTCTTTTTTTACTTTATTGTTCTCAGACAAAGTGCGCTCTTTTTTCTCCTGAACAATTTCAACTTCTTTTTTCTCGCTGTTAGTTTTAGAGTCAGGATCTTTCTGGTCAGGATATTCAATTCGAGAATGATAGTAACCTGCCAGAAGCTGAACGAATGAATCATGAATCTGTGCAAGATTTTCAAAGGTTAAGCCGCAGTGATCCAGCTGATGATGTTCAATTTTAGAATTGATTAAAGTCCAGATAAATTTATCAAGGCGAGGAACAGAAGGTTTTTCCAGAGTTCTGCAGGCAGCCTCTACTGTATCGGCAAGCATTACAACTGCACTTTCACAGCTTGTTGGCGGAGTTCCTGTGTATGAATAGTCTTCTGGATTTACATTTTCATCTTTCTGTTTTGCTTCATTATAAAAATATGCAATTACCTGATTTCCATGATGCTCAGAAATGATATTGCAGATTTGCTGAGGAAGTCTTAGTGCATGAGCTTTCTCAAGACCGCGCTTTACATGACTTCGAATAATACTTACTGACAGAGAAGGATTTATATTTGCATGCAGGTTCTCGCAGCTCTGCTGATTTTCTACAAAGTATTCAGGGTTATCGATTTTACCAATGTCGTGATAATAAGCCCCAACCCTTGCAAGCAGCGCATTGGCACCAATTTCATTACAGGCAGCCTCGGCCAGGGAAGCAACCATCATAGAGTGATTATAAGTGCCGCTTGCTGTAACAAGCATTTTTTTCATTATAGGATTATTCAAATCACTTAAATCCATGAGCCTGAAAGGAGATGCAGTGTTAAGCAGAAGTTCCAGCGGGGTAAGCATTCCAAGGCACAAAATGCCGGAAATAAGACCATTGAATGCAAGGCCACCAATTTCCAGTAAAGGACTTGTAAAGGTTTCATTAAAAATCAATTTGAATATGGTTAAAAATACAACGCTTAACAGAGCCTGCAGCAGCGAAACAAAAACCATATCAACGCGTCGGGCGATATTCCTTACGATTCTTACAGCAGAAAATGAAATTGACAGTGTGTAGAAAAAGCTTAGAACATCATATGAACTTGCATTAAATACTGCAAAAGAAATTACTATAGAAAAGAAAACTGCATTTAATTCGCCAAAAAGAATTGCGATTATATAAACGCAGAAGCACGAAGGTATAATAATCATTCTGGACATTGAAGTTGAAAAGAATGAGGATTTACACGCAATCACTGTCAGAAGATAAATCAGAACATAAAAAATACATTCAGTAACTAACTCTTTAATCGTCAGCTTTTTTTTTCTGAACAGAATATGACTGAAGAAAAAGAACAGGACAATCATCAGCAGGTGATAAATAACTGAATCAGCAAAAGCCCTGTAATCGATATAAGCAGGCGATTCAGAAAGTCTCTTTAATTTCGCATAAGCTTCTTCTGTAATCTGAAAACCCTTGCGGATAATTTTTTCATCTTTTTCAACAGAAATAGGATTCAGCATGTCTGCAGGAAGTGCTTTGGATGCTTTTATTGTAATGTCAGCAATCTGACCTACTTCATAATCATTTAGATTAAAAGAAGAAATTGTGGAACTTGTAGCAATTTTTGCAAACGAAATTCCAATCACAATCAGATAAGTAAAAAATAAAACTACAAGAAGTCCAATATTTTTTTTCAAATAAGTTCTAATTGAAAAGCCTATCGAGGGGCCTTGTTTTTCATCAGCTTTCTTTTTCATCTTCATACGCCTGTATAATTTTCTTTACCAGAGGATTTCGAACAACATCATCAGCTTTAAGTTCAACCTTAGCAATTTCAGGAACATTTTCAAGTACAGTTAATGCATGCAAAAGCCCTGATTTCTGGTTTCTGCCTAAATCGATTTGAGTTGGATCCCCTGTAATAAATATTTTCGAGTTCTCGCCCATTCGGGTCAAAAACATTTTCATTTGTTCGCGGGTTGTATTCTGTGCTTCATCTAAAATTAAAACACTATTGTTCAAGGTTCGTCCACGCATATACGCCAGCGGTGCAATTTCAATTACTCCGCTTTCAGTAAGCTTTCGGACTGTTTCTTTTGGAATCAAATCATTTATGGAATCGTACAAAGGCCTTAGATAAGGATTCAGTTTTTCCATATAATCGCCCGGCAAAAAACCTAAATTTTCACCAGCTTCAACAACAGGTCGGGTTAAAATTAAATTCTTCATTGAATGATTCAGGATGTATGCCAGAGCTTTTGCAACACAAAGATAAGTCTTTCCGCTTCCAGCCGGGCCGTAAGCAAAAACAATATCGTGAGTCTTCATGGCTTTCAGGAGTTCATATTGTCCTAAGGTTCTTGGAACAATTTTCTTTAAACCGCCGGGAATTGTAATACATTCTTTTGAATAATTTGCATCAGAATCATTAATGTTCAAAACAGACTGGACTATATCATAATCAGTAATTTGAGTTTCTGTTTCACTCATTTCATCTAAGATACGGTCCAGAATGAATTTGAATTTTTCGCAGGTCTTTTCACTATCGCAATCGATGGAAAGTTCATTTCCATATGCATAAACGGAACAGTTTAAATGATTTTCAATGAGTCTCAAATTATTATCATTCGTTCCGCAAACTCTAGAAAGCAAAACAGAATCTGGAACAACAACAGTAAACGCCGACACGAATTAAATTAAAACCTTTCTATTTTGCATCATAAGAATCAGAAAAAACTTCTTCTGAAAGAACTTCATTTTCTATAGGAGATACATCTACAGAAGCTGCAGTCTCTGTTTCTACGCTTGCAGGTGAAGGAGCTGTAACTGTTGCAGGAGCTGCCGGCACAGTTTCTTCAACGACCTTTCTTACAACACGGAAACCTAAATCAATGCCTCTCAAAGAAGGTTCTGAACTTGCCCTGTTTTGGCTTCTGCAGAATTCTTCATCACTTAAAACTGAACCGCCGCGCCTGATTTTTCTACCGGTTTTATCTACATCGTTTACACCGTCAGCAGTTTTATACCAACCGTACCAGTCCTGGCACCACTCCCAGACATTTCCGTTCATATCGAAAAGGCCGTTTGCATTAGCAGCTTTTGTTGCAACCTGATGTGTTACTTTTTCACTGTTCAGCGCAAACCACATTGAATCATCTGCTTTTGTATACGAAGACGCACTAAGTTCCCATTCAGCTTCTGTCGGGAGTCTGTATCCTGTTGCTTCGAAATTACATACAACCGAATTCCATTTGTTCTTTTCTTCTTCACTTGCAGTAATTCTAGGAACTTCGCCCCATTCTTCTACATTAACGGAACCATTCAATGAATAGCAGGGTTCTAAATTTGATGCGGCACTCAAGAGATTACAGAACACAACTGCATCGTACCAGCTCACCTCTTCTACAGGGAGTACATCACCTTTGTTATACGAAAAATTATGATTTACAATAGCCTTGTATTCGGCCTGAGTAATTTCTGTATTATGAATTAAAAACGATGAAACATTAACTTTGTGAGCAGGAGCTTCATTTTTTTCAAAATCAGCACTTCCCATTACAAATTCAGTTCCATTTATTTTCACTAACTTCTTTTCAAAATCACTTAAAAAATCAGGATCTGCAGCAAATAAAGATATAGAACTTACAAAAAGAACAAAGATTAAAAACAATCTCTTTATATACAAAATAAAACCTCCACAGAATGTTTTTATTCTATAGTATGAAATTATAACATCTCAAATACTATATTTCAATAAAACTACAAGCCAGTCATGCAGCACATATTTACTTATTCACTTGATTTCTTAGAAGTTGATTTTTTTGCTGTTGAAGTAGTTTTTTTGGCAACACCAGTTTTTGAAGCCTGTGACTTTGAAGCAGTTGTCTTTGTTGCAGCAGATTTTGTACTTCCAGAAGAAGCAGTTTTTTTAGCAGTAGTTTTAGCTGCTGGCTTTGCTTCATCGCTTGCTTTTGCACTTGTTTTTTTTACAGCAGTTTTTGCTGTTCCCAAAGCTGCAGTTTTTTTTGCAGCGGTTTTTGGAGTGCTAACAGTTTTTTCTGATTCTGCATCAGTATTTTTTACGTTTGATTGTGAAAGATTGTCCTGTCTTGTTACAATGTCTTTTGAAAGAGCCTCAATCTGTTTGTATAAATCTGTTATCTCTTCTGATTTTTGTGTAATGGAAACAAATTTTGATTTAGAAAGAACAGCATAAACTGTTTTTCCCAATTCTTTATAAAGCTTATCAAGATTATTTTTTTGCTGAGAGATTTCAAACTTCTGAACTGATTTATCGCCAAAATCAGAAATTTTTTCTCCGGCAGTTTTAAATCCCTGCTTTGAAGCAGTTACAGTTTTATCTAAAAAGCTAAAAAACTTTTCCTTAAAAGACTTTTTGTTCTCATCCTTTTTGTTTTCTTCTGACATAAATCCTCCACATTTATATAAATAATTATTAAAATTTATTAATAAATTATAAATCCAAATTTTTTGTAAATCAAGATTTTTAAAAGTAAGGTGAAGCTCCTGCGGTGGTTGATATTGCGGTGGTAGCGGGCGTTGCCCCGACCCCTTCGAATTCGTCCTTCGGCAGGCTCAGGAACCACTCAGGGACCGCAGGCTCAACCACCACAATATTACTAATCGAGTTTCCATTCGCCGTATTCATCGAGAATCTTTGTTTTCATACTGCCCATTGGACGCCATGAAACTGCAAAGGTTATATACGGGTCATAGTAAACTTTTTTCTTTCCGTTTTCAGAAACTGTTCTTGGTGAAATCTTTAAGCTGGCAATCATATCCCAGTCACAAAGATTATGAGTTAAAGAAATTCCTACGCTTTTCATCTTAAAGCCTGAAGAACGTCTTGCATCTTCCGAATACCAGAAGCTGTCATCCCCCCAGAAACCAAAAGACTTAATCAAATCCCTGAATGGATTTTCTTCTCCCGGAATCTTAATGTCTAAATCTGAATACTGCTGCATGTATCGGAATACGGCAGTATTTTTTGACTCAAGATTAAATGATAAATCAAAGAACTCAAAAATCTTAAATGTCAGAGACGGTGAAAATGAAAGGTACGAACTTGTCGGGCGGATAAAATCATATACAAAATTTGATCTCAAAGACGGCGCATAAGATATTCGGTTCTTCCATTTATAAAAGGTTTTAGTTTTAGTTGACCACGAAATATTCAGCGACTGCATGATGAATTCTTTATCAGCCTTAGCAACCCACTTGTTGTTGGTAAATTCATAATCAGTTGTATAGCTCCAGTTAATTGCAGCACTAAAATTATTCCAGCTGAATGAAACTCTTGCAGAATCGGAGTGAATTCTGTTTTCTTCTGTAAAGGATTCGTTTTCGGTATCTTCGAAACGTACACTGTAACTTCCGCTTAATGAAGCATCCAATATTTTTATTGATACAGAGCTTTGAAACGGATCCCAGATAAAGTGCTCGCTTTCTTTATCTTTTTGAGAAAGACCTGTACTAAAGGATGAATTTACATAAGGGAATACAAGACTCAGATTTCCGCTGTAAGATTCTTTCATTGGCCAGAGCTTTGTTGAAATTGTAAACACCTGAGAGAAGTTCTGTTCTACAGCAGAAAAGGTTGCACTTAACGAATGTGAAGTAATGAAATCGTCCCAGTCGTTGTCCTTATCATCATCGTCATCGTTTGAATCTCTTCCAATAACGCTGTATTCCCAGAAGCTCATATCATCAGTATATGCCCAGGCAGTATCTTCCAAATCACCTAGGAATTTTGTCTTAAGAATTTTGCCGCCAAGATTATAGTCAAAGCTTGTGTTCTTAAAAATATTTGTATTGATAAACGGTTTTAGTGAAATTGAATTTGTAGAAGTTAAATCACTTTTCTGAGCATTGTAGTCGGAGCGGATTAAGTTTAAACCTTCCCTGTTCAAGTCAAACTGGTCATACTCGTTTATTTTCTTTTCGCCATTGTCGAGGTTATAATAATCATCATTTAACATAGGGTGTCTTTGCCATGAACCTGAATAATTTAAAGAGTTATTCATTGAAAGGAAAGAACTGAATAAAGTTAATTTACTTGTAAGGGATGCCGGAACACTTGCCTGCCAGTATTTAGATTTATAATTGGATTCAAAATTGTTTATATCAAAATCAGAAGGCCTTTTAAATGAAGCAGAGTCAATGTTTACCTGAGTTGTAATCTGCGGAGTAACAGAATAGGTTAAAGAATAAGTTATAGGACCTGATGAAGAAGAGCTTGATGAAACGGAAGTTTCCAGAACAGGATTTGTAAGGCCTGCAAGATTTTCATCCACATCACTTTTTTCTTCTTCAGACTTATTATTTTTATCTTCGGCAGCAGTTTTTTCATCACTGTTTTTTTCTGCAAGCTTTTTCTCGTATTCTTCGCGCTCTGTTTCTGTCATGATTTCTACAGGCTTTTGTAAAGGAACATCAAACTGAACGGCTTTAGATTTCTTGGAACTTGAAGATGATGAGGATGATGAATTGATTGAAACCAAAGTGCCGGAAATTGTTGCCGAAGCTTTTAATGGATTTATCTGGCTTGGATAATAGAAGCTTCTTAAAGGAGTTGAATTCGCCCAGGAATAAAAATCCCCGGAATCAATACCAAGCTTTACATATTCCATAACTTCTTCTTCATCTGCTGAATATTCTTTCGGGAAGTCAGTTTGCTTTGCGCTGAAAGTAAAGACAGAATTAGCTGTTAAAGAAACTGACATATAGTTCTTGAAAGCAGAAGGAAATGGAATACTATACGAAGCTTTTCCAGACCATTCAAAAGATGAAACTGTAGAAGCTGTAGTATCTTCATCTGCTTTATCGTGATTTAGAAAATATCCGATCCAGTCTATGCTTTCCATTCTTTCAGAAAAATCATCCTTAAAATATGGATCTGAATAGAAAGGAAGTGAAACAGAAATTGAAAATGGTTTAGAAAGCGAAAGTTCTAAATCGCCGCTATATCTGAACGGCAGCTCAAAGCCCATAAAGTTTGAAGTGTCGTAATAAGTGTTTCCTGAATCAAAATATGGAACATAACCGTCACCGTTTTTAGTAATTGAATTTGAAAAGCCCAAATAAAAATTTGATGACAGATTTGAAAATATTTTCTTAGGATTAAATACACCATCAAGTCCCACCATAGCACCTAAATTAGAATAAAGATCTACCATAACTTTTAAGTGCTTGGATGAATCGCCTGTATAATCTTCTTCAAGATTATGTAATACAAAGCCTTCGCGTTTTTGTTTTTTCAAAGACCCGGTTTTTATAAAGTTAAAGATGCCTTCAGTAATATCTTCTTCATCGCTTGAAGATTTAGATTTTGAACTTGTATCTAAAGGTTTTCTTCCATAAAGATAAGTTGTAGTCTGAAAATAATAGCCCTTTCTTGCATCGTATCCAAAGCTTGGGTTAAAGATTAATTCATCTTTCGGGTAGTAAAATCCCGGTAAATAAAAGACTGGAATGCGGCCTACAAAAATTCCTGCATTAAAAAAAGCAAATTCTCCGCCGGGCAAAAGCCAGATATTAGAAGCTTTAATTTTCCAGTGAGGATTATCTTCATCGCAGAAAGTTAAATCGGCATTTTTAAATGAAATTGTTCCAGAAGAATCGCGGCCAAAAATTTCTGACGCAACAATAAGCGTAGAATCTGACGGAAGATTAATTGCATCACTTTTAGTCTGAATTGCTTTACCGTTATCAAAAATTCCTTCAAGCGTACTTGAGTTTAATAAAACTGTTGTCGCCTGCAAATTCTGTTCGCCGGCAGTTGAGCCTGTCTGTTTTATAATGACACTGCCGTTAGCAAAAAGCATTTCTGTTTTTCTGTTGTAGGTTACATCGTTTGCTTCAATTCTTACGGTTGTGCTTCCCTTTGCAACGCTTACCTTTACTGAGCCTGACAAAACAATTTCGTCATCACCGGTCTGAGGATTTTTACGGTATTCACTTCGCTCTGCACTTTCGATTGTGATTACAGAGGTATTGGAATTCTGTGCATAAATTGAAAAAGAAAAAAACGAGTAGATTAAGAATAAAACTAAATGTAGAAAAAAATTATTTCTCTTTTGCATCCCGCGCTTTTTCCCTTTCCAGCATTTGTGATATAAACCTTCCTGTGTAACTTTCCCTGCATTCAGCAACTTCTTCTGGTGTTCCTTTAGCAATAACAAGACCACCGCCATTGCCGCCTTCAGGACCTAAATCAATTATATAATCAGCCTGACAAATTACATCAAGATTATGTTCAATCATAACGACAGTATTACCTTTGTCAACAAGTTTTTGAATCACTTCCATTAGCTGCTTTATATCCACAAAGTGCAGTCCTGTTGTCGGTTCATCTAAAATATATAAAGTTTTTCCTGTAGAAGGACGACACAATTCTGATGCAAGCTTTACGCGTTGAGCCTCACCACCACTTAAGGTCAAAGCATTTTGTCCAAGCTGAATATACCCAAGACCAACTTTTATCAGCGTATTCAGTTTTGATGCAATGTGAGGAATTGAAGCAAAGAAATCACACGCTTCTTCAATTGTCATATCAAGTACATCGCTTATGGATTTTCCCTTATACAGAACATCCAGTGTTTCCTGATTAAATCTTTTTCCGTGGCATACATCACACTGAATAAATACATCGGGCAAAAAATTCATTTCAATTGTTATGGTTCCAGAGCCCTGACAGTTCTCACATCTTCCGCCCTTTACGTTAAAGCTGAATCGTCCGCCTTTAAAACCTTTCGCCTTAGCGTCCGGTAATGAAGCAAACAATTCGCGAATTCTGTCAAAAACCCCGATGTAAGTTACAGGATTACTTCTAGGGGTGCGTCCAATCGGGCTTTGATCTATGCTGATTACCTTATCAATGTTTTCAAGGCCTTCTATGGATTTGTAATTGCCGACAGGATATTCTGACTTCATTATTTTATTGCTTGCTGCTGGGAAGAATACATCATTTAAGAGAGTTGATTTTCCGCTTCCAGAAACACCCGTGATGCAGGTAAATACTCCAAGAGGAATTTCAACATTTACATTTTTCAGGTTATGCTCTTTTACTCCGGAAAGCTTTATGGAAGAGCCGTTTGACTTTCTTCGGTTTTCAGGAATTTTCATACGGATTTTTCCAGCAAGATATTGTCCCGTTAAACTTTCTTTGCACTTCATTACCTCAGAAGGAGTTCCAGAGGCAACAATTTTTCCGCCATGCACGCCGGCACCTGGTCCTACATCAATTAAATAATCTGAGGTCAAAAGTGTCTGCTCGTCGTGTTCTACAACAATTACAGTGTTTCCCAGGTCGCGAAGATATGTAAGTGATTTAATTAAACGCTCGTTATCCCGCTGATGCAAACCGATTGAAGGTTCATCAAGAATGTACATGACTCCTGTAAGTCCGCTTCCAATTTGTGTAGAAAGCCTGATTCTCTGTGCTTCACCGCCGCTTAAAGTTTGAGCCGAGCGTTCAAGTGTCAGATACTCAAGACCAACGTTTTTCAAAAAGCTTAATCTCGAAGTAATTTCTTTTAGAATTTGTGAAGCAATTGATTTTTCAGTTTCATTCAGTTTTATTTTTTCAAAGAACTCAACAGATTCTTCTACTGACAATTGAGTGAGTTCAAAAATATTTTTATTTCCTACAGTAACGCACAACGCTTCAGGTCTAAGTCTCTTTCCTTTACAGGTCTGGCACTGACACTTAGTCATGAACTTTTCTTCCATGTTTTCTCTTTGCGCATCACTCCAGGCTTCTGAGTAACGCCTTTTCATATCAGAAATTACACCGGGCCAGGCTCGCTTGTATTCACTGTAACCTTCACCGCTTTGTTTTCTGTAAATCCAGTGAAGTGTTTTTTCTGCGTCTCCGTTCCATAAAAAGTCAAACTGCTTCTTTGTTAATTCATTCAGCGGAGTGTCCAGACTGAAACCGCCGGCTTCTGCAACAGCTGCAAACATAGAAGAGTTCCATTCACTGTCAGGATTATAAAACTTTATGGCACCTTCATTAAACGAAAGGCTTTTATCAGGAACAATCAAGTCCATGCTCCATTCCATTTTTTCACCAAGACCGGAACAGTCAGGGCAGGCACCAAACGGATTATTGAAAGAGAAAAAACGCGGCTGTAATTCAGGAATTGATATACCGCAGTTCGGGCAGGCATTTTTCTGAGAAAAGAAAATTTCTTCTTCTATAAAATCAGCATCCCTGTCATATTTTGTGCCTTTGGAATCGAGCTGGCGGGTTACAGTTTCATAAGCTTCATCAGTTTTATATACACGGCGCAAAACATTAAGGATTCCGTTTGAGCTTTTCAGTGCAGTCTCTACAGAAGACGCTAAACGTGAGCGGATATCATCTTTTAAAACGATTCTATCAACAACAATTTCAATCGAATGTTTTTTCTGTTTATCGAGCTTTATGGAATCTTCAAGTTCAACCATGAGCCCGTCAATTCTTGCACGCACAAAACCAGATTTTTTTGCATCATCAATTATTTTCTGGTGCTCGCCTTTTTTACCGCGAATAACAGGTGCCAGCAGAGTTAATTTTGTTCCTTCTTCCCAGGAAAGAATTGTGTTTACGATTTGATCTACGCTCTGCTCTTTTATTTCCCTGCCACAAACAGGACAATGAGCAATACCGATTCGTGCAAACAAAAGCCTGTAGTAATCATATATTTCTGTAACTGTACCAACCGTTGAACGCGGATTTTTATGAGTTGTTTTCTGTTCAATTGAAATGGCTGGAGAAAGCCCTGTAATCATATCAACATCAGGTTTATCCATGCGGCCTAAAAACTGGCGGGCGTAAGAAGAGAGACTTTCCATGTAACGCCTTTGACCTTCTGCAAACAAAGTATCAAAAGCAAGAGAAGATTTTCCTGAACCGCTTAGACCGGAAATTGCTACAAATTTATTTCGGGGAAGACGAACGTTTATGTTTTTTAAATTATGTTCGCGAGCCCCCTGGATAACAATTTCATCATCAGAAAATAAATTTTGTGTTTTCATTTTTTATTAACCTGAAAAAAAGTCATACTCTAAAACACTATGTTCATTACTTCTTCAACATGAGAAACCGGAATAAATTTTATGCCCTGTTTTACATGAGAAGGAATTTCTTCTAAGTCGCGTAAGTTTGCTTTAGGAATGATTATAGTTTTAATTTTATTTCTTTTTGCTGCAACAGTTTTTTCCCTTAAACCGCCGATTGGAAGAACCTGTCCTGTCAAAGATAATTCTCCTGTCATGGCCAAGTCTTTCTTTATCTTTTTATTTTTGATAAGGGACATAAAGGTTGTAGCCATTGTAATACCGGCAGAAGGACCGTCTTTTGGAGTAGCCCCTTCAGGAATATGTAAATGAATTGTATTTTTCTCAAACCATTCACTGTCTTTTAACTCATGCTGCAATGCATAGCTTTTTACCCAGTTGAAAGCAATCTGTGCACTTTCTTTCATTACATCGCCCATTTGACCTGTAAGCTGAATGCCGCCCTTTTCACTTTTGAATGCAATGCTTTCAAGCAAAAGTGTATCGCCGCCCATTGAAGTCCAGGCAAGACCAATTGCAGTACCAGGGATGTCAGCTCTTTTTATCTGGCTTTCATCAAACACAGGCTTACCCAAATATTTTCTTACTTCATCAATTCCAATTTCAACATTTAAATTTGAGAAGGAAGAAGCAATTTTTTTAGAATCAGTTTTTGTGCCTTTCTTTTCAATAGAATTTACTTTTTCAAATACAAGCTTGCGCAGAATCTTATCGATTGATTTTTCAAGATTTCTGACACCTGCTTCACGGGCATATTCGTTTGCAATCAAAGTAAATGCAGCTTTTGTAAATTTAACCTGACCTTTTTTAAGTCCATTCTTTACAAGAGTTTTTGGCAACAGATACTTTCTGGCGATTTCAATTTTTTCCTGATCTACATAGCCTGAAAGCTCAATGATTTCTGCCCTGTCCAGAAGAGGCTGCGGAATTGTATCCAGAGTGTTTGCAGTAAGGATGAAAAATACATTGCTCAAATCAAACGGCAAATCCAGATATGTATCGCGGAAATTTGAATTCTGTTCAGGGTCCAGAACTTCAAGCAGTGCTGCACTCGGATCACCCTGTGCACTGGCATTCATTTTATCAACTTCATCAATCATGAATACCGGCGATTTAGATTTAGTAAGCTTTAAACCGCTGATAATCTGGCCCGGCATAGAACCAATGTAAGTTCTCCTGAAACCTTTTATTTTTCCTTCATCGTGTTCACCGCCGACACTGAATCTGTAAAACTTCTTTTTCATAGCGTGTGCAATTGAACGGCCTACACTTGTTTTTCCAACGCCAGGAGGTCCAACTAAAATCAGGACTGCACCCTTACCGTCGTTCTTTAATTTTCTAACGCTCAAGTATTCAAGAATTCTTTTCTTAACATCTTCAAGTCCATAGTGATCATTGTTAAGGATTCTTTCTGCTTCGTGCAATTCATAGTTTTCTACAGGAACGTCATTCCATGGAAGGCTTGTAACCAACTCTAAAAAGTTTCTGCTCGAATTATATTCAGGGTCATGCGGATCCATGAGCTTAAATTTTTCCAGCTCGCTTTCTACAGATTCTTTTACTTCACCTTCAAATTTAAATTCATCGACTTTTGTCTTGAACTTCTGGTAATCACTTGATTTTGAATTCGAAGCAATTCCAAGTTCTTCCTGAATAGTCTTTAATTCTTCACGCAAAAAATATTCACGCTGACTCTTATCGATTCTGTCATTAAGTTCATTCTGGATTTTCTTTTGAACGCGTAAAATTTCCTGTTCCTTTTTGATGTAAACTAAAACCTGTTCAATTCTTCTTCTGACATCAATTATTTCGAGGACTTTCTGCTGCTCTTCTTTTTCAATGTTTAAAATGGAAGCAACAAAATCTGCAATGCGTCCGGGATTATCAATGTTTACCATATTCAGTCTCATTTCTTCACTGAACATAGGATTGTTTTCGCTGATTTCCTTTAATTCACTGAGTAATGCACGGGTTAAAGCTTTTGTCTCAAAGGAATTAATTCCTGTTTCATCAAGATAATCGACAAAACACATGATTGGAGAATTTGTATTCAATACCTTCTTGATTTTAAAGCGCTGTAAGGTTGAAACAAATACATTGAATCCGCCGTCAGGTAAATTTATTTTCTTTATGATTCTGACAACAGTTCCGATTTTATATAAATCTAAACTTGTAGGAGATTCCTTATCATTTTTTAAAAGTACAAGGCCTAAATAGCCGTCTGATTTTTGAGCTTCTTCTATAACTTTTTTATCATCTTCACTGCTTATCATTAATGGAGTAAATACGCCCGGGAAAATCGGTCTGTATGCAACAGGAATAATCGGTAATTTTTCAGGATACTTCTGTTCAGCAGGAAGACCTAATAATGCTTCTAATTCTTTATCTTTCATAGTTCAAATATAATAAATTTCATTTATGCTTGCAAATGGTAAATTTGTTTACTGTCCTCCTGAATGCTTCGACAGAGTGCTCGTCCCTCTCAATGACAGCCTTTTTTATTGAACAGATTAAATTGCTTTGCTATACTTTTTTTATGAAGAAAACTAAAGTTGTTACCTGGCTTATAAGCATAATTTATATTTTAACACTTCTTGTTTATGGAATTTCACTATTTTTAGAGTTTAATTCAGGAAAAAAATCTGCAGGCACTCAGTTTAACAGTATTACAGGCACAATCACCAGGATTATAAATAATGAAGAAAACAGCAGAGAGAGATTTGAAGAGCTTTCTAAAACACTCACTCTTTCTGACAGTATTCAGTCAGTAACTCTTGAATCAGAAACAGAACAAGTCTTTTCGTATTCAATTTCAAATGCCGCTAACAAAGAAACACCGCTTGTTAAAAAATTCAGCACAAGCATAAAAGCACGAAGCGGAGAGGATTTAACTTTAACTTCAACGATTTTCACTCTGCCTCCAACTTCTATTTTTACGAAAACAAAAGTTGCATTTTTAATTATTTTAGTCACCCTGATTTTTACACTAATCTATTCTTTTGCAGCTGTAAAAAAACAGGATGCCGGTAATGAAGAAATAATTTCAGAAAGAAAGAAAAGCGCTAAAAAAAATGTTAATAATGAAAAAAGTTTATTTGAAAATGAAGAAGATAGTATAGAACAAAAAGAAGTATCCGGCAAAAAAACTTCAGGCGAATTTGAATATGCCCTGAACCAGGAACTGAAATACGCTTCTGAAAATGAAACAGATCTTACATTATTTTTAGTGAATGTAATAAATATTGACTGGCAGTCTGAAGCAGCAGAAAAAATTCTTGGCATATTTACAAATAATACACTTAATGCTGATTATATTTTTAAGAAGGATGATGATTCGTTCTACGCAATTTATTCTGATATGAATTTTGACGAAGCCCTAAAACTTGGTGACGAACAGTTAAACAAAATAAAAGAGATTGCAGCTTCAGGCGGATTAAGCATAGTTCCTTCAATAGGTTTTACAACAAAATCCATGAGAATCATCTCAAGTGAAAGATTAATAAAAGAATGTGATATGGCCTTAATGCATGCAATGGAAAAAGGTCAGAATGGAGTTGTAGGTTTTAAGATTGATATTGATAAGTATAAGAAATTTTTGAATTCGAAATAGTGGTTTCGATACGCTTCGCTACTCAACCACCACGGACTCTTGCTGTTTCACCAGTGATTCATGTCACACTGAATTCATTTCAGAATGACAGTGTATTTAGTTTTCTCCAGCAGTTTCTGTAGATGATTCTGATGCAGGGTCGGAAATTTCTTTAGATTCTGAAGGTTCTGAATTTCCCGAAGATTTTTTCGCTGCCTTTTTAGACGCTTTCTTTCCCTTTTTGTCTTTATCTTCACTTTCCTTTTTTGCTTCATCTTCAAGCTTCTTTATTGCTTTTTCAAAACTTTCTATTGAATCTTCTGTTTTAAAATTTTCTTTCAGATAATCTAACTGGGTTTTTGCGGCTTCTACATCTTTTTTGGCAATTAGAATGGAAATGTAATTCTTTAAGAAGGTAACATCTGTATTGTTCGCTTCAAACAATTCCTTGTATATTTCAAGAGCCCCGTCTAAATCGCCAGACATAGCCTTAATGTATGCAAGAGAAGATTTTAAGCTCCCGTTTTCACTATCCAGTTTTAAAAGCTTTTCAAAAGACGACTTTGCATTTTCCCAGTCTTTGGAGTACACATAGCACAGGCCAATCTTATAATCACAGGTGCGTTCAAGTTCTTTATTGGCTTTTGCCTTAGAATAAAATTCAATAGCCTTAGTATAATTCTTCTGTTCTTCATAAACTTTTGCAATATTATAATACTCATTGCTGAGATTATTTCTCTCTACACTTCCCTCGCCTGCAAAGGAAACTGAAGTACAGGAAATGAAAAATAGAGAAACAAGCGAAACTAAAACTAAGACTATTTTTTTCATATTGATTACAAAGTTCCTAAAACGGTCTGCTCAATTTTTCTCATCTGAGAACGATAAAGACCAGAAATATTTGAGCCGTAATCTGCAAGAAGCTGAATAATATTTCGTGGAGCTTCGTGGCTGTCAACACCATTCAGTCTGTCTCCGGCATCACCAAGTCCAGGCATAATGTAAGCTTTTTCATTAAGAACAGGATCCATCCACAAAGTGTAGCAGGTGCAGTTTTCCAGGGCACGGGTAACACGCAGGCTTCCTTTGAGGGCAGAAATTACATTAAAGAATTTAATTGATTTTGGTTTAACGCCCTGACTCTGTAAATATTTTACAACAGTAACTAGAGAACCGCCCGTAGCATTCATTGGGTCAGCAAAAACCCAGTCCTTTCCGTCAAGTTCCTGAAGGTTGAAAAATGAATTCTTTAAGTTAAGAACGTACTGCATGTCATTTTCTTTTTTTGTATCATCGCGGCTAATCTTAAACAAAGCAAATGGAGTTACATAATCTGATGAAGAATACTCCTGAATTTCCTTTGACATAATCATACTTGGAAGCAAGGCACCACGGAGCATAACGCACATTACTGAATTTTCAATTTTAGAATCAATGTCAGGGATTTTATGAACTGCAAAATTCTGCACAGGAACACTAACAGGTGTTTTTACAACTATATGATTTTTCTGATCAGAGTGTTCATCAGTATAGGCAAGTCTGAAAAGCATTTCAAAAGCTCTCTGTGTATAATACATGAACTCTGCATGATCTGTTTTTACATCACGGAGTTTAGAAATTACACGGCTGGCTTCTGCATGAGCGCCCTCTTCTGTTTCAAATGAATACACTTTTATATTCGGGTGCTTTGAACAAATCTGCTGCATCTTGTGACCCATTTCATCAAAGCTTTTTATAACTTCATCTTTCTTGAGAGGATCAAAAGCCTTTAAGGTATTTGCATACATTCCCTGTAATTCCTGTAAATCTTTCTGATCTTCTTCGGTTAAATATCCGTCTAAATCTTCTGCTTTTAAAATTACTTTGTCGTCAGCCATAACTGCCCCCTATTTTTTATTTTCAGAATATATTTTTTCACCTTCAACTCTAAAATGCTTTCCAGTGATTGGGTCTCGGGTAAAAAGATTTTCTATCTGCTTGTATTCAACGCTTAAGTTTGAAAGCTTTATTGTATTATCATCATACTGTGAAACTTTCGCACCTGTCATTCCCATAGAAAGCTTTAATACATTAACAAAAGGTTTAACTGCTTTCTTTTCTGGAAGATACAAATACATTTCAACGAAGTATTTTTTGTCTGAACAAGTGAGAGAACCCCACACAGACTTAACGCCCACAGAAACCTGAGAGCCTATAAGAGCAGTTAAATACTGGCCGGGACGAGTAATGTAAAAAAGAATATCCTGCGAATCCTGTGAAAGCCATTCATAGCAGTCAGTCTGGGCAACTTCTGCTTTTGCTGCATGCTTAGTTAAAAGCGGCTCAATACTTTTTGCACAGCACAAAATATCTGAAGAAGGGAAACACAAATTAAGCGGTGAATCGCTTCTATATAAAACTTCATAAACTCTTGGTAAAGGTAAGGCTTCACTTTCTATAGAAACAGCCTTTTTCTGCCAGCCGTATTTTTTAGTCAAAAAACTTTTTTTAGCAATTTCAGGAACATTTACAGAAGCAGAAACTTCAAGGCGTGAACGGTCAGAAACAATCCCAAGTCCTGCATAAAGTTCATCGACATAGCCTGTTAAGGTATAAGCATTTTTCTCAGAAAGACCAGTGAGCTGAGTCTGCAAAATCATGCCTGTAAGTTCCCTGTGATTTTCAACAGGAACTTTTACATAAATACTTGAATCTGTACTTAACAGAGAAAGCGGATTACACTTTTCTTCTTCCACCTGAAGCGTCTTACAGGAAAACGCTAAAAGTGAAAGAGAAAGTGCAGCCAGAATAAAAAAGTTAGACTTGTTTTTCTTACAGCAAATAATACTCATCAAAAACTATTCCTAAAATATTTTCCTTATGCTTTTGAAACTTTTACAAACCAGTTTTCTTCATCAGCTTCAATTTTAACACTGTCGCTTAACGAAGAAACCCATTCATAAGATTTTGAAAGTGTTTCATTACAAATCATATCTTTGTACATTTCAAATGCTGCTTTAAGTTCATCAGAACCACTTACTTTTAAATCGATTCTGTCTGTGATTTCAAAGCGGCTCTCTTTTCGAAGATTCTGAATTCCACGGATTAAATCGCGTGCATAACCTTCTTTTTTAAGCTCATCAGAAATGCGTGTATCCAAAGCTACAGTAAGAGTTCCGTCGTTGATTACTTTCAGGCCTTCTTTTTCAATTCTTTCTACAATAACTGCATCGCTGCCAATATCATATGAAGTTCCGTCTACAGTAATTGAAAGAGTTTCGCCGTCTACAATTTTTGCAATATCACTGCCAGAAAGATTTGCAATCTCAGCAGCAACTTTTTTCATCATAGGTCCTAACTGTTTTCCCAAGACTTTAAAGTTTGCCTTTGCCTTGTATTCAACTAAATCAGATTCTTTATCGTGGAACTCAACTTTCTTTACATTCAATTCTTCTGCGATTGTATCCTGGTTGCTTTCCAAAGTTGCTCTTTCATCTGCATTTTTTGTAACAAGAACAACTGAGTTCAATGGCTGGCGATTCTTTAAGTTAAACTGATTACGCAGGCTTCGTCCCATAGAAACTGATTTTTGAACAAGCTCCATTATATCTTCGAGTTTTTCATCCCTGAAGTTTTCCTTGTAAACAGGATAGTCCATAAGATGAACAGAAATTTTATCTTCATCAGTCCTTAAGTTCTGCCACATAGCTTCTGTAATAAACGGCACAAATGGACAGGCAACCAAACAGAAGGTTTTTAATGCGGTATAAAGTGCTTCGTATGCTTCAAGTTTATCAGCATCATTTCCGCTCTTCCAGAAACGTCTTCTATTTCGTCTGATGTACCAGTTATTGATTTTATCAATGAATGAAAGCATAGGATCAATTGCAAGTGACAGATCGTAATTATCCAGAGCCTCTGTAACATCCTTTACCATTTTTTGTGTAACAGATAAAAGCCAGCGGTCCAGAGGATTTGAAGCCTTGTGATTATCAAACTCATGACCTGTGCAGGTGATGCCGTCAATATTTGCATACTGAACGAAGAAGCTGTAACTGTTCCACAAAGGAAGAATTATTGACTTTATAACTTCGCGGACACCATTGTCTGAATAGCGTAAATCATCAGCCTTAACGACAGCTGAGTGCATGAGGAAAAGTCTTAGTGCATCGGCACCAAACTGATTGATTGCTTCTACAGGATCAGTATAGTTTCTTAAAGACTTAGACATTTTGCGTCCGTCTTCTGCCAGAACTAAACCGTTAACGATACAGTTTTTAAATGCAGGCTTATCAAAGATACTGCTTGCAAGAACTGTCAATGTATAGAACCATCCGCGAGTCTGATCCAGACCTTCAGAAATAAAATCTGCAGGGAAGTGTTTTTCAAAGTACTCTTTATTTTCAAAAGGATAGTGATTCTGTGCGTAAGGCATTGAGCCTGATTCGAACCAGCAGTCAAATACTTCTGGAATACGATGCATTACTGAACCGCATTTTTTACATGGGATAGTGATTTTATCAACATACTGCTTATGTAAATCTTCTGCAAAAACTCCGCTTAAAGCTTTTAACTCTTCTCTGCTTCCTACACACAGAGTTTCTTTACATTCAGGATTATCACATCTCCAGATTGGAATTGGATTTCCCCAGTAACGGTTTCTGCTGACAGCCCAGTCACGGCTTCCTGCAAGCCACTTACCGAAACGGCCCTCTTTAATGTGTGAAGGCTGCCAGGTAATCTGCGAATTTGCTTTTAATAAACTGTCGTGATGATCAGCAACTTTAACAAACCATGAACCGATACCTCTATAAATTAAAGGTGAAGAACAACGCCAGCAGTGCGGATACTGGTGAACGATTGTGTCGCGCTTAACGAGTTTTCCTTCTTTCTTAAGGCGGTCCATAATGTCTTTATCGCAGTCTTTTACAAAGCGGCCCTGATAGTCAGAAACTTCGCTTGTAAATTTACATTCTGCATCAATTGGTTCTACGCAAGGAATTCCTGTTCCCTTAAATACAAGAGCATCATCTTCACCAAAGCTTGGAGCAATATGAACAATACCTGTACCGTCTTCTGTAGAAACGTAGTCAGCATTAAATACTCTGAAGGCACCATCGCTTCCATCTTCATTTACAGAAAGCTTTTCAAAATACGGGAATAACGGCTCATACTTAGCACCTAAGAATTCTTTTCCAAAGTGCCTGTAAATGATTTCGTAATCTTCAGGATTTTTGTAATAAGCAGATAAGCGGCTTTCTGCGAGGATATAATAATCGCCGCTTGCTTTATCTAAAATCTTAACATATTCAATTTCCGGGCCCATACAAAGACCTTCGTTTGAAGGCAAGGTCCATGGAGTTGTTGTCCATGCTAAGAAGTATGTTTTTCCATTTGTAATTTCAGGATCAGAAAAAGCAGCTGGTCCTCTGGTTACTTTGAATCGGATTGTAATAGCAGGATCCTGTTTTTCTTTATAGCCCTGTGCAATTTCATGTGTAGAAAGAACTGTTGCACAGCGAGGACAGTAAGGCAGGATATATTTTCCTTCGTAAATGCGTCCTTTATCCCACAAAGTTTTTGCAACCCACCAGATTGATTCCATATACTCAGGGTTCATTGTTTTATAGTCATTATCAAAATCAACCCAACGGCCCATTCGAGTAATTGTTTTTCTCCATTCTGATGTATAGCGCAAAACTGAATCGCGGCATTTATCATTAAAAGCTGCAATACCATAAGCTTCAATTTCGTGCTTTGAATTTATTTCAAGTTCTTTTTCAATCAAGTTTTCTACAGGCAAACCGTGGCAGTCCCAGCCAAAACGACGCTCAACCTTTTTGCCTTTCATTGTCTGATAGCGAGGTATAATATCTTTAATTGTAGAAGGAATAAAATGACCAAAGTGTGGAAGACCTGTTGCAAATGGAGGTCCATCATAAAAAACATATTCTTCACAACCTTCACGCTGCGAAATAGATTTTTTGAAAACATCATTTTTCTCCCAAAACTCTAAAACACCTTCTTCCTGTTTTGGAAAATCAACCTTAGAATCTACATTCTTATACATAATATTATTCCTCTACGAATCAATAAAATTTTATCAGCAGATTATAACATATTTAATAATTAGTGTTCAATTGAAGACAAATTTTACTTTTTTACAGATTTACTTTAATAAACTCCTTGAAGATGAAAATTATATTCACTAAGATTTTTTCTATGGAAAAACACATTCTGAAAGTTGAAGATAAAATCAGATTAGATGGGCTTCTTCGCAAAAGACTTCCTGAAATTACAGGGACAGAAATTTCTAACAGTAAAATCAGAAGGCTTATATTCAGTTCATCAGTTTTTATAAATTCTAACCCGACAAGAAATCCTTCGTTGATTTTAAATCGAGGCACAAAAGTTGAAGTTCAGCTTGATACAGATAAATTGTTATACGAAAAAAAATGTAATGACATTGAATACACTCTTACAGAAAAAGACATTATATATGAAGATGATTATATAATTGCTGTAGATAAGCCGGCATTTCTTCCTTCAGAAAAAACTTTTGTTAATGAAAGAAATAACATGAAAGACTGCGTTATAAATTATCTCTGGAGTAAGAATCAAAGCTTACCAACCCCTCCTTACGTTGGAATGCACCACAGACTTGATCGTGAAACTTCAGGTGTTTTACTTTTTTCTAAAACGAGAAGCGTAAATAAAAACCTGCACGAACAGTTTGAAAACCATACAATTACAAAAAAATACAGGGCAGTTTGTGCTGCGAAAAAAAATCCTCCTGCTGAAAAGAATTTTATTGTAGAAGGAAATATGTTCAGGCTTTCGTCTAAAAGTGAAGCATGTAAAATGGGACTTTCAAAAACTAAAGACGGTTTATACAGCAAAACAAAATTTACAATTAAGGGCGAAAAAAATATAAACTCAAAGAAGATTTTTTTTATTGACTGCGAATTGGAAACAGGAAGAACTCACCAGATTCGCGTTCACCTTTCTTCTGTTGGACTCCCGATTGCCGGCGATAAACTTTATGGAGCAGACTTTGCATTTAAGGAAAACAATGAAAGGATTATGCTTCATTCATT
>JAEELR010000056.1 GCA_016282835.1 Treponema sp. | reverse complement strand
GTACTTTCGCTTGTATCAAAAAGAACTGTATACGCAGAAGAAAAACTTAAAAATATCTTAAAACATAAATCTTTGATTATTCTATTTCGCTATATTCAATTAAATAAAACTATTACAAATAAAGATCTTAAACAAATTGGAATAAAGGGTTACATACAATCTATTAGAAGTATATCTAATGAGCAATTCGAGGAATTAATAAAATGAAAAATATTGTTTTATCTGTACATCCTGAATATGTAGAAAAAATACTTTCAGGAGAAAAAAGTTTTGAATATAGAAAAGAACTACCAAAAGATGAATTAGAGTATGTTTTGATTTATTCAACAAGTCCGATTCAAAAAATTGTGGCTATAGGTGTTGTTGATTGTGTCTTACATGAAAAACTTAATACCTTATGGAATAAAACTTTTGGCGCAGGTGGAATAGAAGAGTCATTTTTTAAATCATATTTCCGTAATAAGGAATATGGTTATGCTATAAAATTTAAGCAGATTTATAAATTAAATAGTCCGATGGATTTAAAATCTATAAATTGTAATTATCCTCCTCAATCATATTTTTTTTATAACGGTGAAATAAAAAAACTTATAAGAGTTTCGAAGAAAATACAGGTAAAAAATAAACTGATATTTCTTGGTGGAGTACACGGGACTGGAAAAACAACTTATTCTAAAGAAATTCTTTCTGCATACGGGTATAATTGTGTTTCTGCAAGTGAATTGATAAGACAATATAAGGGAGAAGTAAATATAAATAAGACGGTTTCAAAAATTGAAGATAACCAAGTGGTTTTATTAGCAGCAATAAAGAAATATCAAAAGGAAAATTATAAAGTAGTTATTGATGGTCATTTTTGTATTATAAATGCAAAGGGGTTTCCAGAAAACATATCAATTGAAGTATTTAAGGAAATGAAACCCAAATTATTATTCTTAGCTGAAATTCCGAATGAGCAGTTACAAAAGAATTTAAATAAACGTGCGGAAATGAGGATTTCAATTTCATTGAATGATTTTGTATTACAAGAACATCAACAGGCTGATCTTGTTTCAAAAGAAATAGGAATTCCCATGAAAGTGATAAATACATTTAACACAAAGAAAACTCTTATAAATGATTGCTCTAATTTTTTGCAATAGTAAAAAAAGATTTGCGTTGAACAATAGAATATAGCTCATATCTTGTCTTGTACAGGCAATTCTCTTATTTCGAGAAAAGGCTCTTCAGGTTCTTCATTATTCTCCTGCCCAAAATTACGAAGTAGATTTTCTTTTGCAGAATGAAATGCAGATAATTCCTGTTGAATGTAAGGCAGGCGGAAATGTAACATCAGCAAGTTTTAAGCGCTACCGCAGAGAACAAAAGCCTGGGATTGCAATAAGATTCTCGCAGCTGGAATTTAAAGAACAGGAAGATATGATAAATGTTCCTTTGTATCTGGCAGACAGAATAAATACAATTAAATAGTACTTAAAAAAAATTCATTGAGGACTTGCGACGTTTGCGACGTAAGTTCTCAATGATATATAGAAAACACAAACCTTGACGGTTAAAAAGAAATCCTTTATGTTTTAATTGTAATCGCGCGATTACTTTGGGCTGAGCTATTTGCTCCGGGTCCACCGACAGGCGGGGATATACCTCGCCAATTTTTTTGTTTGGGACAAATAAACGGGAGAATAATAAGGTAAGAAAACCTGGGTACAAACGTTCTTGAAACTATAAGTTCACAGTTGAGAAAAGAACTTCCTGGTTTACGTGGATTTTCAGCTACAAGTTTGAAAAAAATGAGACTATTTTATGAGAGTTAGAGTTTCTTAGAAGTTTCAAATTCGTCCGTTACGATGGACGAATTACCAGAAAAAACAAATTCGACAGTTACAACTGTCGAATTAAATAATTCTCAGAAATCGGTAATCGTAATTACCGATTTAAAGCTTTCCGGCATCAATATTTCAGACTTCCCTGTTGAAGATTTCTTCAAAATTCTCGTTTTGCCATCTTCGGTCGACGTTTCGCACCACTCCATAGCCCAACGCTAGAAGGTATACGTTCCAAACGGCATGAGTGCAACCTGGGCTAATTTGAAATGCTGCCTACCAAAAGGAATTCCTATAATTGTGATGCAGAAGAGAAGGCCGATAACCAGATGACAAACTGCAAGCTCAACTCCGGAAATACAAATCCAGAGAATGTTTAAGAGTAACGACATAGCACCACCGTTGTTCGCAACTGTTTTTCCAAATGGAAACATAGCAACGCCGGCAATCTTAAAGCACTGGATTCCAAGCGGAATGCCGATGATTGTAATACACCAGAGAATCCCGGCAATAATCCAGCCCAGTCCAAGAAGAAAACCGCCCAACAAAAACCAGATAAGATTTCCAATAAAACTCATTTTTTTACTCCTGATTATAATTTAACTATTTTTTTAGTGAAAAGGCAATTATTTTACAGTGTCAATATTTGGCACCCTTGTGCTTTATAATATTACTTACAAAGCTGAAAAGGGGGTGTCAATTATGGAAAGATACTGGTCTTATAACGTTAGACAAAACAATTATACTCCTGTAGTCTCAAAGCCGTTTTCTGTATTTCCGACAATCGTCAATTCAAAGCAGATGCAGGTGTGGTGTCGTTCCTGCCATAAGTGGGAACCAATTATTGCCTTTTCAAATAATGTGCTCAAGTCAGGCTGTGGAAAACTTTATGCCGGACCTTTTACACCTAATAACAGCATCTTTTGTTATGGTTTTGAAGTTTCACAAAATAATAAGGCTTACTGTATTCAGGTACAGTCTCAGACAGTTACAACAGATTCGCGCATGCTTTTAGAAAATAAATACGAGCTTGATATTAGCAAGAAACGTCTCTTTAAGGATGGCACTCCAGTTTTTGATCGCAAAGACATTTCCGGCATTCTTTGTAAGGAAGTTACACAAAATCTCATTGATGAAATTGGAGATGAATATAAAATCCAGTATGGCATTAAGCCTTCTGTAACTTCCTCCCTCAAAGGCTTTTCACTTTTACTGGGATATCTTCTTTGTCCTTTTAATG
>JAEELR010000055.1 GCA_016282835.1 Treponema sp. | reverse complement strand
TTTTGTTCTTCCTAACTGTGTTGGTGGAGATGCTTTTGATTTACACTGTAGCGTGGATGCTCTTACAAAAGAAGAACTTAAAGAAATAAAGACTGGCGATAAGTATTCTATTAAAATAAATTATACCGAACCAGAATCAGACGAATAAAATAAAGGCTCCTCAGTTGAGGAGCCTTATCCATTTATTCCATTCCTACCCTAAACTTAGATAGCGAAGTTTTCGAGTGTAACTCTTGCGTAGTTGAATTCAGCACGTGGAGTAGATGTAATACCGTAGCGAGAGAATGTACCTCTTACGTTATTGAAGTTGTCTGGGTTAACGATTGTTGCTGACATCCAGTTAGCATATGGTGAGTATACGATACCAGCACCGTATGTAGAATCCTTAGCCTTGTAACCAAGTGTGATGTCATTGTTCATTCTATTAGGATCGCAGTAGATAGCTACTGTTCCATTTCCAAGAGAACCAGCATTATAGAATGTAGACTTGTTGTGAGAAATCTCACCAGCCTTCCAATCTGGCAACATCTGAAGAGCTGCTGCTACCTGTGGAGAACATACTGCCCAGTCTGCTGGAGCAAGTCTGTTGAACATTGCAACCTTTGTACAGTACTGATACATTCTCTGAGCCAATGCACGATGTCTATCAAGATAGTTACCTGCAGTACCGTTCAACTCGTCGTCTGCCCAATCGAATCCACCAACCAACTGAGAAATTACGATATCATCGATAGCGTTCATAATCTGACGATCGATTTCGTAGTTTGTCTGAACAGCAGCAACCTTTACAAGTTCCTGTTCAACGTCAATCTTGTGATATGCGTTCATATCCTGTTCAGCTTCTTTTGTCCATCTAACCTTCAACTTTCTGGATGTTGTAGCAACGTCCATGTGGTCGATATCAAATTCCATCTCAGGAATATGTGATGTTCCTTCCTGGTTGTATACGATGTATACAGTCAATTCATCATCATTTGCAATTTCAAGAATTGTTTTTGCATCTGCGCTGATAGTAATAGCACCAGTTGCTGTATCAGCTGTAGCAATTTCAGTAACACCATCATCTGACTTGAATGTCAATGTACCACCGCTAACTTCTACATACTTAGCCAAGAGACCCTTGTGGTTCTTCCTGTTAAGAATTTCAATTCTCTTGTATGTTTTAGCATTAGCCTTGTCATCGCCCAAGAAATCAAATGCATTCTTAGCGACTTTCTTTGACTCATCTGTCTGTGCTGAACCTTCTTTAAGTTCGATTGGTCCGAGCTTTTCAGATGTATAGTATGTAGAGTAAGCTGGATCTGTCTGGTATGGGTTTCCAGAGAATTCATCTCCTGCCTTTACATTTGACTTACTATCTGAATATCTATATGTGATGTAGTAAATTACACCAGTTGGCTGCTGAAGTGGCTGAACTGAAACAAGCTTGTTAGCAATAAGTTCAGGCATAACACGTCTAATAACTGGGAACATTACCTTAGGGATAACATAGTCACCTACAGCGCCAGACATCTGTGGGGCTTCTGTAAGAGTTCCGCCTTCGCTTTCTTCTGCAAGAAGAACGTTCTGTAACCATCCCTGCGGAATTACACCGTCAGATACCATCTTTTTATAAGAGTTTTCAAGCACCCACATTGTATTAAGACGTGTGTCTTCATCAGAGATATCCTCTGCAATCCAGTTCCATCTTTGGGCAAGCTGTTCTTCATACTTTGCCTTGTCAATAAGTTTATTCTCGATCATTTATCAAATACCTCCGATTAAATGTTTGCGTATGATTTAAGAATGTTTTTCAAATTATATTTATTTTCAACCTTGTTAGGCTGATCATAACCCTTTATACCTTCTGTAATGAAGGAATCATCATTAGCACCTTCTGACTGTGTATCATCGCTTGAAGTATCATCTGAAGATGTATCATCACTTGAAGTATCATCTGAAGATGCATCATCACTTGATGTATCATCACTTGAACCTTCATCATAACCTTCGCCTTCGTCTTCCTCGAATACTCCAGAAAGTGATTCGTAAATGTTATAGAACTGTTCAGTTACTTCATCAGGACTTCCTTCCTTAATCAAAGAAAGCATCAATTTGCGTGTCTTCTGTGAATAAGGTGCCAACAAAGAAGCCAAAGTTTTGCTTCCTTCGTTAAGTTCTTGTTCTCTTCTCAATGTTTCAACTTCTTCTGAAAGTTTCAAGATAGTATCTTCGTAAGCATTGTCACGATAATTTTCAGAAACGAGAGGAGCAACAATTTCCTTTACTTGTTCGAAAATTTTAAGCTCAGGGTTGTTTTTAATAACCTCAGCTGTAACTTCTGCACGGATACTTTCTTTAAGTTCATTGAGACCATCGAGCATTTTCTCTGTGAACTCTTCCTTAAGTTGTTCTCTGTAAGCAACATTTTCTTCTTCGAGTTCTTCGATTTTTGCCTGCTTTTCCTGCTCCATTTGTTCAACGAGCTGATTAGTCACAGACTCCTTCCAGGCCTCAAGAGATTCCTGAATATACTTCTGTGAAGCTTCATCAAGTTCCTCGTCAAGCAAATTAAGTTTTGCTGTTTGGCTCATTAATAAAACCTCCGTTTAACTATACTTATATTTATCTTATATTATATGCTATAAAAGCATATTTAAGAAAAAAAATAATTTTATATTTCAGTGTAGTTTTAGATATAATTAACTTACAAATATATCAAAAAAATTTAAATTAAAAAAATGGCATTGCTATTTAAGCAATGCCATCAAATTTTATGCTGTAGGATTTCTAGTTAAATCTCTAGCTGCAATCCTTGCGTTATGTTCAATCCCCTGTGATTCTATAACCTTAAGGTTAGGAATTCTTAGGGCACGCATTGCTGCAAGATTGTTTTTATCATCATCAACAAATTTAACAATATCATATTTTGCACATTTATCTTTTAGGAAAAGTGCCTTCTTCTTGCTATCAGTAACGCCAGCATATTCCTTTGCGTATTTATCATCATTTACAGCCCTAGAATCAGAAAGCTTAATTTTTCCCTTCTTCAAGTCTACAAACTCACCTTTCTTGTTTCTATATTTAAGCCATTTCATAAGATTTGTAAATACTGCATTCTCTGCTCCTCTAGCTGTAAGAAAAGCAACATCATAGCCAGCTCTAAGATTTGAATCCATCATTCTAAGCTGTGCTACTATAGGTGCCGCACCATTGCTTATAACCTTTCCATCTTTTTCTGTCTTAAAGAAAGACTGTTTGATTTTTTCATCATTTCTAAAATCAGAATAATCAAACTTATATCCTGGTTTTGGTTTACCACCTACATCTTTGTATTTTGAATTTGCAAACTGTGCAGAATCTTCTCTAGCAACAGTTTCCCATTTTCCAGTTTCCGTAAAGTGTTTAATAATGATACCCATTACAGATGAATCAGCTTGAAGCAAAGTATCATCAATATCAAAGACTATCAATCCTTTTTTGCCTTCTTTAAGTTTATTTTCTTCACCAATTATTTCATATGCTTCTTCTAGTGTCATTAGTTTCTCCTTAGTAGTTAAAGTAGTTTACTACAGATTCTGTATATACAGTAGCTTGTCCGTCAACATCGTATTTCTTCAATGCTTCAAGAACACCCCTTTTCCATTCATCAGCCTTTCTACCAGCATGGTTTTCTACATACTTTTCCTGCTCCAATGAAAGGTCGCCATTCATAAAACTCTTACCAGCTTTGAAAGCATAAAGACCTTCATAGCTAAATTGATTTGGAGCTGGTTTGTCTGTATGCATGAAAATCAAAGTTCCTGCACCACCCTGTCCGGCAGTTCCTGGCATTACTCCAAAGAATTTAATAATCTTCTTGTTTTTTGCTGATGGCTCTTCTCCTTTTTCAATCCAAGAATTAAGAATTTTCTTTACTTTAGTAAGATTCATCTTTTCAATATGGTGAGCCTCAAGCCAACCCTGGTTTCCTGTTTTTGAACCTTCCTTAGCATACAATGCACTTCTAAGAGCATTCAAGCCAGCACCCTGTTTTGAACTATACATTGAGTGATCAATTTTTCCATCTTCTGTTCTTTCATTCTTAGCTGATGTAACGGCTTCGATTTTTTGTTCTCTTTTTCTAAGTTTCTTATAATCAGAGAATTTTCCGCTTGTTGTAATATCCTTTGCTTCCTTTTCACGCTTTGCCAAACCTTCCTTTACATTCTTGGCAACGAAGTCAAGGCTGATATTTTCTGGATGCTTAATAGAATCCCAGTCTTTTCTATACTTCTGGAATTCATGAATATATGGCTGAAGTTCTTCATATACAAAAGCATTGAATCTTTTCTTACCAATGACTTTTGCCATCTTAGTTCTCCAAACCTGAGAAGTAATATTTCCATTTGCATCTGTTTTCAATGGATTAATTTCTGCATATCTGTCTCCAGTTTTCTTTCCATCTTTTTCAATAGCTGGCCCAGTTTTAACTCTTGCCATATCTGTCAAGAATGGAGTCTCTATAGTATCTGGATCAAAACTAATTTCTGAAGGTTTTATGTTTTCCAATGCTTTCAAAAGAACTTTTGAACGTTCCTGTTTATTTTCAAAATATCTTCTTGGTGCTCCGTGAAGATGTCCTTTTTCATCTTCATAACCATATTCATAATTCTTCAACTGTTCAACGGCTTTTTTTAGCATATCATAATGTTTCTGTAATTCTGCTTTTGAAGGTGCTCCAACTACTTTCAATGTCTGTTTGCCATCTTCATCCTTCTTGGATTTAACAATCTTAACTGCATTTGTTAGGGACTTGTCACCATTCAAACCAACTCCAGAAGTAAGATTAGCATA
>JAEELR010000054.1 GCA_016282835.1 Treponema sp. | reverse complement strand
GGAGGAATCGTTCATGATTACCACATGACGCTTGCTCTTGCTATGGGTGCTGACTTTATAATGCTCGGCCGTTACTTTGCACGCTTTGACGAAAGCCCGACTAACAAACTTATTGTAAACGGAAACTACGTAAAGGAATACTGGGGTGAAGGAAGTAACCGCGCACGCAACTGGCAGCGCTATGACCTTGGCGGAAAGAAGGGAATGGCTTTTGAAGAAGGCGTTGACTCTTACGTTCCTTATGCAGGACATCTTCACGACGGAGTTAACATGAGCATGAGCAAAGTGATTCACACAATGTGTAACTGCGGTGCGCTCACGATTCCTGAACTTCAGGAAAAGGCAAAGATTACTCTCGTAAGTTCAACAACAATCAGCGAAGGTTCTGCTCACGATGTTGTTGTAAAGAACACGAGCATTAACTCGTAGGTCCAAGTTAAACGTGATTTAAGAGCAAAAAATCCGCTGATTAAAAAAACGTAAAAGAGCCGTTGCTGCTAGAACAGTGACGGCATTTTTTTTGTGCATCAAAAAAACTGTTATATCTCTGGCTGATAGACCTTGAGGGTATAATTCCTGCAAAAACAATGATTAAGCAGGAGAACAATCTGTTCTCAGGAGGCAGAACTTTTCTTAAGACCGCTTTCTTAAATGATGTTGTGTATTTCATATAGATGCCCCTCCATCAGGCGACATCTATCTTGACACAGAGGGCATATAAAAAAATGGCAGAAGATTTAAATTATTTCTTTGATCAATATTATACTTTGATAAAAAAAAAATAAAGGAGAATTTTTTATGGGGCACTGTAGAGAATGTAGATTTTATGACGGAACAGGGTGTCCAGCAAAAGGAAAAATGAATGGAGGCAGCTCTATGGGATGTTTTGTTCCTACAACTGGTTTTAGGAATTTACAGAAAGACTTTTATAGGGTAGCCTTTTCTATTCAATACGGGTAAGCCCATAATAATTACCATAACCACTCCGGATAAGTCTTATTACATAGTAACCATCATGAGGACATGTAAATTGCGCAATTTTTGCAGAATGGATTTTGGAACAGACAAGACCTTCAAGTTCATAAACCGACATATTACCTCTATCAATCCCAGAAATATAAACCTCCATTTTAAGATCAGCAAAATCAGAGTAGGAAAGTGTACCAATATTTGAATAACCACCAGAAATACGGTTCCAGTCAAAGGAATAATAGTCCAATATATCAAATGCAACATACTCACCTTTTGTACACTGGATGTAATACTCTTCTGTAGCTGACGATGTAAAAGTCCTTAGGAAATAACCTTTTTCTACATAAGCAGGACATTCAGGTTTTTTTCCATATTTTTCGTCGTTAAAAGCATAAGTAATTGGCTCTGTTTCTTCCGAAGAAACATAAGTTTCATACTTATCAGAAACGAGCAGCTTGAAAACATAAGTTCCGTTATCAAGATTTATCCTATGCGTATCAGACAGAATTCCTTTTGGCGTATAATTCCATTTTGTTTCATCAGTTTTCTTATAGGCGAATTTTACATACTCACCAGCGTCGTTTGGCTTTTGAAATTGAATCTCTACCCCAAAAATCGAGGTGTCCACCTTTGTAATACTTCCAGGATTTATAAAAGTTACATCAACTTCTTTGCATTCGCTAAAAGGTCCTTTATAACCGGTTCTGACCCAAACATAATAATGCCCCGGTTCGTCTACAGTAAAATGAGAACTAATAGTTTGCTTCGCATTATTTACGTCATCGTCTTTACTTATGTATACATCGTGAAAGCCATAATAATTTTCATCTGCATCCCACGTTACCGAAATCATACTGTAATCAGAAGTTACCTTAACATTCGTAACGACTTTATCATCTGAATCATTATCAGAGTCGATTCCAGCACAAGCAGAAAAAAATAACGAAACCAAGAGAAAACTTGAAAAATAACTTTTTAATCTGATACTCATATACGTCTCCTTTAATAAACACAATACAAGACACCATTATACTATACCAATGTAAAAAAAAACAAGCGAAAATTGGCACCTTGCAGAATATCGCATACATATCCCATGCGGTGAATAATTTGACTATTTACCGCAGAATTTGCGGTGAATAACTTGACTATTTGGTGCATCCCGCCCTACAATGAATTATGTTTATTTATGAACACGACCAATGGCCGAATTTTACATACGATGAACTTAAAATCTCTTCTTTACTTGAAACCTGCCACATAGAACAGGGGAGACTTCTTTCTAAAATGGAGCTTCTCGGACTTTCCGAAAAGCAGGATAAAGTTGTTTCGACCATCACAAGTGATATCATGAAATCAAGTGAAATTGAAGGCTATATATTGAACAAAGATCAGGTGCGCTCTTCAATTGCCAGGCGGCTCGGTATTCAGGCAGGCGGACTTGTTTCTTCCGCGCGAGACATAGATGCAATTGTAGAAATGATGCTTGATGCAACGCAGAATTACGAACAGCCGCTGACAGAAGAACGGCTTTTCGGCTGGCACGCAAGTCTTTTCCCAACAGGTTACAGTGGCATGTATAAAATTGATGTAGCACAATATCGCGAAAATCCAATGCAGGTTGTTTCGGGCGGAATCGGACAGGAAAAAGTTCACTACCAGGCTCCGGAACCTCAGCGGGTACCTTTAGAAATGAAAAATTTTCTTGAATGGTTCAACTCATCATCAGGCGACAGTCTCATCAAATCTGCAATTGCACATTTATGGTTCGTAACAATTCACCCTTTTGACGACGGCAACGGACGAATCACACGCACAATTTCAGACATGCTTCTGTGCCGAAGCGACAGAACTTCACTGCGTTTTTACAGTATGTCTAACCAGATAATGACAGATAGAAATCACTACTACGAAATTCTTGAACAGATACAAAAAGGGGATCTCGACATTACGACCTGGATTGAATGGTTTTTATCCTGCATCCTGAAGGCAATTCAAAACAGCTATAACGATGCAGAACTCGTCCTGAAAAAATACAATTACCTCAATTCAATAAAAACAGTTCCACTCAACGAGCGCCAGAGCATGATGATTACAAAGCTTCTTGATTCATCATGGTTCGGCGTCCTGAACACTTCAAAGTGGGCAAAAATTGCTAAATGCTCAACAGACACCGCTCTCCGCGACATAACCGGTTTACTCGAAAAAGGAATCCTAGAAAAAGATCCGGCATCCGGCGGACGAAGTACGAATTATAAAATTAAAATATGATTCTGGTGAATTAAATAATCTTTTGACTTTCACCTTGCCGATTTCTTATTTCCAGTACTGACGGTATTTTTCTTCGTAGCCTTCGATGTCCAGCTTGATTCCGGCTTTGATTAAATTGTTCAGGAAGTCGCTCATGTCTCTGTCGCTGATGATTGATTTAATCATGTCTGAAGCAAAAGGATAGAAGAGGGCATTGAACGATGATTCAATGAAATCATAGATATTCGGATTTTTATTTGTGAGTGACCAGTAAAAAACAGAATTTGTAAAGGCAGGTTTTAAGACGATTTCTTCGCCTTCACAAATAAGGGTAAGGCTTTCT
>JAEELR010000053.1 GCA_016282835.1 Treponema sp. | reverse complement strand
GTGGAGAGTTTACAGAATATGAGTTTTCAATAAATTTAGATTTTGTATCGAACCCCTGAACTAAAGCAGAAAGATTTATTCTCCTTAAAAAAGCATTATTACATTCAGGAGAATCAGTTAGTTTTTCTTCGCTGGTTAATAAGTCCTTGAAAACTTCGTTGAAAATTGGACCGTTTGTAGAATAACCCCGGAATAACTTAAAATCATCAAATTGAACACAATCGAACGGAGAGCCGTTGTCTAATTCGTAAAAACGATTTGACTTTACCTTAAACTGAACCGGCAGATTACATATCACAGTTTCGCCATACATTTTATTAACGGCTTCTAAATTTTCTGTTGTCAAAGAATCGCAGACCATTAGAATTAGATTTATACTATTACCATCAGAAGGTGCTGACGGGTTAAAGGCTTTTAATGCATTTTTTAATTCACTAGAAACATTAGATTTGCTTCCATCTGTAACAACTTTTGGTAAATCAATTTTACAGGCTTTCCAATCAGGGATATTCAATTTTTTAAATTCCTTATTTTTATAAAAAAAAATAGTCACCCCAATTTCATTTTAGACTGCACTCATTATAGAACTCAGTCAAACAAAATCAGGGCGACATCAAACAAGTAGTCGCTTTAATTTTTAACTTAAACTAGTTAATCTTTCTTAAAACTACGTTATCAATGTAGAATGGGCGTGTTGGGTTATCTGTCTTGAAGTAAGCAGTAATGTTGATGCATTTCTTTCCACCTAATTCTGCTTTCATTTCTTCACCACGAACTACACCACAAACCTTTGTGTAACCTGCATTTGTAAATGGAACACTTTCTGAACCTGTATATTTTCCGCCATCATCATCAAGCATCATATATACATAGTTATCAGGATTATCTACACCTTCTGGCTGGAGACATACAGAACAGTTAGCTTTTCTTGTCTGATTGTCTTTTTCATATGCCTTGAACCAGATTTCCATATAGTAATCACTGTTAAGGTCCATTACCTTTGTTAAATCTTTACCAGCTCCACTCCAACTGTACTTACCGATTACATAGAGAGCTGTTGAATCTTTAACACCTTTTCCTTCCTTCAATGAAATTGAGCTTCCTTCTGCAACCCATGCACTAGCAGCTGCTCCTTCGAAAGTTCCGTCTGTAATAAGATTAACAGAGTCTGCGAATGCCATTCCTGCTGCAGCTACAGCAACAAATAATGCAACAACTAAAGTCTTAATCTTCTTCATTTTAATTCCCCTTATAAGTTTATAACTTTATCTATTATAAACCCTATTTGCAAAAAATGCAAAACAGAATTTATAAATTTTACAAAAAAAATTTAATTTTGAACGTTCTATCTTAAATAACAAAATAAGATATTTATGGTTACATTCCAAAATAAATTTATGCTAAAACTGAAAATTTTACCTCCTTACAGTTTTACCTATATTTTTCTATATAACAATAGATTAATCTCTCTACCTGTTATTTGTCAAAAAAACAAATTGATTCACACAGGAGTCTTTTTCAAGTGCCAGATATCGCGTACATAATCTTCAATTGTTCTGTCGCTTGAGAATTTACCTGAATTTGCAATATTAATAAGTGCCATCTTTGCCCACTTCTTTTTATCGCAATATGCTTTTGCAACCTGTTCCTGAGCTTTAACATAAGCATCAAAATCAGCCAGAACATAGAACACATCAGGACGCTGACCTTCTACACCATAAACTAAAGAATCGTGAATCTCTTTAAATGTTGTTGAAGAAGAATCGAAGGTTCCGTCTACAAGCTGATTTACAATCTTTTCAAGTTCAGGACTTCGCTCCAGATACTTCTGCGGATTATAGCTGTGCTCTTTATTGATTTTGATAATTTCATCTGCAGTTAAACCAAAGATAAAGGCATTTTCTTTACCAGCATTTTCTACGATTTCAATGTTTGCTCCATCGAGAGTTCCTAATGTTAAGGCACCGTTCATCATAAACTTCATGTTGGAAGTTCCAGAAGCTTCGTATCCAGCTGTAGAAATCTGCTCTGAAACATCACTTGCAGGGATAATTTTTTCTGCAACACTTACCCTGTAGTTTTCTACAAAGACTACGCGGAGTTTTCCACCAACCCTTCTGTCATTATTTACTCTTTCAGCAACAGCATTTATAAGCTTGATAATCGACTTTGCCCTTCTATAGCCCGAAGCTGCTTTTGCTCCGAAAATAAATGTTCGTGAAGGCGGATTGTATGAAGGGTCATCAATAATCCTGTTATACAGATAAATGATATGGAACACATTTAAAAGCTGCCGTTTGTATTCGTGCAGGCGTTTTACCTGTGTATCGAAAATGCTTTCAGGATCCAGGAATTCATTCTGTGAGTGCTTTAAATATTCAGCAAGTTTCTGTTTGTTATGAAGCTTTATCTGGAACAGTTTTTCTAACGAAGCATCATCATCAGCATATTTTTCAAGCCCCTTAAGCAGGCTCAAGTCTTTTTCCCAGCCGTGACCGATTCTTTCGGTAATAAATTCTGAAAGTTCAGGATTTGACTTTAACATCCATCGTCTTTGTGTTACACCGTTTGTTTTGTTGTTAAACTTTTGAGGATATAAGAAATTCCAGTCCTTAAGCTCCTGTTCCTTCAGGATTTTTGTATGAAGTTCTGCTACACCATTTACACTGAATGAACTGTAAATTGCAAGCCATGCCATGTAAACTTTTCCGTCGTGAATAATTGAAAGGTGATTCTGCTTGTCGTAATCATTAGGGAATTTCTGTCGTAATTCAATTGTAAAGCGGCGGTTTATTTCTTCTACAATCTGATAAATTCTTGGCAGGAGTCTCTGGAAAATTTCTATAGACCACTTCTCAAGTGCTTCTGCAAGGATTGTGTGATTTGTGTAGGCAAAAGTTTTTGTAACAACAGACCATGCATCGTTCCAGCCGAGATTATATTCATCAATTAAAATGCGCATGAGTTCAGGAATTGCAACAACAGGGTGTGTATCGTTTAACTGGATTACATTGTACTCAGGGAATTTTGTGAAATCGGTTCCAACTTTATTTACAAAGCTGTGAACCAGGTCCTGTAATGAAGCTGATGTAAAGAAGTACTGCTGTCGGAGTCGAAGCTCTTTTCCCATAGGACCGTTATCATTCGGATACAGAACGCGTGTAATGTTTTCTGCATTATTCTGTCTTTCTACGGCACGCTGATACTGAGATTCATTAAAGAGCTGTAAGTCGAAGCCGTTTGGACTTGAAGCCTGCCACAAGCGAAGTGTATTTACAGTCTTGCAGTCATAGCCTACAACAGGAATGTCGTAAGGAGTTGCCGTTACTTCTTCTGCATTTTCAATAAAGAATCTGTCCTGACCGTCAGGAGTTTTTCCATATTTTATCTGGCCGCCAAATTTGACTGTTACAGAAAGGTCGCTTCTTTTTACTTCCCATGGGTCTCTGTGCTTGAGCCAATTGTCCGGGTATTCAACCTGCTCGCCGTTCTCGATATGCTGTTCAAACATTCCGTATTCGTAGCGGATTCCGTAGCCGTTTCCCGGATATTCCAATGTTGCAAGCGAGTCTAAAAAACATGCTGCTAAACGACCAAGACCTCCGTTTCCAAGTCCTGCATCAGGCTCTTCATCTTCTACAACATCTAAATCGATATGCATTTCTTCAAGAACATCTCTTACCTGCTCCAAGATTCCTGTGTTAATAAGGTTATTTCCTAAAGCGCGTCCCATTAAAAACTCTGCACTGAAATATGAAAGCTGTTTAGTAGGTTTTGAATCATAGGTTTTACGGGTTTCCATCCAGTTTGGCATAATGATTTCTAATGCACTTGCACTTACCGCATCAAACAAGTCGTGTTTATTTGCCTGAGTTATGTCTTTACCATACTGTCTTCTAAGTCTGTCGGTTAAATTCGTTTTAAATTTCTCTCTGTCAAATTCCATAGGTATTTTCCTCCTAAAATTACTTTGCTATTAAAATTATCATTGAGCTTGAAGGAAGTACGTAACGTTCCTGGGCCCTTAAATTTTCTGCATTTTCTTTTGATAGAATTGCGTCTTCTGAATCTATTGAAGTATCTGCAATTCTATACCAGCGCTTTCCGTCACTTAAAGTTGGAAGCCGCAGCATTACATCAATTCTGTCTGTATTTGCTGCAATGTAAAAAGTGTCATCGAAAGTGCCGTCATCATTTTTTACAGAAGAACCATTTAAACTGAATGCGAGGAAGCGTGAAATTTTTGACCAGTCGGGATTGCTTCCGTTTTTGTTGTACCACTGAATGTCACTCTTTCCTGAATCAGCTGCACCCTTGAAAAAATCAGTCCTTCTGAATACGGCATGTTTTTTTCTTAGTTCGATTGCACGCTTTGTAAAGGTTACAAGATTGCGGTTTATGTTTGCGTTGTTCCAGTCGAACCAGCTTATATCGTTGTCCTGGCAGTATGCATTATTGTTCCCCTGCTGACCCCTTCTAAATTCATCGCCGCCCAAAAGCATTGGTGTTCCCTGCGAAATTAAAAGCGTAAGGATAAAGTTTTTCATCTGCCTGTTTCGTAAAGTTTCAATTTTCGGATTAGCAGTAGCGCCTTCCCAGCCGTAGTTGTAGCTCCAGTTTGAATCGTTACCGTCGCGGTTTTCTTCACCATTTTCTTCGTTGTGTTTACCGTTGTAACTTACTAAATCATTCATGGTAAAGCCGTCGTGACAGGTTACATAGTTTATGCTGTGGTAAGGTTTTCTTCCTGAATTGATGAATAAATCGCTTGAACCGGAAATTCGGGTTGCAGCTCCTGTAGAAACATATTCATCGCCGCGCCAGAATCTTCGTATGTCATCTCTGTAGCGGTCATTCCATTCAGCCCAGCGCCCGCCAGGGAAACAGCCTAACTGATAGGCTCCGCCGGCATCCCAGGGCTCAGCAATTATTTTTGTATTCCGCAAATACGGGTCTTCACTTATTGCATTTAAAAGCGGAGGAAACTTTAATAAAATTCCTTCCTGCGAGCGGCTCATAATTGAAGCAAGGTCAAACCTGAAGCCGTCAACATGATAATCTTTTACCCAGTGATGCAGACAGTCTATAATAAATTTTCTTACAACAGGGTGATTACAGTTCACTGTATTTCCGCAGCCGCTGAAGTTCATATAATATTCTTTATGAGACTGAACTAAAGTGTAATAAATATCATTTGCAAGTCCCCTGAAGCTTATGGTAACTCCACGCTCATTGCCTTCTGCAGTGTGATTGAATACAACGTCCAGAATCACTTCAATGCCGGCTTTGTGCAGCTGCTTTACAAGATTCTTAAACTCATGCACGCAGCCCCCGGGATTTTTATCTACAGCATAAGAAGCCTTTGGTGAAAAAAAGTTTACCGTAGAATATCCCCAGTAATTTGTAAGCTTGGTATTATTCTTTGGATTAACATTGCCATTTTCTGTTTCATCAAATTCAAATATTGGCAAAAGCTCAACTGCAGTAACGCCTAAGTATTTGAGGTATTCAATTTTTTGTGTGAAGCCTTCATAAGTTCCGGGTAATGAAACTCCAGATTCTTTGCCGCAAGTAAAGCCTTTTAAATGCACTTCATATATGATTGATTTTGAAAGCGGAATATTTAAAGGCTTGTCTCCATCCCAGTCAAAATCATTTTCATCTACTACAACGCATTTTGGAAAATTCTTTTCGCGTTCATTCTGTTCGAGCCTTAAATCCTCTTCGTCTAAGACAGGAATAAAATGCGGCGAGAGGTTTTTAAAAATAGGCACAGGTGTAATTGCATGAGCATAAGGGTCCATAAGGATTTGATTAAAGTCGAAGCGAAGTCCCCTGCTCTTTGAAAATGGGCCTGCAACCTGATATGTGTAAAGTGTTCCGGGTTTTAAGTTTTTTACAAAAAGATGCCATATATCGCCGGTTTTATTTTTTTTAGAATCAAATTCAATTTGTCTTGAAGGCGTTAAATCTTCTGAAGAATTATATAAATTTAATACAACCTTTTGAGCATCTCTTGAAAAAAGGCAGAAATTAACACCGCCATCCTTTACAGTAGCCCCGTAAGGTTCGCAAAAGCCTTCTGAAATATCTAGTGAGTCCATACACTATATTTTATCAGATAAATAACAGAATTTCTACAAAGTCTTTTTTTGCAGATTTCCCTGACTGGAGGACTGTCGTTTAAAACAAAAAAAACTTTCTGTAAACATAAGGGTCTACAAAAAGTTTTTGATGATTTGTAAATAACTTAGATTAAGTTAGTACCAGATTGAAGCCTGATCTTCCCAGTCAATTAGTTCTTCAGGTTTAAAGAATAAATTGATTTCTCTTTCAGCACTTGCGTCACTGTCACTTGCATGAATTACGTTATTTGATGTGTGACAGCAGAAATCTCCACGGATTGTTCCTGGCATAGCATCGAGAGGTTTTGTAGCACCAACAACTTTTCTCACTAAAGCAACACAATCATCGCTCTGCCATACCATTGCAACAACAGGACCACTTGTTATGTAATCAACAAGATCATCATAAAAAGCTTTTTCTTTATGCTCGGCATAATGCTGAGAAGCCAACTCAGGACTAATGTTCATTAACTTTAATCCGACTAATTTTAGTCCCTTTGATTCAAGGCGGGTAATAACCTCACCAACTAACCTGCGATTTAAAACTCCAGGTTTTAACATTGTAAAACATCTTGTACTCATTTGTGTAAATTAACAGAATTAGTTTTAAATTTCAATCACCCGCGTTGTCATCTGAATGGCAGGTTATACTTAAAACTTCATCAATTCAAAAATGTGTCCGTTCCCAGAAAAGACAGGCGCTACCACATTTTTGAATCATTCTCTAAATGTAACTTGACATTCAGATTTTTAATTCATTACTTCTTCAGAGAGTGACATTATCATGTCGTAGATTGGTTTGCCACCCGGAACCATTGGAAGTACCATTTCATCAATATCAACTTTCGCATCAATTACACATGGTTTCTTTGATTTAAATGCTTCTGTGAAAACTTTTTCGAATTCCTTAGCATTAGAAGCCCTATATCCTTTTATGCCATAAGATTCTGCAAGTTTTACCCAGTCAGGTCCAAAGTCTAATGTTGTCTGGCTGAATCTTTTTCCGTATAAAAGAGTCTGCCGCATGCCGACATTACCCAAAGCGCCATTGTTTTCTACAACGATTACAACCGGAAGGTTATAGTGCTGGATTGTTGCAAGCTCATTACAATTCATTCTGAATGAACCGTCACCTGCAATATGAACTACGCGGGCTTTAGGATTTGCACACTGAATACCGATAGCTGCTCCTGTACCAAAACCCATTGTTCCCAAACCGCCGCTTGTTACAAAAGTTCTTGGCTTTGTAAATGGATAGAACTGTGCAGTCCACATCTGGTGCTGTCCTACTTCTGTTGTGATGAATGTATTTTCTCCGGCAACTTTG
>JAEELR010000052.1 GCA_016282835.1 Treponema sp. | reverse complement strand
TTCTCGCATGGATCTTTGACCGCTGCGACGGCGTAGACAATGCTGTTGAAACACCTATCGGCCTTATGCCAAAAGATGGTGCTCTCAACACAGAAGGTCTTGCTGAATACTACAAGAAGACTCTCCCAGAAATCCTCAAGGTTGATGTTGAAGGCTGGAAGAAAGAAGTTAAGGATATTCGTGAAAACCACTATCCTAAGTTCGGAAAGCATCTTCCAAAAGAACTCAACGACATTCTCGACGACTTGGAAAAGAGGCTCAACGCTTAGTACGAGCGACTGCGAGTTTGCCGCAAGGCAAACTCGTTAAGCACGCGAGAGCGTGCGACATGATTTGGAAGCAAGACTCAATAAAGTTTAATTTTTATGTCGCGCGGTGGTTGAGCAGTCCCTGAGCTTGTCGAAGGGCTTGTCGAAACTACCGCAAGGCTGCGACTTAAGCGACCAACATAACGCCCGTGTTCTGTAAGGAATGCGGGCGTTAAATCATTTTAAGTGCACTGTCCAGTGCTTTTTCTGCATCTTTTAAGAACTGCTTTTTTATTTTGTTTTTCAAAACTGTTTTTTGGTTTTCTGATTTTTTATTTTTGTCAGTGCTGCTGTTAGAAATAAAAAGTTCCTGTGCCGGTATGTCTAGAGCATCTGCAATTTTCTGGATTGTAGAAAGCTTTGGAATATTTTTGTAAGTTTCCATTAAACCGATGTAGCTGGCCGAAGTTCCGCAGTATTCTGCTAATTTTTCCTGAGAAATTCCTTTTTCTTTACGTATTCTTTTAATATTCTCTATAACAAGACGCTCTAAATCCATACTATCAATATTGATATAAAAATGAATTTAATTTTATTAGACAGAATGATAGTTTTTGTTTATACTAGAATTGATAGGAGATAATACTTATGAATAACAAATTTTTGTACATTACAGAAGAAAAAGATCCAAAAACAGGTAAACCTAATGGAAAATGGGGTGTTTCACTCCATGATGGACCAGTGGAAAAATATTCTAACTCTTACGACGATGCAAAAAAATATGCTCGTAATCAGGGCGCAAAAAGTGTAATGGTTGAAATCCTTGGTCCAGATGGAAATTACATCAGTCACGAAGAACAGTTGTAATTTCTTTGTTGTACTGCTCATTTAACTCTTCCGCCGGAACACTGAAGTGCACCCCAATAACTGGGATGCACTTCAGACGTCATGCGGTGTTTTTTTTATTTTTGGAGGAACAAGTGAAAAAACTCTTAAAAATCGGTGCGTTTGCTTCAATTATAGCAGCAGCTTTGGTACTTGGTTTTGCTTCATGTGAGGCATCAACTAATAATGCAGTTTCTGTTAATACCGGAAATATTACAGGAAAAGTTACATATTCAAATGCGGCAAAAGACGCAAATGGCGGGATCATCGTTACCCTTGATAAAACCGATGGACTTAGAACTGCTGCTGTTAGAAGCGCAAATACAAGCAGAAGTGCAGCAGAATTTATAAAAACAACTACAACATCTGATGGTAGCTACAGTTTCGAAGAGCTTGAACCTGGAACATATACAATTTATGCTTCAAGCAATTGTTCTGTTGAAAAAGCTGTATGTACAAATGTTGTAGTACGTTCTGCAGAAACAACTGTTGCAGAAGCTTTAAATCTTATTGCAACAGGAAACATTACAGGAAAAGTAACTGTTAAAGACTCTACAGAAAATATGGGATTCCTTGTTTTTGTTGCCGGTACAAGTTACATGGCTGTAACAGATATGACTGGAACTTACACAATTAGTGACATTCCGGCAGGAAATAGCTATATGATAGCTGTTTCAAGGAACGGGTTACTTAAGTATCTCAGCACAAACATTACTGTTGAAGCCGGAGAAACAACTCTGGTTTCAGAAGTAAATTATTCATCAGAAGAACTTATATCTGGGCTTAAAGGTGCAGACGGCACAAATGGGACTGACGGAAAAGACGGTGCATCAATTAACTGGCTTGGAACATTTAGCTCTGCTAATGAAATAAACGAGCCTAGATATCTCGATGCATACTTTAACGATTCAGACGGATGTTCTTATATTTACACAAATTCCGGATGGACATTGCTTGCACGTGCAGGTGCTAATGGCAATGACGGTGCAAACGGCACGGACGGTACTAACGGCGCTGACGGTCTTTCAATCGTATGGAAAGGCGAACGTACTTCATCTCCTTTAGATCCAGAATTAAACTGGGCATACTATGATAAAAATGTTGGCTGCTCTTATATATATAATGGAAGTAAATGGACACTTCTTGCAAGAGCCGGAACAAACGGCATTGACGGAATGAACGGTACAAATGGAACTGACGGTCGTGATGGTATCACAATTATTTGGAAAGGCGAGTTAGTAAATGCTCCAGAAAATCCAGAATTATATTGGGCTTACTATTGTAAAGTAACTGGCTGTTCATACATTTGGGATGGTCAGAAATGGAATTTACTTGCTGGTTCAAAAAATTCAGATGTCAATTATCTTGACATAGGAACAGATGGAACTGCTGGTACAAATGCTGTATATGTAACACTAGGTCGCTGGCCACAGACTATAAAACAGTTATCCAGTATTATAATTACAAATATAACAAAAACAGTAGGCATTTTCACTTACTATAAAGGAAGTGATGGTGAGTGGTATGTAAAAGCTACAGAAAATGCCTTTGATTCAGATTATCGATATAGCACAGGCATAAAGGTTAAACAGGGAGGAACAAGTGAACAGTACTTCAAAGTTGAACCAATAAAATGGCGTGTACTTACAGATAATTACAATGGTAAAAAACTTTTACTTGCAGAAAATGCATTAATTAATAAAAGATTTGATGATGACAATAGTCGCTGGGAAAACTCAGAAATCAGATCTTGGCTTAATGAAGACTTTTTGTCTACAGCATTTTCTGAAGATGAACTTAAGCTTATTGCAACAATGAGCATAGAGAATGATTATCAGGCTAATAATCCAGAAGGAAATCCAAGATTTTCTTTTGATTATTCTGACAATGCTTTTGAAACAGAAGACAAATGTTTTCTGTTAAGTACTCGAGAAGCAACAACAGCTGTTTATGGTTTTAATCCAAATTTTGATGAAGCTGATTTTACAAAAGTTCGTAAAGTTACAGACTTTTCAAAAGCATACGGAATTTGTGCATCTAAAACTGATAATAGTTGTTACTGGTTTCTTAGGTCTGAAACTCCAGGAATACGTAACCGTACACGTGCTGTAAGAAATGACGGATATATTGAATCTGATCCTTCGTATGGCATTAAAGTTACAAGTTCTAATCACGGAATTGTTCCAGCAATTTGCTTAAATTAACTTAAGGAACAAGACTATGTAAGGTTAATAGCCTGCATGGTCTTGTTCTATATTTTTTTAGTACATAAGATTGACATCAATGATAATGTCAATTCCGCCAATAGATTTCCTGAATTTGCCGGTTTCAGATTTCCGTTTTAATCAAACCAAAGGAAATATAGAAATGATAAAAACTATAAAGGATACAGATGATTTACTTATATTAGCTAAATATATTAAGGTTCATAAACTTAATATATACAATAAAACAAGAGCTAGTCGGGAAGGAAAAGACTATCTTAGAAATACAATTATAAGAGCAATGGAAGGTGCTTTTAATATAAAAACTGAATTAAAATCATCGGCGAAATTATATAATGCTAAAGTATTATATAATGAATTTATAGATCCAGAATCAGATAAAAAACTTGCATTTATTACAATACCTTTAAAGCCTAAAGAGATTAAATGTGTTAAAGCTTTTACCGGAATGTCTAATACCTATTTAGAAAATGTTCAATCAGAAGAAATGACACTTTGGGATGCTTTAGGTCATTATTTTAAAGTTATATTTGCAAAACCTGATGTAGGTAAAGGCAAAGTACAAATTTTTGATGGCATAAACATATCCTTTGACAGAATCAAAAATACAGATTTAAGAAATTATGCAATTAAGCTAGACCAATCTTTAGTAAATCTTGATATACAAAGAAGACTTTTAGTTAAAGCATTGTATGAAGTTTATTCAGTACTCTTACATAAAAAATCTTCAACTGATTATAAAAATGCTTTAGATAAATGTTCTAAAGCTAATACAAATCTTTTAGGAACTTTTAAAACATTTAATAAAATTTCTAGAGAAAGAGATTTCAATGAAGCTGATGTGCTTGATAAACTTAAAACAATGATCAATTATGATAAGCTTTTAGCATATCATGGATTTACAGAAAACTATCTTGGTAGTCTGTTTAGATTTTTAGGAAATGGCAAAAGGAATGGACCTAAGGGATTTAGCACAAAACAATTTAAAGAACTAGAAGGCTTAACCCCTCTTAACAAAATATTTAAAAAAGGTTGTATAGATTTTAATGATCTTAAAACTGACAAATTCTGTGAAATTGTTGATGATGAGTTTCGATTTTACATTGATAATATGAGAAAAGCTTTTAAAGAAACTGCAGATTATTTGGCTAGTCCATATTTTCGTAGAAATGGAGAACCTACAATTATATATAAAGTTAAGAAGCAGAATTTCTAAACAGGCGTTTTTTGTATGGCCTGCGGTGATAATTCATAACTACCGTATTCATTAATGTACTTTTTGTGCTATACTTACTGAGCGTAGCTGTTTCAGGACGTGCTCCAGAGATGCGCGGAAACGGCCTTAAATTCGTAATTGCATTCTGCAGGCCAGGTCAATTAAAAAAAGAGAACCATTATGAAAATCGTATATCCGGTGCATACAGGACTTTATTTAAATCTTACAAACCGCTGTCCGTGTGCATGTACTTTCTGCATCAGGCAGAAAAATGAAAAATTTTATACTCAGGATTCACTGTGGCTTGAACACGAGCCGTCTTTTGAAGAAGTAAAGGCTGCTCTCCTTGCTGAGGACCTTGAAAAATACAGCGAATTTGTTTTCTGCGGCTTTGGGGAACCAGTGGAAGCGCTGGATGTTCTTTTAGAAACTGCCCGATTCCTTAAAAGTAAAACTTCAAAGCCGGTACGCATCAACACAAACGGGCTTGGAAATTTAATTCATAATAAAGACATTACGCCGCTTTTTAAGGGATTAATCGACGCGCTTTCAATCAGTCTGAACTCAAGCGATCCGGACATTTACACAATAAACTGCCGTCCTAAGTTTGGAAAAAAGGCGCACGAAGCCATGCTTGATTTTGCACGTAAAGCCGTACAGTATGTTCCGGAAGTAACTATGACGACGGTTTCAACTACGATTACTCACGAGGATGAAAAAGCATGTGCTGAGCTTTGTAAACAGATTGGTGCAAAATACAGAATCAGGGAGCTTATAAGTTAAACTGCCACAGCGGGGCAGGAGCCTTTTTTGTATTATTTAATGTTTTTTTATTGATTTTAGGTTTATAATAAAAAGTATCAGGTAAAAAAGTAATGGGATTCTTTAGACATCATCAGTTATCTATAATGCTCTTTTTAAGCGGAATATGCAGTATTCTTGCTTTACTGAGTTTTTTCATGCATTCAATTCCAAAAAAACGGCGGCGTGCTCTTATACTCATGGAAGTATATGCTGCGTTTCTTCTTATTATGGACCGTTATGCGTATATTTACCGCGGAGACGTTTCCGTTACCGGATACTGGATGGTGCGCATAGCAAACTTTTCCGTTTACTTTTTTTCGCTTTTTATTCTTCATGCCTTTAATCTCTATGCAAGTGATTTATACAGAAACGAAGGCGGACTTAAAAAAGTTCCGCTCAGACTGTATGCCGTTGAAGTTCTGTTTCTTGTAGGACTCTGCACCCTCACGGTTTCTGCATTTACAGGTTTTTATTATGACTTTGATGAATTTAACCGCTATTACAGGGCAAAAGGTTTTATAATAAGTTATATAATTCCTCTCAGCATGATGACGCTTCAGCTTTCAGTAATCGTTCAGTATTACTGGAGACTTGTACGGAATATAAGAATTCCGCTTCTGCTTTTTGCAATTATTCCTTTTGTTGCAATTATAATTCAGATTTTTACGTACGGAATTTCACTTCAGAATATTGCAATGGTCGGAGAAGTTGTACTGCTTTACATTTTTGTTCTTGTTGATATGAACAAAACGGTTGAGCGTACCAACAAAATCGAAGTTGACTTTCTCAAGGAAGAACAAAAAACAATGCGCATCATGTTTGAACAGACAGCAACGGCTCTGGCAAATGCAATTGATGCTAAAGATGAATACACTCACGGTCACTCAAGGCGCGTTGCAGAATATGCCCGCAAAATTGCAGAAAAAGCACACAAAGACGAAAAGTTCTGCAGTGATGTTTATTATGCCGGTCTTCTGCATGATGTAGGAAAAATTGGAATTCCCGGAAGTATCATCAATAAAAACAGCCTGCTTTCGGACGATGAAATCGACGAAGTAAAAAAGCATCCTGTAATCGGACGGCAGATTCTTTCGAGCCTCAGTGAGTCTCCATATCTTTCAATAGCTGCAAATTTTCATCATGAAAGATATGACGGACAGGGCTATCCTGAAGG
>JAEELR010000051.1 GCA_016282835.1 Treponema sp. | reverse complement strand
TTAGTCCATTTACCACAATCTGATATTCCTTTATTTATTTTGTAATTTGATAAATGAAGCTTGATTTTGTCTTCAGAATATCTACACTGTGGTTTTAAGAAATCTTTCAATTCTTTAGCATTCAATTTGCGATTTCTATGTACAGCTCTATGCTGTTCTGGTGTAAGTAGTACTAAATTTGAAACGCTACAATCAAAACCATTGTTATCAAGATGATGAACATGTAATCCATCTCCATCTTTTTTTCCTAAAAATGTTTTTGCAACAAATGTATAAACATTCGTTGACGTATTAATTTCAGGGAAGTTTTCTGGTTGAATAAGTACTAAATAACCATCTTTATATGGATCTGCTTGTTTTATGAAAGTTTCATCATATTTTACTCTACCTAATGAACTTATTTTATAATGCTCATTTCCAGGTAATGGTTTCCAATCTTCATTTTCAATATATTTATCAGAATTATAAATTGTAGAAAAGAATTCTCTTTTTTCATTAATTTCTTCTTTGGTTGGCCAGTTAGAGTAAAAATGTGGTGTCATATTCCATAATTCGTCATAAAACTTTTCGAACTCTTTTTTTTCTTCAAAGTTTTTAATCCCATTAAATTTGTTCTCATTCATATTTAATCTCCTCTTATAGTTATTTCTTATTTATTAGTTTGGCCATCTCTTTTACATTCATCTTCCACTCATTCACCAGCCACTCCGGTTCAAGCGGCTGCACATACATTCCATGGCTCAGAACCCAGCCAAGAATAGGGTAGTCCTGATTGCTTGTGAAAGTCATTATTGTGCTGCCATCATCCTGCTTTACAAACTTCTGATCCTCAGTCCATTTATAGGTCTTGGTGTAGTCGAGTGTTTTTTCAGATGTGATTTTAATTTTGCAGTGTAAAAGTTCTTTTCCAATATAACGGCGGAAGTTTCCTTTTGCACGTTTTGTGTATTCAAAATCTTCTGGAAGTTCAAAGGTATCTTTTAAGAGTTCAAGATTTTTAATTCCTGGAAGATTGAAAAATCTAATCTCTTTAATTTCTGGATTTTGATTGTAGGCATATAAACTCCACATGCCGTCGCTGTAAATAAGCTGCCAGGGCTGAACAACAAATTTGCGGTTATATTTCGGGTAATCAAACTTGATGTAACAATTATTTGAAAGAGCTTCTTCGAGTTTTGACCAGATTTCATCATCGATTTTTACAGGATCCATTCCTAAAAACAAAATGCGATTTGAAAGTTTTTTGGCATTAAGTTTTGTATTTTCATCAATGTTATTAGAAAGAGAATTGAAGACCTCGATTGCCTTTTTATAAACCGGAGTATTTTTAATCAGTTCCAGCAGTTTTTTCATAAGGCTCGCAGCAATAATCTGTTTTTCTGAAGAAAGCATTGCAGGGATACGGAACGAAGGCCTTGTATAATAAAAGCCTTTTTCATATCTGTCGTATTGTAAAATACCTTCTGCTCCAAACTTATTTCGTAAATCTCTTAAGTCACGGTTAATTGTAGGGATTGAAACTCCAGTTTCATTTTTAAAATCTTCGACATTAGGATAATGCAGATTTGCAATCATCCAGTCAATTTTCAAGATTCTTTCGAGACCGTCTGTGTATTGTTTTCTGACCCTTTTTTTCGCCATGTCTCCTCCTGTCACTTATAATATTATACATCCAGACTATCATAGTTTGATAGTGTACTTCGCGAAAGCGAAGAATTTTATAAATTTCTTTACATACAAAATCACATTTTATGACTAGCAGTATTATTTGCTCTATTCATATAAACACCTCAAAATTAATAAATCAAATCTGAAACATTGCCTTCCGGAATTACAATGTCACCATTTTCTTCTAATTGAAAAACAGTTTTTAAAATATGGGCTTGAGCTGCTTTTACATCAGCTGCATAAAGAGGTCCCATCCATTCCATATCTTCTTTAAGCATGGAAGCTTCACGCGATGGCATATTGCGTGAAAACTTTTCCTGCAACTTTTTTGAAGTGCCTTTTAGAGCTTTTGCCAGTAAAACTTGATCTGTATTTCTAATTATTTTCTGAATTGCACTGTCATCTAGTTTTCTTATATCTTCAAAATCAAAAATACATTGATTTAGTTCCTTTTGAAAAATTGGAGTTTCTGTTCTGAAGTTTTTTAATACTTTTTTTGCAAAATCATGACCAGCCAATAGAAGATTATCTTTGATTATCTGATAATCATTTTCAAAATGCATACCTGAGGAATTCAAAATATGTTCTACTTCAGAAACGACGGCAGTATCTTTTTTATTAAAGTTTTGTACAGCAGATTTTACACTTAGCCTTGTTTTATTATCCAAGCTTGCAAGAATTTCTTCAGATTCAGGTGAATCAATCCCTAAAAAAACAATTACTTTTGCAAAGTTAATATAATATCCAAGTATGTAATCTAAAAGAACTTTTCTTGTTGCTCTGGTAATATCACCCATAGCATTTTCTACTAAGTTTTGAGCTTTTAATTCTTCATTAATGATAGTCTTTTTCATAAGCGTTTCCTCCATATCTGATATAAAGTATACAGAGGCAGACTATCAACGAAAGATAGGCTGATTATTTTTTTTTTTTTTTTTTGATATTTTTTATCTTTCATCGAAAAGTGCATTTACTTTTTCTGACTTCATTCAGATAAAGAATAAAATTTTGATTTGCAATTAATTTTAAATTATTTTGATTAGTATTAAAAACATAACTTTATCATTATTTGACAGGCTGTAATCATATAATAATTTTTGAAAATATTTTTAGTCTGTCTTTTTATGAGGGATATAATAGATTACATTATCAATAGAGATAAAATATGTATGAACTTATAACTGACAAAAATAATTTAACTTATGGAACAATTTCTGGGAATGAAACAATTGTTTTTATAAAACCTGGACTTGGTGGTTCTATTTATGGTTATGAAAATAAATACCTTCAAATTGCTGAGAATCTGAATAAGAAATTTCATTGTACGGTTATAGTTTCACCGCATGATAAAAATACTGAGTTTGATACAGAAATGGAATTTATAAAAGACTATACAGCACAGAACAATATTTTCGATTATCAGATTTATTATTTTGGGTATTCAAACGGTGCATTGATAGGAATGTGTGAAGCATATAAATATGCTGAGATAAAACGCCTGCTGCTGATAAATGCACCTCTTTGTATGAATCCGCATAAAACAATTGAAGGTGTAAAACATTTTGCCGGTGAAAAAATGATTTTACTTTATGGCGAGAAAGATCAATCATTTCATTTTGTTAAACTATTTTCAGAGCTTTCAAATGAAAAAGTAAAATTTGAAATAATCCCCGAGGCTGACCATAATTTTACTGATAAACTTGAACTATTTATGTCGTTGCCGGAAAAATATTTATTTTCGCTATTGGAGAGTGATTAGGTTGTGTAATTGTATCGATGAATTTGAAAATTATTCAGGACCCCGTGAAGGCTATACTTATGAAGATATCTGATGATGTTTATAAATTAGCAGCAGGCATGGAGCATATTGCAATCATAAATCTGAAAAAATCTCAGGAGGAAGAAAAGATACGGAATTTCTCCATTGTCTTTCACTTCAAATATTACTATAGTTAAAGCGTAAAGCCCGCTGCACAGAAGGTCATATCCAGCAATTATCAGTGTTTTTTAGTATGTGCAGTTACATTATTTTTTTATCATTCTATTTTTCTTTACCATAATTCAGGCTAGGTGTTGGACAGGCGCTGAAAACTAAAAGACTCACAAGGAATATGGTATGGAAAAAGAAATTTTAATTTTAGAAGAAAACTCTATTCGTTCAAAGATTCATGTAATTCGCGGACAGCAGGTGATGCTGGATTTTGATTTAGCTGAAATCTATGG
>JAEELR010000050.1 GCA_016282835.1 Treponema sp. | reverse complement strand
GAACGCGGTGACCTCCCGCTTTATACATGTGCTTCTGGAATTACACCTTCTGGAACTGTGCACATTGGAAACTTCCGTGAAATTATGACTGTTGATTTAGTTGTGCGTGCCTTAAAAGACAGAGGCAAGAACGTACGCTTTATTTATTCATGGGATGATTATGATGTATTTAGAAAAGTCCCTGCGAATATGCCTAATCCTGAAGTCCTGGAAAATTATCTTCGCTTTCCTATAACAAGTGTTCCTGATACAACCGGACGAAATGAAAACTATGCCCGCCATCATGAAGTGGATATTGAACAGGAACTTCCCCGCGTTGGTATTCATCCTGAATTTTTGTACCAGGCAAGCCGCTATCAGGCAAACCGATACGCTGAGGGAATGAAAAAAGCTTTACAGAATAGAGAAGAAATCAAAGCGTGCTTAAATGAGTACCGTGATGATGCACATAAAATGAAGCCTGAAGATGTATACTGGCCGGTTGCTGCTTTCTGCAGTAAATGCAATAAGGATACGACAGAAATCACTAACTATGACGGTGAATATGGTGTTTCTTATAAATGTACAAGCTGTGGTCACGAAGAAAAGGGTGATTTAAGAACTTCAAAAGAGTTTAAACTCGGCTGGCGTGTTGACTGGCCAATGAGATGGAATGAAGAAAAAGTTATTTTTGAGCCGGGCGGAAAGGATCACATCAGTCCTGGTGGAAGCTACGATACAGCAAAATTAGTTTCAAAAAGAATTTATAACTGGGATGCTCCTGTAACAATGAAGTATGATTTCGTTACATTAAAAGGAATTCCTGGAAAAATGTCTTCTTCTAAGGGAAAAGTTATTGCACTTCCAGATGCACTTGAAGTTTATCAGCCTGAACTTTTGCGTTACATCTTTGCCGTTAATAAAGTTGATCATGAGTTTGCAATCAGCTTTGACCTTGATGTTATTACAATGTACGAAGCTTATGACAGAACTGAAAGAATTGCCTGGGGCATTGATAAAGCTAAGTCTGATGATGTTTTCCTTAAAGAGAAAAGAGTTTATGAGCTTTCACAAATTGAAAACGGTATGCCTGCTGAAATGCCATATCAGATTCCATTCAGACAGTTAACAACTTTACTTCAGACATATTCTGGTGATGTTGATGCCGTTATTGCAAAATTAGGTGATGTTAAAGAAAGCCAGATTGAATGCCTCAAAAGAAGATGTGCCTGTGCCTGGTACTGGGTAAAATTCTGTGCCCCGGAAGAGTTCAAGTTTGCTTTAGTTGATGATGGTTCTAAAATTGAGCTGGACGAAAAGCTTTTAGAATGTATTCAGAAAATCAGAGATACTGTAATTCCTGAAATGGAAAAATACGCTGTTGATAAAGAACTTCAGCAGGCAATGTATGATATTGCAACAGGAATGGGAATTGAAGCAAAGTCTTTATTTACTGCAATGTATCAGGTTCTGATTAGAAAAGACCAGGGACCTCGTCTTGCAAGTTTTATGAAGATTATAGGCAAAGAAAGACTGTTAAAAATTCTTTCTGTATATTAAAATATTTGCTAAGAGTTGCGGTGGTTGAGTAGGTAACGCCGTATCGAAACCACCCTTCGTGCTATATGTAGTGGTTAATCAAAGAGTTGTGGTGCTTGTTCTGGCAGCGAATGCTTCAAGCCGCTTGTCGGGGCAACGCCCGCAACTACCATTTAGAATAAGGATTTACTTAAGTTTTGAAGATAATTTTATCGAAAGGAAAAAAGATAGTATTTCTCGTGTCTTTCATAATTTTACTTCTGTTTTCTGTTTTCTTTTGGATTTATGTTTTTTTATTTAATTCAAAACAATACTCTGATGATAGATTTGAAGTTTTTAATAATTGTCCTTATACATCTAAAAATAATAATTTCCAGATTAAATGTGAAGAAGTCAGTTCAATTATTTTAAAAAAGAACATATCTGATAAAGAATCTGATTCTTATATAAGGCTTGTTTATAATTTAATCATTAAAAATCATACTAAATCTGTAATTAAAGACTGGAAGATAAGACTTAATGTTTTAGATGATGTTTATTTAAATAATGTTTTAATAGGTTCTGCTGAAATCCATCATTTTGTTAACAAAAAAGATAATCTTATAAAGATTAATTTCAATAATTTACTAAGAGAAAAAGATTTACTGGGATTTACCGGCCGTTCATACAGTGATGATTTTTATATTTTATTAAATCAGGGTGATTATATTGATTATTTACCTAATCCTGTATACAGGGAAGATAAAATTTTACCGGATAATTCTTCAAAGTTTTCTTTGGTTTGTTATTGTAAAATTGATGATCCCGATGAAGGCTTTATTGATCTTAATAAATTTAACAATTTAACTTTTACTTATAAGTTAGGATACGTTTTATTTAAATCTCCAGTTTTTTATATTCTGCTTGTATTTTTTCTTACATGGATTATTTCTTTTTTAACAACATTACTCTCATCTCTAAGAACTATTAATCTTGTAGATACCGTTCACAGATATTCTGAAATTGTAGAACAGTCTATTTCAGCATTTATGGGCTTCATAGATGCCAAAGATTCCGGAACAAAAGGTCATTCAATGAGAGTTGCAAATTATTCAAAATTGATTGCCGAGAAACTTGGGTTTTCAAAAGATGACTGCAGGGATGTTTTTTATATTGCACTTATGCATGACTGTGGAAAAATTGGAATTCCTGATTCTATATTAAAAAAGCCGGGCAAGCTTACTGAGGAAGAAAAAGAGATTATTAAAACACATACAACAATTGGTGCAAAAATTTTACAGGATTTCAATTCTATCCCGAATATAAGGGAAGGGGTTTTGTACCATCACGAGCATTATGACGGTTCCGGCTATCCTGAAGGCTTAAAAGGCGATGAAATACCGTTAGTAGCACGAATTATTTGTATTGCTGATGCCTTTGATGTAATGACTTCTACCAGATGTTATAAAACCAAAATTGATATTATTGATGCAATAAAGGAAATAAAAGAGAATAAAGGCATTCAATTTGATCCGATTATTGCTGAAGTTATGATTGAAATCTTAAACGAAGAATATTTTATTGATTGATTTTTTATGAAATTCTTATCCAGAAAAAAAATACTTGTTCTGCTTTTAATTTTTATTTGCTTTAAGGCATTTTCTTTTGAGAATAAAGTTTCTGTGTTTAACAAATATGAATTTGCTCAGCTTTCACATTTTCTGTATGAAAAAGAACATACAAGAAGTGTTTTGCACTGGAATGTAACTCCTTTCTATAAATACGGCCTGTCTGATTCACTTTGTTTTGATGATTTTCAAATAGATCTTTCTTCATCGTTCGCAATTCCTTTACAAGGCGGCATTTTTTTAGATTCAGATTTTCTTTCTTCGGGCCTTGAGTGGTATTTTGCAAAGACCAGCATTAAGTCACAGCCTTCTTTTGATTCAGTTTTGTCTTTTTCTTACAGTTTTTCTATTTCTAAAAAAATAAATCTCATTCCTTCAGTATTTTTTATGTATCGCTATGATAATACTTCTTCTTATGGCGGTGATCTTTATACAGGTGATTCCCAATACACAGGGCTTGACCACAATGTTTCCTGGGACGATGAAAATGCTAAACGATTTACTCCCAGTAGAATTTATTTTACACGGCACAGTATTTTTTCATTTCTTGCGCTTTCTTTTGATTTCCTTCTCACAAAAAAATTATCACTTTCTTCTAAAGCTGCTTTAAGTCCCGTAAGTTATTTCTTAGGCTTTGATTATCACTCTGATGAAAACAACAATGACAGAGATGAGTCTTATAAAATGAAAATGCAGCATTTTGCTTCATCTTTTTATTTTGATTTAAATGCCAGCTATAAAATAAATAATTTTTCTTTATATACTAATTGCTGCTTTTTATATACGCCTGAAACAAAGGGCTCGATATTTGACTTATATGATGACGGTTTTTATTATAAATCTGTGTTCAATAAATGCGGAACCCAGACAAAAATATTTTCAATTTCATTCGGTATTTTGTTCGCTTTCTAATTTATTGTTTTCTTTTCTAAAACAAAAAAAGGCCACCAGTTAATGGCAGCCTTAAAAATCAATTGGTAATTATTATAAATTACTCAACTTACTGAGCAACGATTGGGTTGTTCTGCTTGTCAACAACTTTCCATTCACCAATTAATGTTACACCTGTATAAACACTAGCATAGTAACTTACATCAGCCTGATACCATGTTGTTTCATCATCAGCTTTAGCTTTATCATATGTAATACCAGTTACAGCAGTAGAAATTGTAGATGTCTTAAATGGAGACTTTGCAACAACTTTTCCTTCAACTTCTTCTGTTTCTTTTGCAAGTTTTACAGTATAAACATTAGAAGCATCAACTTTTACATCTACAACAAATGTAACAATTCCTTCAACTGGTTCAGCAGCTACTTCACACCATGTTGTTTCAACTACAATTTCATAAGCTTGTTCAGGATCTGATGCTGCAGCAAAATTTGTAACTGTTTTTGAGTTCTGTCCGTTAAGACCTACGAAATTTGAACCGACATCAATATCAGCTTCACTTACATTAAGCATCCATGAAACATAATACTGAAGCTTTTTTGTGCTTTTATTGTAACGAGCACTGGCAATACCAAAATTTACTGTACCGTTTTCATTTTTCGTAATTCCAAATCCGAATCCCATAACACCTGTTGTGTTGTTTGATGTGTAAGTAGAATTCTCAGTATCAATTGCTATTGTACATACAGCACCAGAGTGTTTTTGATTAAACATCTTAAATTCACGTTTGTTTGATTCTGTATCAGTGTTTTCATATTCAATTGTAGCTTTGTTAAGACCCATTTTAATCATGTCATTTCCACCGATAACAGCAGCACAACTTGCCAAAGATAAAGAAGCAATAAGTGCTACACCAGCTAATAAAAGTTTGTTTGTAATTTTCATTCGAAAATCTCCTTTAATTTAAGTATTTGTAATAAAACTGCTTTTTTCTTAAGCAAGTTTTGATTGCATATTAGAATTCTAAATCAATTATTTTAATTTATCAATATTTTTTATTCTAAAATACTAAAAAAACTCCAAAAACTCTAAAACTGAAATTTTTACAATAAAATTCATATGATAAAAAACACATAAAAAAAATCATAAGTCTTTTTATTCATCTTAACTATTTTTCTTAAATTCAATAAAATTGCTTTTATTAAAAATAAGTGAGGTTATTATGAAACAGGAAACAAAATGCATTCACTCAGGCTATACACCAAAAAACGGTGAATCAAGAATGATACCTATTGTACAGAGTACAACATTTAAATATGACACAAGCGAAGATATGGGAAAACTTTTTGACCTTGAAGCTTCCGGATATTTCTATACACGCTTACAGAATCCTACAAACGATTTTGTTGCCGCAAAAATTGCTTCACTCGAAGGTGGAACTGCAGGAATGCTTACATCTTCTGGTCAGGCTGCAAACTTTTTCGCTGTATTCAATTTAGCATCTGCCGGCGATCATGTAATTTCTTCTTCTTCAATTTATGGCGGAACCTTTAATCTGTTTAATGTAACAATGCGCAAAATGGGAATCGAGTTTACATTCTTAGATCCAGATGCAACTGATGAAGAAATCCAGAAAGCATTTAAGCCAAATACAAAATGTGTTTTCGGAGAGACTTTAGCAAATCCTTCCCTGGTAGTTTTTGATATTGAACGCTGGGCAAACATTGCACATAAAAACGGTGTTCCTCTTATTGTAGACAACACTTTTGCAACTCCAATAAACTGCAGACCTATTGAATCGTGCTGTGACATTGTAACTCACTCAACAACAAAATATATGGACGGCCATGATGCAACTGTAGGCGGCTGTATTGTAGATTCAGGAAAATTTGACTGGCTCGCTCATAAAGATAAATTCCCTGGACTTTGTACTCCAGATGAATCTTATCACGGAATTACTTATGCTGAAAAATTCGGCAAAGAAGGAGCATTCATTACAAAAGCAACAGCTCAGTTAATGAGAGACTTTGGTTCTATACAGGCTCCTTTCAATGCATACATTTTAAATCTTGGTCTTGAGTCTTTACCATTAAGAGTAAAACGCCATTGTGAAAACGGACTTAAAGTAGCTCAGTTTTTAGCTTCTTCTGAGAAAGTTTCATGGGTTCAGTATCCTGGTCTTGAAGGAAACAAATATTATGAACTTGCCAAAAAATATATGCCGAACGGTACTTGTGGTGTAGTTTCGTTTGGTGTAAAGGGCGGAAGAAAAGCTGCTGAAAACTTTATGAAGCACTTGAAGCTTGCTATGATTGCGACCCATGTTGCAGACGCTAGATCATGTGTATTACATCCTGCAAGTTCAACACACCGCCAGCTTACAGATGAAGAACTTATTGCCTGTGGAGTAGGCCCGGATTTAATCCGCTTTAGTGTAGGAATTGAAAATGTTGAAGATATAATTTCTGATTTAAAGCAGGCTTTGGAGTCAGTATAAAATGAAAAAGATTTTAGTTTGTTCATCAAGTGATGAAATTGTAAAAACAATCAGAGCTGCCTGTAATACATGGAAAAACGATTTTGATTTTGAACTGTGCATTAATACAGAGCAGGCCCTGAGTTTTATGGATTATGAGTTACCTGAAATTAAAGTAATTGATTTTACTTCTACAAAAATTGACGGTAACAAAATTATTTCAGCAATTCACGCAGACCCATGGTTTCATAACGGTGGTGTAATTTGTGTTGTTCCTGATGCAAAAACACAGGAAGAAATTGAAGAAAGAAGAGACCCGAATATTCTCATTGTACAGACTTTATATTCATTCAGGGAAAATTTTACACGTCTTTTGAAAATTCTTATCACTAACCCGAACTTTTTGTTTAACCGCGGAATGCATGAGCGTTTTGTCGGCGAAGAAAAGGGGGGCTTTATCTGTGGAAATGATCCGATTGACATAAAACTTTATACAAATCTTTTAGTAAATTATCTTTACTGCACAAACCGTCTTGATGAAGATAACCGCTATGCTCTTCAGACAACACTTATGGAACTTTTAACAAATGCCCTTGAACACGGTAACTGCGCAATCACTTATGATGAAAAAACTAAATGGCTTGAAAGCGGAAAAAATATGCTCGATTTGATTCGTTCTAAAACAAAGGATCCTGCAATTGCTGCAAAAAAAATAAGGTTGAATTATGTAATCACTTCTGAAAAATCCCTGTTCTCTATTGCTGATGAAGGAAAAGGCTTTGACTGGAAAAAGCACCTGGATGCAAAAATGACAGAAGAAACTCACGGAAGGGGAATGAGCCTTTCAAAAAATCTTGTTACAAAGATGGTTTATAATGAAAAGGGAAATGCCGTTAAGTTTATGATTAAAAACCAGACACTTAAATCAAACTCGGTTCCAAGCATTATGATTCCGTTCTCTGTTGTTTCATACAAAAAGCACGAAGTTGTCTGCAGACAGAATGAGCCTTCTAACGACTTATACTTTATTGTCAGCGGAAGATACGGCGTTTATGTTAACGGAAAGCTGGTAAGTGTTCTTACACCAAACGATATGTTCATTGGTGAAATGGCATTCCTTCTTAACGACAGACGTTCTGCTACAATTATGAGTGCCGGAGAAGGAAAATTAATCTGCATTCCAAAAGTTGCATTTTTAAATCTGATTCGTGAAAATCCGCATTATGGAATTTTCCTTTCAAAGCTTCTTGCACAGAGATTAAGCAGGCAGACTAAAACTACTATATCTTTGTCTACTCAAATAGAAGATTTAAAAGTACAGGGAATGATTTAGTTTTAGAAATAAATATTGTATATATAGAAAAAATCGAGGTGAATTATGTCAAAACTTCAGTTACCAAAAGGTTATAAACCATTACTTACTGTCAGAGAAACAGAAAAAGCAATTATTTTACTTAAGGATTTTTTTCAGCTTTCCTTATCAACTGAATTAAATTTAACCAGAATTACAGCTCCTCTTTTTGTTGAGTCTGGAATCGGTATAAATGATGATTTGAATGGTGTAGAGCGTCCGGTAAATTTCTTAGTTAAAGATATGGATGATAAAAAACTTGAAATCGTACACTCTCTTGCTAAGTGGAAGCGAATGAAAGTTACAGAAATGGGCTTTAAACCGGGTTTTGGCATTTACACTGATATGAATGCAATCCGTGCAGATGAAGAACTTGATAATTTACATTCACTTTATGTAGACCAGTGGGACTGGTGCATGTGCATAAATAAAGAAGACAGAAATGTTGATTACTTAAAAGATGTTGTAAAGAAAATCTACAGATGCTTTAAGCAGACAGAATTCTATGTTTACGACAGATATCCGCAGATTAAGCCAATCCTTCCAGAAAACATTACTTTTATTTGGGCAGATGATTTATTGAAAGAATATCCAACCCTTAGCCCGAAACAGAGGGAAACAAAAGCCTGCAAAAAATATGGTGCTATTTTCTTAATGGGTATTGGCGGTAAATTAAGCGATGGAACAATCCACGATGGACGCGCTCCTGACTATGACGACTGGATTACAAAGAATCCTGACGGCCACATTGGTTTGAACGGCGACTTAATGGTATGGAATCCGGTTCTTAACAGTGCAATGGAATTGTCTTCAATGGGTATTCGAGTTAGTCCTGAAAGCTTAAAGCTCCAGCTCGAAGAAAGAGGCTGCCCTGAACGCGCTAAGTTTAATTTCCATAAAAAGCTTTTGAAAGGAAAACTGAGTCAGACTTTAGGCGGTGGAATTGGTCAGTCAAGACTCTGCATGTACTTTTTACGCAAGGCTCATATTGGTGAAACTCAGGTTTCTATGTGGCCGGAAGAAATGGTAAAGACTTGTTCTAAGAATAATATTCCGCTTCTATAATTTTTTATGAGTGATAAAAAAGAAATTTCTCTGGAAGATTTTTTTGTTAAAGTAAAGGATTTTCAAAAACAGAATATCACGGAATTTGCTTTTCATAATTCCTGTGAGTTTGCAAGTCAATCTCAGGTTTTAAAAATCATCGCTGCCGTTAAATCATTTTGTCCGGAACTTTTCCTGACACTGCCGGTGAAAGTTTCTGTACTTGATTTTAATCTTGTAAAACAACTGCCTGAATTATATGTGTCTCTGGAATTAAAAATCGAGTATAACGAAAAAAACGGAAATCTTCTTCTTGATAAAAAATACTATGACAAAAGAATAGCTTTACTGAATAATGCGGGCATTGTATTCGGGTTTAATCTTGACTGGGGCTTACTTAAAAACGATACCTTTAAACTTTTCCGCGAAAGACTTGATTTTGCCGTAAGCCTTTATCCGAATCACATTGATTTTGAACAGTTTGCGGATTTACAGAAATATGAAGATCCGAAATCTACTGCAGTTTATTCTTCAAAAGATTTAGACTTTTCGAGGGGAATGGCTTTTGCGTGTTACACTTTTTACACCTGTGGAAGGGCAGTTCCCTGGTTCAATTATGTATTGAAAGCACTGAAAATAAATGCTTCATCGTTTTTTGCTGATTTCGAAGAATGGCAGCTTTGCAATAACTGTGCATTTGAAACTGACTTTAATCCGTTGAATACTCCTCATATTCAAATAGAAAAGATGCAGCTTTTGTTCCTTGAAGAAAAATTCAATGAAAAGCATAAGTCATTTTTATTCAATGCAGTTAAAGATTTAGTGCAGTTAAACGGGGCGTTAAGCAGGGCAGAAAGTGAAGGCGAGGAGTGCATTATAGAAACTTCATATTCTGCAGACGATATTTTTTCTCCTGCAATCTGCGACCTTGTTTCTTTTGTGGAAAATGTTACAATGGAAAATCAGCGCGTAAAAATCTTTATCAAAAACGGAATAAGCGATTATAAAATCCTGTAAAATTTATGTAACAATCTGCAAAGAAATTTATTATATTTGTAATAAGTGCAATCATTAAAATTAAATTACTCAATTGTTAATTTAATCAATTAAGGTGGAGGAAAAAATAAATGAAAGAAATTTCAAAAAAAATCTTATCGGTACTTGGTGCAGCTGCAGTATCATTTGGAATTTTTTCGGTTGCTTGTAAGGCAAATCAGGGCAGTGCAAATGTTGCTTTTGCTGAGAGTTCAGTAAAACAGAAGCTTCCTGAAAATGCTTTGGAAGTAACACAGGCTTTACAGTCGACATTTAGAAATATCAGTTCAACTGTTCTTCCTGCTGTAGTAGAAGTTGATGTAGTTGAAACAACAAAGGTACAGACCTTTAATCCATTTAAAGACCTTCCTTTCTTTTTTGGTTTCCCTGATGAAAACAATGATAAAGAAGACCGTATGCAGGAAAGAAAAACTACAGGCCTTGGCAGCGGTGTAATTGTTCAGCATTCTGATAAAAAGTATTATGTACTTACAAATAATCACGTTGCAGGAAAGGCTACAAGCATAAAAATAAAGTTAAACGATGAACGCGAATTCGAAGGCAAATTAGTTGGTGCCGATGAAAGAATGGATATTGCTCTTGTTTCATTTGAATCTGATGATAATTCCATTGCTGTTGCTAAGCTTGGAAATTCTGATGATGTATATCAGGGTGATATTGTTTTGGCTCTTGGAAGTCCTTTGGGATATTTTGCTTCTGTAACACAGGGAATTGTTAGTGCTACAGGAAGAAGCGGCGGTCAGATTGGTTCTATAAGTGATTTTATTCAGACAGATGCTGCTATAAATCAGGGAAACTCTGGCGGCCCACTCGTAAACATTTATGGTGAAATTATTGGAATTAACACTTGGATTGCTTCTCAGTCAGGAGGTTCTCAGGGGTTAGGCTTTTCTATTCCAATCAACAATATTAAGCCTGCAATCAGTCAGTTTATCAGTAATGGAAAAATTTCATACGGCTGGCTTGGTGTAAGCTTAACAGAAGTTACTCCTGAGTTCAAAAAAGATTTAGGAATCGATGAAAAAACAACTGGCGCTTTCGTTTCAGAAATATTCATGAATTCTCCGGCAATTAAAGCTGGTGTTCAGGCAGGAGACTTTATTACTGCAATTGATGGTCATAATGTTAAGAGTGTGGATCAGGTTGTTCGCGAGGTTGGAAACTTAACAGCTGGTTCAAAAACAGAATTTACAGTTCAGCGAGGAAGTCAGTCTTTAAACTTTACAGTAACAATTGAAGCACGAACAGAAGATGTTGCCTCTGATAATTCAAAACTCTGGCCGGGCTTTATTGCAAGTCCGTTAACAGACATTATGCGCGATAAACTCGAAATCAAAGATAAAAAGATAAAAGGAATTGCTGTCGTTAATGTACAGGAAAAAACACCAGCTGCAGCATTAATGATTCAACCGGGTGACATAATTACTGCCGTTAACGATAAAAAAATTACTTCACTTGAGGAGTTCTACAGCGCAATTTATACAACCGACAAAAAAGAACTCTGGTTCGATGTATATCGCGAAGGTCACACAATTTCAACAAATAAATACAAGTTTTAATTGGGTCAATATCTGTGGTGGTTGAGTAGGCATAGCCGTATCGAAACCACCCTTTTTCATTTTCATTTAACTCCTTCTTGAAAATCACCATAATTGCAATATATTATTATGTAGAATATCTAGTTTCAAATGATACGAAACCCGAAGTTCATAATAAAAACATTGGAGTCAAAGTAATGAAAAAGTTTTCCATTTTAAATCACACCTTTACAAAAGTCCTTGCAGGCTTATTATGTATAACATTTTTTTCGTGTGAAAATTTTTTAAACGGTGGCAACTTAAAGGATCAGCTCGACTTTAATATAGATTATCTTTTGGCAAAAAATATTTCAGTGCAGGTTTTTCCAATAGAAGGAACAGGTTCTACAGACCCGGCCGGAACCCGCTCTGTAAAACTGGGATATTCTTTTCCTATAACTTTTTCAGAAGCTTCTGACTGGAGTTTTATAAAGTGGATTGCAGTTTCAAGTACAGAAAACTTTGATAAAGACAATTATAAAGAAGTAGAAGGTGTTGTTTTTGATGACGCATATTCATTAAAAACAAATGCAAAAATTACAGTTGATTCAAATGATATACGAATCATTCCTTTGTGTTCTGACAGACTGGCAGTAGTTAAGGCAAGCCCTGAATATTCTACATTAGGAGTAAGCCGCGACCGTTCAATCAGTGTAAGCTTTACAAAAGAGCCTGCAAAATCAAGTTTTATTTTTGAAGAAAATGAAATTCCTTCCGGTGCAGTAACAAAAAAAGACGAAAATGGAAATATCTGGGCATATATTTTCGAAAATCAGACATACTTTAAAAATATTACAATTACAAATGCTGATGATTTTTCAATTGCAGATCATTTTACAAAACCTCAACTAGAAGGCAAGCTTTTAACAATAGCTGTAGATAAAACAAATCCAATTACATTAAATGCAGGAGAAGTTTTTAAAACTGTAAAAGTTACTTTATCAAAAGATATTACAGATACCAGCAATATTAAAATGAATACTGTAAAAAGCTGGAACTATCAGGTTACAAATACAACAGATGAAAAAGCAACTATAACTATTTCCAGCACCGCAGTTGAAGGTTCTGTTAATCTTTCAGGCACAAAGGATTATTCTATAGACCAGAAAATTACTCTTAGCTTTACAGAAAGTGCAGACTATCAGTTTATAAAATGGGATTATGACAGCGAGGTTATTTATATTGAAGATCCTTCAAGCGTTAATACAACAGCAACTGTTCTTGAAAAAACTGCAGAAGAAAATCCAACTCAAATTAAGGCAGTCTGTGCACCTAGACTAAGAGTAACAACCTTTGCACCGGTAAATGACAGCTTAAATCCATCAGTAAGCAAAAACTCTTCTATAATAATTACTTTTAATAAAGATATTCCATCAGAGCAGGAGAATCTTGAGCAGCTTAATAAGATTTCAATTGCAATTGGTGGTACTCCAATACTCTCAAGCTTCCTTACTCCAGTTGTAAATGCAAATACAATAACCTTTGTTGCAGACAATTCAAATATGCTGGATGTTCCTTCAGGTCAGAAGAAAACTGTTTCGGTAATGATTCCGGCTGATTTTTATTATTTACTTGAAGATGGAACTAAAGTAACTTACGGCGGAAACGGTATTTCTTTCGACTATAAAATTGATGAAACTACTCTTGATAAAGCAGAAGTAACATTTTCGTCCCCTGCAAACTCTGGTACCTTTACAAGTGCTTCAGGAACAAATAACTATTCAATTGGTCAGGAAGTAGCAATAGCATTCGAACCGCAAACAGGCTGGAAGTTTAACGGCTGGACAGTAACCTGTGGCAGCGAAGAAGTCCCAGAATCAAAGATTAAAATTGAAGATAAGAACGCCCTCTCAACCAAAATGATTATCTACGAAGCTGTACCAGGTGTTACAGTTACGGCTAATGCTTCTATTGTACCTGTTATACAGAGTATAAAGGTAAATAATCAAAGAGATATATATAGCACTACAAGTAATTTGTCATATTCAAAAATATACATTGATTTTAATAAAGAAATGGATACTTCTTCTGTAGATCTTTCTAGATATGGTTCTATTAATATTACAAATGCAGCAGTTTCAACTCAGCACTATGAAGAATATTATAAACCGGAATGGTCAGAGGATTCAAAACAGTTGATTCTTATTCCTCTTTCATCAATAAAAGATAAAGTACCTGAGGTTTCTGATACTTTAGATTTAGTAATAAAACTAAATGCTAATAATCAAACTATAAAAGATACCTTAGGAAATGATTTGGAAATAAACTCTGTTATTCATTATTCATTTGAAATTCCTTATACAATTAACGGTGAAAAAGAAACTGTTAAGCCCGTATTTCTTTCTTTTGATTTAGTTTTTTTTACTTCCGATGATAATCATCGGATGCTTTCAGATAGTCCTTTTGATGAATGGACAAGTGAAACTTTTGAGCAGAATTATATTAAAGATACTTTATTTTTTGTAATGGCAGGCTATGATGAACATTCTGGACTTAAAAGCTTTAGAGTAACTGAAACTCATATTAAAACTCCCTCTGGTTCAAGCGGTACTGGAGAAAAAATTATTACAGATTTTGAAGATATTAATTCGTGGTTTTATGCATATCATACACTAAAAACAGTAAATGATGGAATTATAAAACTTGATTGTCAGTTTATAGATAATGCAGGAAATGAAAGTGATGCTAAAACCTATTATGTTCTAAAAGATACTACAATAAATATGAATTCTTTTAAGACCGTTGAAAGTAAAAAACTTACCCTTGATTATCATCGATTACAGACTGAAAAAATTCCTTTGACAATGGAAGCTGATAATTTTGTAAATATAAAAAAAATTCATGATAATGCAGATTTTGATAAATATAAGGTACCAGAAAATTCTACAACAAGAACTGAAACCCTTACTTTTAATTATGATACAGTAAATGATAAAGCTTATGATAATTATATAAATACAAAAATTTCTTTGACTGTAAAATACGGATATTCAAAGAACAGTTTGACACAGCTAAATATATCAGAACAGACATCAGACTATGAAAAATATACTTTTACAAGGGATTTGACACAAAATTGTATTATAGAAATAACAGCTACAGATATTTTAGGTAATTCAAGAACAGAATATCGTGTATTTCCCTGCCAAATTTCTATAATAGGTAATTGGCGTTCTAATGCTAATGATAATATCGGAAATTATGAAATGTTTAATATAACTGACAGTTCAATTACTCCTTTACCAAATTTATATCCTGGCATGAAAATAATTTATTATACAGTATCGCCAAATTATCATATCTATAATGGTAGTAATGCAGAAAAATCTTGGACAGCACCACGTTTTTATAAAGATCTTAGATATTATAATAGAGATCAAAGTTCTGATCCATATTTTGTAGGACGAATAAACATTCCGAACGGAAAATATCCTATTTATGTTCTACCTGTTTTTTTATTTGATGATGATGAGTTTTATTATGGAACGGTAGCCAGCGGTTATGTATATCATAATGTTTCTTTAGAAACCAATTCACCGGATATAACGCTACCTGCTTCTACCAGTGACTGGTCTATAAATTATGATCAACCGCTTATAAAAAGTGCCGGAACACTAACAGCTCATATAGGATTTAATAATCAGTTTACATCTAATCCAAATAGTGAGTATGGTGTAAAATATAACAAAGATAATGAAAAAGACATGCTTGGTAGTATAAAGTATAATTATGATGGATTAGATTTTAAATTAGAAACTGGACATAAGTATACTATTTATTTATTTGAAAAGAATCAGTCTAATGAAATAAATTTAACATCAAATTATAAAGTATTCGATATAACTACAGAAGATTGTGATAATAATCCTCCTGTAACCTTGATTCAAAAATTTAAACCTGAAAATAAGAGTGACCAGTATTTAAAATATCCGGATATCAATAAACTCTACTTTAATACACAATTAATGCCAACAGATTTATTTGGATTAAAACAAGCTGAGGGATATAGTTCAGATTATGTTGAGTTTGAATATTGTTTTACAGAAGAGGGTGCTTATGGAATAGCACAAAACTTAACTGCTTCAGATTTGCAAAACAGGCAGCTTCAGAAGTCTATTTTTAAGAGAGATTCTAATACAGCTTTGATTGAATATAATAGTTTTGATTCTTTTGAAAAAAACTATTTGCTTACTCTTAAATTTGAAGATTCAAATGGAAATATATCTGTTGAGAATTTACATATAAAACGTGAAAATTTATTTGAAAAAAATATTATGAATTTAATAGCGATAACAGGAACTGATAAATCTAAATTTTTTAATAAAACTGAAACTGTAATTGCAGGGAACCCAGGAGGTCCCGATGGATTTAGAGTTTATTTTACTCAAACAGGTTTAGGTTATAGTTTTGTATCCTATGGTTTAAAAGATGATGAATGGAATTATTATGCCATCGATTCAAATTTACAATATCAAGATTCTCTAACTTCTTCTCCATTGGTTGAGGATTCAGGTACACTAAAAACCAGAGATAAAGTAGTTTTACCTGAAAGCTTATTTCTCTCTTTACAATTAGGTAAAACACAATCTGGCTCTGTATGGCAATCTGATTATCGTTCTGACATTATTTATATTTGTCCTGATTGGGAAATTAAAAGAAATCAGGGTGGAAATGCCTTGGATGGAGTATGTCAGGATAAAGCTATTATTCCAGGACTTGGTGGTTCGTATCAAGTTTATTCTGATGCTCCATGTTTTGCACATACAATGGTCTATCCAACAAATAAACTGGATTATTTAGAGCAATTAAAGAATGAACATCCTGCTGTACTTACAGATGATTACAAGGTATGGGAAGCAGTGGGAAAAGAATACGGTTTAAAAATTCTTAATAACGATTTTTCTACAAAAACCAGTTATTATTATACTCCGTTCGATAAAATTCCTGCAGGCTTTTCTTATGTGACTGTATTCCACTTTGCAGACAGAACTGCAGTAATGACAGAAGTAAAACAAAAGTAACCCAACATCACTGCCTGGTATTACAATGCCGGGTAGTGGCGTTCTTTGCGTTTTCTTTGAAAAAAATACTATTTTCCATTGACCTTTACTAAAGAAATTTGTTATTATCATTTACTGTGTATAGTTGTAAGGAACCCGTTACTCCTTACGACAAAATAATGTTTTAGAGGTTTTAAAATGTACGCAATTGTTGAGTATAAAGGCAATCAGTACAAAGCAGAAAAGGATGCCGTTCTTGAGGTTTCAAAAATCAATGATGCCAAAGAAGGCGATACTGTTACAATTGATACTGTTCTTCTCGTAAGCGACGGTGATAAAGTATCTGTTGGTTCTCCATATGTTAAGGGTGCTAAAGTTACTGTACAAGTTGGCGAAACTTTCAAAGATAAGAAAGTTCTTGTTTTGAAGTATAAGTCAAAGAAAGATTATCACAGATTTATTGGTCATCGCGAGCAGTACACAAAAGTTACTGTAAAGGACATTGTACTTGCATAAGTAATGACTAAGATTCTTTTAGTTTGTGGTAAAGACGGGCAGTTTAAGAGCGTAAAGGCTGAAGGACATGCTTCGTTTTCCACTAAAGGATTTGATATTGTCTGTGCGGCAGAATCGTTTTTGTTGCGTACGGCGTTTCAGGTTCTTGAAAAAACTGAAGGACTTGTTGTAGTAGCTGACAGTTCTTCCAGAGGAAAGTTTTCATTCCAGGTGGAAGATATAAACTGTAAGAGTGAATCTTATGGCTGTGTTGAACAGAGGTTAAGATTTACGGCGGATTTTATCCGTGAGGGACTTAGTTCCTTACAGACTGAGTATCCTGAAAATATACAGTTTGAAGAATTATCTGAACAATAACTGATTTATTCAGTGGAGGATTAAAATGGGAAGAAGTAAAGGCGGTAGCGGTGCTAAAAATGGCCGCGACTCAAATCCAAAACATTTGGGCGTAAAAAGATACAGTGGAGAAGTTGTTTCAGCAGGATCAATTCTTGTTAGACAGCGTGGTACAAGAATCCATCCGGGTAACAATGTTAAAAAGGGTGGAGACGACACTTTATTTGCTACAGCAGACGGTGTAGTTAAATATGGTGAAAGAATGAACCGCAAAGTTGTTTCTGTAGAAGCAGTTGCAGAAAATAACTAATTAAACTGTGTTTTTAGATAATGCCCGGTAAAGAGTACTTTACTGGGTATTTTTTTTAGTTAAGATTTTATCGATAGGAAAATAAATGATTCAGTTTGCAGATGAAGCCGTAATTATAGTTCGCTCCGGTAAAGGTGGAAATGGTTGTATTTCATTCCGCCGTGAAAAATATATTCCAAATGGTGGTCCTAATGGTGGCGACGGTGGACGTGGCGGCGATGTAATATTTCAGGTAAAACTCAATTTAAGAACTCTGGCGCACCTTCGTTTTCATCCGGTTTTTAAGGCACAGAATGGTGGTGACGGAATGGGATGGAACAGGCATGGCAGGGATGGAGACGATGTAGTTGTTTGTGTGCCTCCAGGAACTACTATAAAAGATAATGTAACTGGCGAAGTAATTTACGACTTTACAACAGAAGCTGAAAATGAAACTTTTAAATTTTTAACTGGTGGTAAAGGAGGCTGGGGAAATGTTCACTTTAAATCGAGTACAAATCAGGCTCCCCGTTATGCCCACAAAGGTGCTCCAGGTGAAGAAAGAGAGTTAAAGGTTGAGCTTTCAATTATGGCAGATGTTGGCCTTGTAGGATTCCCTAATGCCGGTAAATCAAGTCTTTTGGATTTATTCACAAACGCCAGACCAAAAATTGCACCTTATCCGTTTACAACAAAAGTTCCTAATCTTGGCGTACTGCATGTTGATGAAGAAAAAGATTTTATAATCGCAGATATCCCTGGAATTATAGAAGGCGCTTCTGACGGGGCAGGGCTTGGTACCCGCTTCTTAAAACATATTTCGAGAACTCAGGCACTTTTATTTATGATTGACTGCTCTGATGAAAACTGTTTGAATGCCTACGAGCTTTTGCTGAACGAACTGGAATCTTTCGGTGCAGGGTTAACTGATAAACACAGGATTATTCTTTGTAATAAAATTGATTTAGACGGTGCAATGGACAATGCAAAAATCATCAGAGAAAAAATTCAGAAAACAGATCCTTCTGTGCAGGTTATTCCGATTTCTGTTGCTGCCCGTATGAATGTAGATGAAGCACGGCTTGCAATCATCCAGCTTGTAGAAAAAATGAATGCAACTCATACACCGGGAGTTAATCAAAGCAGAAACAATGGTGAAAATCAAGGTGAAGCTCCAAAGACAAACAAATTCTTAGAAGGACGCTCTGTTGATACATCAATGGAAGAACAGTTTCCGGGAAGTGAAAATTGAAAATAGCAGTTTTAGGCGGAAGTTTTAATCCTATTCACAATGCACATTTAGCGCTTGCAGATGAAGTTTGTACGACTCTCGGTTATGATAAGGTTTTATTTGTTCCTACAATGAATCCTCTTCATAAAGTGATGGCAAATCCTGTGAGTGCACAAATGAGGCTGGAAATGGTTCAGAAAGCCTGTATGAATGACTCAAGATTTGAAGCCGAAGACTGCGAAATTGTGCGCGGTGGAATTTCATATACAATCGATACAATCAATTATCTTGAGAAAAAATATGCCCATGTTTTAACAGATAAAATAGGGCTTATTATTGGAGATGATTTATTTGCCGGTTTTCATTTATGGAACAGCGCAGAAGAACTTGCCAGAAAATGTCAGTTGATTCTGGCACGACGTCCGACACTTCATACTGATCCAAAATATGCAAATGTTGACAAAGGCCTGTATGCTGATGTAAGTCACGGTGAAGTTCTGTTTGATATAAAGTCTGAGCCGCTTTTTGCTGATGCTGTTTCTTTAGAAAATGTTTTGCTTCACATAAGTTCAACAGATATCCGTACCCGCTGCAATCAGAAGCGTGCATTTAAATATCTTGTACCGCCTGAAGTTTTTAAGTATATTATTGACGGAAAACTTTATGAATGATTTTGATTACGATAGTTTAATAGAAAAAGTTAAAACCTTTGCAAAAGAAAATGTTGATGAAAAACGCTTTAATCATAGTGTAAGAGTTGCAGAAACCTGCGCTCATATTTGTTCCCTGCACGGTATAAATCCTAAGCGCGGATATCTGGCAGGCATTGCTCATGATATGTGCAAGAAATTTTGCGATGAAGATTTAATAAAATATGCATCTAAAGATAATAAAGCAATAAGTGATCTGGAGCTTTCAAAGCCTTCACTTTTGCACGGAAGGGCAGCAGCTGTTTTGCTCAAGGAAAAGTTTTTATTTGATGATGAGGAAATTTTAGAGGCAATTGCAAATCATACTTTCGGAAATGCGCATATCTGTGCGCTTGCTAAAATCCTTTTCGTTTCCGATAAAATTGAACCGGGGCGCCCTCAATCAACAGACGAATACAGAAATAATTTATATGCTATGAGTGTAGATAACGGGGCTCGCCGTGTCATAGAAGAAAATCTTGAATATCTTCAGAAAAAAGGCAAAATTATAGCACAGGAAAGCCTGGATTTTGCTGAAGATTTAAAGCAGGCACTTTTGGAAACGGTGGAAAATTGATATGGAAAAGTCTCAAATCAATAAAAGTTTTTTTTATTTGTTCATAATTCTTTTTGTTTTAATCGGAATTACAATATATCTTGTTGTTTCGATGAAAGAGGAATCATTTTCTGCGACTGTAAAAAAAGACAGTATCGTTGAGGTTTTATTTGTTGTTCATGATGAAGAAAAAAATGTGCTTTCTACGGATGTTGTAATTTATTATGTCGATTCCAACAAAGGTGCAATTTTAGATATAGTTGGAAACATTGGTGACGTTTACGAAGTTTTAAAGAGAACAGACAGAATTGATGCTATTTATAAAGAGCATGGAATTGAGGCGTATAAATCCCAAATCGAAAAATTAACGGATAAAACAATTCCTTTCAGTGTTGAATTGTCTGTCAGGGATTTTTCTACTTTAACAGATATTTTGGGCGGCATAAAAGTTTTTGTACCGTCTCCTGTAAATACTGAAAATGAAGATG
>JAEELR010000049.1 GCA_016282835.1 Treponema sp. | reverse complement strand
TTCCCTGCTTTTGTTCTTAAAATACTCTCTGGTTTCTTCATCCATTTCCGGATTCTCAGTTCCGGAATTAAGTATGTTTTTAGCAAGAGTAGTGTATTCTGTAATTAGTTCCTTCAGGCCCGGAACCTCCAGCTTGCCATACTTTTTGTATTTGATAAAAACTTCTTGATTGAACGCATAATGTTCGTTGTAATTAGTGTTGAAAGTGTAAATAAAATCTGGACGGAAGTGTATGATAACTGGTTTTCGTCTTTCATAGTCTAAGCCCATGTATCCGTCCATTTCTGCGGCGTAACCGTAAAACGAAAAAATATCCCCTGTGTTAAGAAATAATCCGGTTTTTGAATAATAATCTCCACCATCTGGGGCATATTCTTCTTTGCAGGGATGAGTTTTAAAACCTTCTGAGAAAGAAATTGACCGTACATTTTCAATATATTTACCTTTCATTCTTTCGGAAAAAATATTTTCGCGTTTTGGATAATAATCACCGTACCAGATATTATATTTTGACTGTAATTCATAATTACCGTAACTTGTAAGCTTATTGGCAATAACAAGAGCTCGATTGTCCTCAAAAACAATGTAAAGCTCTCCATCGATACAATAACCAAAACCGCTGGTATCATATACGGATTTGATGCGGGTTTTCCCAAGCTGCTTGATGACTTCTTTAAAATAGCTGGTGAGTTCTGTGTAAGTGTTGATTTCAAATATTTTGTCTAAAATTTCCATATTTATAGAATACGGGCAGTTCGTTCAAAAGTAATTAAAGTTGTGATTGAATTTTAATTCATAACGAATGAAATGGCTTATTCAAAAATCAGAATTTCATCCATAGGTTTGTTGAAAAGTTCACTCAAGATTTTCAGATTTTCGATAGATGGTAAGGTTTTTCCGGTCTGCCAGTTGTAAACTGCCTGTACAGCCTCGAACTCCATAAAGTCTGCAAGTTTTTGTACAGACATTCCCTTTTCTTCTCTCAATAATTTAATGTTCTGACCGGTTTTTACAAGATCTATCATTGGATGATTTATAATTTTGTTTTGTTCAATGTAGTGTTTCATAGTTCTTACCTCCTTTTTTAGTACAAGGTAAGTGTAGAAACTATTCCGGTTTTAAAGGTCAACTTAGAAGGGACTTTTTTAAAAACTTCCTATTGGATCTATACCAAATTTATCAAGACATTTATTTAATTCAAACATATTATATTTCTGTTTTTCAATAAAATATTTCACAATTCGGTGATATGGTGCATCAGAAAAAGCATTTCCTGCCAAGCGTAATAATTCTGTTGTATCCTCCAAGTTCAGTTTTAATCCAAAGGCAAATTGAATACAGGCTTCAAAATGAGGATTCTTAGTCTGGTTACTAATTATTTTTGAATAATTCTGTTTACTCATATAAACTGAATTATAAATATCAGAAGGTTTTATATTTGATTCTCTTATCTTTTTTACTAAAAAATTACTGACAGTATTTCCCGGATTTCTATAATAGTCTTCTAACGCTTTTTCTAATTCGTCTATGACTTTGTCATGTGGCTTTTCGTCTATAACATTATAATGAGGTTCTTTTTCTGCTGCTTTATCTTGTCGAATTTCTGTTTTTTCTGAAGAAAAGGATTCCCTTAAGAAATCCGGCAAATGAGGTTCCCTTAGAACATCCGCATCATTAATTCCATAAGTGTCCTTAATGGGATCTGCAACCACCATGCCTGATAATGATTCTTTCGTAAGAAGATAATACTTTTTCATTGAATCAATAATTTCAGGAACTGTGTTTTTATCTAAAGGATTTTCAGGCCAGAATATTATATTCCCATCGAACTGTGCAAATTTTTCATCAAGTTTTTTATAAAGACCTGTATTGCATCTTTCTGGAAAAAGTTTTATTTCTTTTCCTTCTTTCTTATACTGTTTTAATATTGCTTTATAAGCTCTGTTTGCAAAACTCATAATCCTATTCTACCATTAATTTTTCAAATTATTAAGTCATTTCAAATTCAACTATCGCTTTAATTACAATTTTCATTTTTGGTCTTAAAGTAATTTTCATAACGGGATGCAAAAAAAAAATCAGGCATCACCAGACATTAATTATCAGGAGAAAAAAATGAAAAAGATTATTATTGTTTCCATTGCGTTGGCTGTACTTGCAGGCAGTGTATTTGCAAAATCTGGTTCTACCAGTTTACTTAACAGCCTTGATAAACTGGCAAAAACTCTGGACAACTCTTCGGTAAACGGTGTTGAAGGCGTAATCCCTGAAGGAAAAACTCTTCGCGGCGGATTTTATCTTCTTACTAAACTTAAGCCGGAAGAACTTAACGAAAAGGTTAAGGGCACAATTGTAGAAATCAAATCAATTGATCTTCTCAATGATTCTTATTCGCTTAGAATGAAAATAGTTTCTAAAAATGTCATTGGGCTTTCCTGCCAGGATTCTACGGTTACTATTGCAAAAACTGATAACGGCTTTATTTCTAAAGTTACAAAGTATACCTCTTATGCCTGTGATAATAACGGTTCTGCTATAGGAGAGGTCCGTGACATGAGTGCAAAATATTTTGATGAGCTGGCAAAATGGTACACTGATGAAATCATCTTCCTTTGCAAAAATACTTCTGATGAAGAGTTTGCAAATGCTGATGCAAAAATGCTTACAACACTGCCATGTTACTATGCTGCAGCAGGTCTCGCAGGAAATAAACTTAAGGCAAAAAAGTGGTATAACGAACACTCGATTGAAGGGCTTGCAATTTTGGACACTTATAATTTTATGGGGATTGATGAAAGTAAAGATCCTGACTTTGCCTATGAGCTTAAATTCTCTTTCTTTGACAGCGAGCTTAAAATTCATTTCTTTTCTGTGCTCAGTAATAATGATTCTTACATTGACTTAAAGCAAAACACAGATGCAAAAGTTGAAGGCATCATTCGCTCAGTACAGTTTTCGGACTTCGGCAACGACTACAAAATTTCAAATCTTGTAATCGTAGAAAAATAAAAGCTTTATGCCGGAGAACTGTGGCTGTATTTTTGTGTGACCACAGATTAATTTCACTCAGGAGGTAATCATGAATATTCTGGAATCATTTGGTATTGGCAAAAAAAGCTGCACTGCCGGAAGAGTAATTCCTAAGTTCAATTTTGAAGATAAAAAGTTAGTTTCTTTTATGTATTGCATGGTTTGCAGACAGCTCAGTCTTGGCGGTTACGAATATAATGAAAGCCTCCTGCGCCAGGTTTTTACAGAAGAAGAATTTAAAAAGATTGGTTCCATTTATATTGATGTTGTTGAGAAAAAAGAGCCTAAGAAATTTGAAAGGTTTAGAAGAAAGGATGATAGTTATGACTTTCATGAAATTGTTCACTCTTTCTGTGCAAGCTTAAAAAATAAACCCGAACTCTACTTTGGAATTCTAGATTATGCCTGCAGCCAGAAACTGGAAAATGTGTTTAATAATGAAAATCCATTTACAAGAATAAAGAACTCTTTCTTTATGGCAAACTTTGCGAATACATTTGACCTTAATGATTCTGAAATTACATTCCTGCTTCTCAATCTTTTCAGCTATAAAAATATCTGGTTTCTGCCTGAGCCTTTGTCTTTTGAAAATAAAATCAAAATCTGTTCAAGGTTTCTTCCGGATTCTATGATTTTAATGGAACAGTATATTAAGAAGTTAAACAAAAGGTTTATAAAGCTTGCTCTTTTTTCAGATGACTGGAAAGTGAGCGATTATGTTTATAATTATTTCACCGGGAATGTATATCCTTTTAAAGTAACAGATTTACATGCACAGGAATTTTCTGACTATTACTCCATGGATTCAATTGCTACAGAAAACTATGGTGATATTTTAATGACAGATGAATTTGTCTTAAAATGCAAAAAACTCAGGAAAGGATGTTACATTACAGTTTCAAATGCAGACACATTCCGTTCAAAAAATTTTGTGACTTACATAAATCATTGCAATAAACTTTTTACGGCTGAAATCTCCAGTGAAATTTCTAATTTCGACAAAAGTGCATTTATCTTCTTTTTGATTGCAGTTTCCAGTCAGCTTCAGGGTTTAGATGTAGTTCTGCTGCTGGGAAAAAACATCCTCTCGAATTTTTTCAAAGCGGATACAGAGAAAAATAATACAATAAGAATATTCACTTCTTCCGCACAAAATAAAAAAGAGCCTGCCCCAGAAACTCCGTATGATTTATTTCAGTACATTCATACTCCGGTATTCCTGCTTACTGATTCATTGAATTCTGAGGAAGCAAAATTAGTAAATGGTGAATTAAAAACTGTCTATAACTGGGACTTAAAAAATCCTGTGCAGAAAGAATATGAAGAGCAGTTTATGCAATTCTTGAGGACAAAAGAAATTGATGAAGCTCTCATTCACGACATGGCAAAAGAATGCAGCCATCTGCAGATTGCTCCGGAAAAATGGAATGATATTGCTACCCTCGTTTCCATTCTCAAGTCTCCTTCCTGCGAAAAAGTTATGCAGTTGATTAATGCGAATTATAGTTCATCTGATTTAAAAAAGAATATCCGGAAAAATTCTCACTATTCTCTTGATGCATTGAAAACAACAGAACCGGTAGAAAACATTGTAAAGGAATTACAGAATGCAGAAAAATGGCAGTCAAAGGAATACGACAGTGAATCTGGAATCCGCATATTAAATTACGGTCCCTCAGGTACAGGAAAAACTGCTTTTGTAGAAAACACTGCGAAGCTGCTGGATAAACCGTTAAAGATTGTCCGTGCCTCTGAGATTTTGGGAATGTATGTTGGCGAGACAGAGAAGAATATAAAACAGGCTTTTGAAGATGCAGCAGAAACTAACTCTATTCTTTTAATTGATGAAGCTGATTCATTTCTTCATTCAAGGGGCGACAATGTAAACCGCCATAACGATTCTAAGGTGAATGAATTTCTTGTGCAGATGGAGCGTTTCCCAGGAATTTTATTCTGCAATACAAATCTTCCAGATAATCTGGATTCTGCAACTGACAGAAGATTCCACATGAAGATAGGTTTTGAGCCGCTTGATAAAGAAGGAATTTCTCTCTTATGCAAAAGTTATTTTGAGAAGTATGAATTCAGTGAGCAGCAGATAAATGAAATCTACAATTCTGGAGAAGTTACGCCCGGAGATTTTGGTTCGCTTTTTGGGCGCATGCGTTTCACGGATCCGGATGATGTTACTGCAGATTTTATTTGTGATGAGCTGATAAAAGTTGTTAAGGGTAAAAAACGCAGCTGGGAAAACCGGAAAGCGATTGGGTTTTGCGGATAGAATTATCAATGGATTGAAAATCGCGGAGAAGAGAGTGTTCAGGTTTGTAGCCATACTGTGCGTTTACCGTCATTAGCCGATTGTCTTCTTTTAATGATTAAACGACAACCAGATTGGGATTTCATCACTTTCGAAGGACCATAGTTTATTCAACCAGAATTTTAATAACAGTGAATAATTTTCGCACTAAAATTTCCGTGATTGTCATCAGTCCCAAAATTATAATCGGTTATAGAGTAGCAGGGTAGTAAAAATGAACGGAAATGAAATTACGCGAGAAATCAAAGCAAAACTTACTCAAATTGAACAACAGAAAAACATCCGTATTTTGTATGCGTGTGAAAGCGGTTCTCGTGCGTGGGGCTTTGCAAGTCCTGATTCTGATTATGATGTCCGCTTTGTTTTTGTCAGACCGCTTGAAGATTATCTTCGGGTAAAAGAACTGCCTGATTTTATTGATGCAGAACTGAATGAGATTTACGACATTAACGGATGGGATTTAAAGAAATTTTTTCAGCAGCTGTATAAGTCCAATCCTGTTATCTTTGAATGGGCAAATTCCCCGATTGTTTATAAGATAACTCAAGAATGGGAAAGAATAAAATCTGTAATGAACGATTATTTTCTGCAGATTAAAATGCTTCATCATTATCGTGGAATGGGTCGTAGAAATTGCAAAGATTTGGGACGAGCCCTCTATGGCTCTACTGGTGTAGTTGTGTTGAAGAAGTATCTGTATGTGCTGCGGCCAGTACTAGCCTGTCAATGGCTTATGCAGAAACATACTGTTCCACCTACAGAGTTTTCAAAACTTGTAGAAGAAGTTTTGCCAGTGGAATTAAAGGTAGCGGTTGATGAGCTGCTTGCAGTAAAAATGAAATCTGGAGAAAAGGAAAAGGGTGAAAGAATCCCACAGATAGATTCATTTATTGAGACAAAACTTAATGAATCGGCGGCGTTTTCTGTTTCAAAAGAAGAACAGGAAGATTATGAGAAACTGGATAATCTGTTTTCAGAAATTGTCCAAGCAGGCGTTGCGGGCGGCGCATGAGCCCGCAAGAGGGGGTAGGACGCAACGAAGTGCGGCCGCAGGGGCAGGCGCCCCAACAGGAGAAACAATGGCAGAATATTATAACATGGTACTAAACGAAGACGAGCTTCACTGGTTTTTTGACCACATCATTCAAAAGCCTCTAGAGTATGAAACTTATATGATTCTCTTAGCCTGCCGCGGCAAAAAGCTTACTGAAGAAGAGCGCGAGTACACAAAAGTCGGTGCGCGTGGTGAAATGATGCGCGAAGAACTGATTCGCTGTAAGGGAGGTCATAAGCAGGAATGGAATTTCGACATCTACAGACAGGCCTTTTATGCGTACAACTGCGATAAGCGTTCGCTTTTGACTTCTGCCGGAGTTCCGTATCCTGAGCATGCAATGGTAGTTTATTCAGTAATAAATCCTACAAATGAAATTGACTGTATTGAAGACACTTTTGAGCATTATAACAAGGAACGAAAGAATCTGACTGCTGCCATTTTGCGTGGATCAAAACCCGGGATTCAGGATCATCTTGTAAAAATGCCGAAAGTATTTGAGCACATGAAAAGCTGCCATGCCTCTCATGCAAGCCGCCGTATCTGGCTGGACTTTGACATGGATATCAGGAAAGAATACCGTGTTCCAGCAGTTTTTGAAGAAGCCGCTGCTGCTCTCCATAGGGCCGGTGAAAAATTGTTTGGGCGCGGTAATTTTGCAATTATAAAAACAAACGGTGGATTTCACACACTGGTTCGAAAAGAATGTCTTACTTTCAATCCGAATAATTTCCTTACGGAAGTGTATGAACAGGCAGATACTTTAAACTTTCATAATTATATAGAAGAATTTGTTGCAAATGATTCCAGCCACAAAAGCAGGGACGGAAACAACATCATAAAGCGCTCGGCACTTATTCCGACTCCAGGATGCCGGCAGTACGACACTTATCCATGGGTTGTTAATAAAGAAGATTTTGAGTGAGATTGTCTGCGGGCGAAAAGAGCGGCTGGTTTTTGCTGAAGGTTAAATCAGTGTTTTAAGCTGGGAAGAAACTGATTCAATTTCGGCAAGTAGCATTTCTTTTTTTGCCTTAAGCTCTTTGTATTTTTCTTCCAGCTCTTTCTGTTCCTGTTCGCTCCTGTAAGGGAGAGTCATGGCCAGGAGGTTTTCTTTTGAAACTGCAGGAAGCCTTGCACCTTTGCTCACGGACTTCAGGTACTTCAAGCCGTTTTCAGATTCGAGATACAGCTTGAGGTAGTAAGGGCTCAGGATATTGCGCTTTGAAGGGGCGATTCTAATAACATAGAGATTTGATGCAGGAATTACTCTGCCGTTTTCTCCTTCATAGAGGGCGATTTTAAAAGTAGGGTAGGCAGTCTTTGTAATGATTACATCACCGCGTTCAAGAAAGTATTTGTTCCAGCTGTCTGTTTTATCTGAAAGCTTCTGCATGGTGTTCTGGATGAAACCGTCTTCAAGGTCAGAAACGCACAGATATTGAAAGGGAGCATTTTCGCTTCTGGTTTTAAAAGCGTTGATGTTCTTTGTGTCCTGAATGCCGCGGAAGATGTTTACGAGGCGGTTAATTTCAATATAAGGTCTATTCTGTTTTGTTTTGTCTGCACTATATACCGCACTTGGTTCTGAGACATATAATTCTTTGGGTGTGTTTTTGCGTGGAGGGGACTTCCTGTATGGCATCATAGAACTTTCTGAAACCATGAGTTCATCTTCTTCAGCCATATGTTCAAGCTCTTCATCTGAATAATGCTTTTTTAAATCGTCGCTCCAGCTTTCCATAAAAGCGTGGTCTGATGTGTCTATATCAAAATCCTTTTGCGACAGTTGATGAACTGTAAAAATTTCTCGCTTTACACTATTTTCAAAACACATGTAAGGTGCTTCCATATAACTAAACTTGTCAGGTAAAAAGCTTTCGAGAATCTCTGGAATTCCTATAGATTCCATTTTGGACAGTTCTGTATCGGTAAAATCAAGAAGGGTAAGTTCTTCCCATTTATTCTGTTTATCAAAAAACAAAAGGGTAGAAGGAAGGTTTTTCGGATAGATTTCACCTTTCGGAAAACGGATGAGACCTTTTAAATAGCCACAGGTGCAGATATATTTTCTAAGCGCTTCCATTCTTGCAGAGTACAATACATCGGAAATGCAGATAACGGCTTTACCCTTTTCTGTAAGATGATTTATTACATTGATTACATAGTTGTAGGATTCGTCTTCAGAAAAAATTACATTTTGAGAAAGGCGTTTTGTTTCTTCCTGGTTTGATTTCTGGAACACCGGGATGAACGCAAAGATTCTGTCAAAGGTCTGACTGCTGTTTACATCAAATATGTTTTCAGTCTGAATGCTGATTTGTTTTTCTTTCGGATACAGCACGTCTTCCCATAGCGTTAAAAAATCTGCGGCCTGCTCATCTGTAGTAAAGGCTTTGGGCCTGGAAGAAAAAGAAAACTTGTATTGGTTGTTATCAAGGACTGTTCTTAAAAAGCTTTCCGGGGCACCATAAAAATCTGCCAGGGTATCAGTTGGTTTGGGGTTTAACAGGCACAGGGCAAGAAGGCTTATCTTTTCGGGAACCAGCATTTCGTAGTGGCGGCTGAACGACTGCTTTTTAAAGGAAGAAAAATATCTTTGTATAGAATCTTCCCTAAACTTGTAAAAATCTTCAGGTCCAAAATTATCCGGCAGTTCCTTTAAATATTTTGTGAGAAGGTTTTTAATTGAATCCGCAACACCAAGGCTTGAAATAAGAAGAGGAAGGTCTGTTGTGAATTCTTTTTTTTGAACTAAAGCTTTATATATAAGATAGATAAAACAGTAGTGCGGCATATCCTGCCTTGAGAATGTATTGCCTCTTCTAATTTCTTTTAGCTCTGAAATCATTTTTTGAATACCCGTGTGCCGTTTCAGTATAGCTTATATTGCTGTCTTAAACTACACTTTCTCATGCAGTAACTGAGGATATCTGAACTATTTCCCTGACATCAATTCCAAGCAGATAGGAAATTTTCATAATGTTGTCCAGATTTGGCTTTGATTTTCCTTCTGTCCAGTTGTAGATGGCCTGCTGACCCGTAAAACCAAGTATTTCGGCGAGATCTGAGCAGTTTATCCCTGAATTCTTACACAATGAGCGGATTTTTTTGCCGGTAGCAGCATTATCGATGAAAATTGAATCTAATTCTGTCTGTTTTTTCATAAGTTCCTTCATATTCATGGCTTTCCTCCAGTATTGTTAATTTGAATATGCATATTCA
>JAEELR010000048.1 GCA_016282835.1 Treponema sp. | reverse complement strand
TGGCTTAGAGCTTACTCCGCCGGACTGACAGGTTTATATTTTCTGCTACCTCATTATGGAAATCATTAAAGAACGTTTTGTAATAGAAGCCCTTGCAGACATTGAACGAAACAGAAGAGACGGACGCAATGTAGAAGAAGCAATTGAATATGTTACAGGATACTCTGCAAAAGAAATTTATGAAGACGCAAAACGCTCCCTTGTAAAACGATACAGTAAAGAAAGGACAATCAGTGAAGGAAAAACTATTTCTGACAAATACAACAATATTTATTTTTATAAGCCTGCTGTTGTGTTAGACGACGGTTCATTTATCACTTACAGAAGAAAGAAAAATAACTCCGGTGAAATAATAAAATTCTGTCCTGAAAAAAAAGAGGGAGTTACTTTTCCTAAAGATAAAGACAAGGATTACAACAAGGATGTTTTATTCGTTGCAAATGTCTGCAATGAACTTTCTGTTACTGCGGACAAAGAACAAAATGTTTATACAGCAAGTCAGGATTTTTACAGGAACAAACTGCCGGGACCAAATTCAATTGTCCGCATTTACAAATGGAATAAAAGGCAGGAACTGAAGCCGCTCACAACAGGAAACAAGTCTTATTTCCAGCCTTCAGTTTCAAGAGACGGCAGCACACTTGTTGCCTGTACACAGAACAAGACCAAAATGCAGCTCGAAAGAATTGATACGCAAAGTGGAAAATCAACTGTATTACTTTCGAATCCAGCTTACGATTTTATTCAGCCTTCAGTAAATTCTGACGGAACAAAAGTTACTTTCTTAGCAGTCTCAGACACGCAGGCAAAAATCGGATACATAAGCATTGATAAAGATTTTAATGCAAAGGCACAAACAGAATTTCTCACCGTAGAAAGTGCTGAGGATAAAAATAAAATTTACGACCTTTCACTTCCAACTTTTACTAAGGAAAACACAATCACTTTCTGTTCTAACAAAAGAGGAAGGCTTGAAGTATTTGAAACAGAAAAAATTGAAACTGAAAAAAAATATTACGGATACAAATGCGTTGTTTCTGATCCAGTAGGAGCTTTGTGGGCAGATAAAAATAAAAACGGAATTTACTATATGTCCTATTCTTCTACAGGAAATGTTATAAAGATTAAGCCTCAAGCTGAATGGGGAAAAGTTCCGGCATTTGATGGGCCTTCTAAAAGCGGAGAAATAGTTCCTGTATCAGAGAATTTTGATGACTACAAAAATTTTAATCCTTTCGAAAAAAAACTGGATGAAAAGATTAAAAAGCGCGAGGACAAATTCATAAAGAAAGCAGAAGAAATTCAAAATCAGGAAATAAAGCCTGTTTCATTTGATAATGAAAAAATATACTTTCCGCTTCCGTCTAATCTTTTACGGCTTCCTCTGTTAAATGCAATTGGAAAAAGCGACGACATGCATATAGGTTTTGGTGCAATGCTCATTTACAAGTATCCGAACATAAACTATCAGGAAAACTATTTATTGTTTGACTGCCTGTACTACCCTACAATAAATCAGCTGGAAGGAAATTTTGCACACATATTCTACAACTACAGCTTCATGACATTTTTACTGCTGAACAGGGAATTGTTTAAGAATGAAGAAAGTGCAAATCCTTTTACGGAAACAAACACAATTCTTGCAAGCATAAAATTCCCGTTTGTAAATGAAACAAAAATAAATTCATCTTTTGACTTTTCATTAATCTCTCACGCAGGAATTTATTTCGAAAGGTCTTCATCAGCAATGTTTTCTATAAATGATGACATCGCATACAATAAAAATTATTATGCTTCAATAGGCCTCGATTATTTCTATGAAGTTGAAAGTAAATTATTAAAATACAAAAAGCTTTCTACACAGGCGCTATTCCAATATGTGTACAACGAGACAAAGCAGACGAATGAATATGGAATCGAGGGCGAAATAGAATTTGACTGTGACATTTCAGACATAACGAATTCAATAAACCTCAGGGCCAACTATTCAAACTTCAGCTCAATACTTCCAACGGCTATAACAAGAATGAATGTAGCAGGGAAAAATATAAGTACAGAGCTGCCGTACAATTTAATCGTTCAGGAATCACTTCTGTTTTATAATTTTTTATCTTCAGGACTTGATTTCAAACCATATTTGTTAGGGCAATTTTCAACTGATATAAAATCCTACGAATTCAAATTTTACACAGGCTTTGAGACAGGACTTTCAATAAAGCAGAATTTCATACGGCTGGGACTTTCAATGTCACTCGAAGAAAACAGCGAATTAAGTTTTTACATAACGACAAAAATCGGTTCATTAAGAAATTAAAACGGAGTAAACAGAATGTCATTAAACTGCAACGAAATAAATCTGATACTTTCAGAATTGAATCTAAAAGAAACCTTTATACAGGAAATAATTCAAAGCGGATACGACACTATAGGCTTTAAGATTGTCGGGGCAGGAGAAAGATTTAATCTTCTAATCTGTACATCAGCAAAAGCATGCCGAATCAATGCAACCGCAACAAACTTTCCTAAGAACAAAAAGCCTCTCCGCTTCAATGAATTTTTGAAAGCAAGAGTTCAGGGAATGAGAATAAACGAATGTAAGCAAATCGGTCTGGACAGAATTATAAAAATGGATGTATCTACCTGGAAAGAAAAGCTTTATATATACATCAGGTTATGGTCCGGCGCTTCAAACATAATTGTTACTGACACGGAAGGAAATATTTTAGACTGTATGTTTCGCCGTCCTGCAAAAGGAGAAGTTAGTGGCGGTCGCTTTATCCCTGAAGAAAAAACTTTAACCACAGAAGAAATAAATGAAGCAAAAAATAAATTTCCTGTCAGGACATTTAACGAAGAATTAAAAACTATAGCCGAAGAAAAAAATCTAAATCTTGAAGAGTTATCGTTTAATAAAAAAGTTGATTTGTTTTATTCAGAATCTGCAGGAACACTTTCAAGAGATGCACTGCTTTCCCAGGCAGAAAAATGGTACAACGTAAAAAAGAGCAAAATGGAAAATGCGCTGGAAAAACTTGAAGCCAAGAAAAAAACATTTGATAACGCAGAAAGTTTAAAACACACAGCGGACTTAATTCTGGCATTTCAAGCTGAAATTAAAGACGGAGTTTTAGATTGTACTGACTACGAAACAGAAAATAAAATTCACATAAAGTTAGACCCAAAACTTTCAGCTCATGAAAACGCAAACATCTATTATGAACAGTACAAAAAATGCCTGTCGGGAAAAGAAAATCTCATACACGATATTGAACTTGCGAAAAAGCAGATTATACAGCTCGAGGAAGAATACAAAAAAATTCAGACAGAAAAAAATATAATAAAAATCGAGCAGTTAATCAGGCAGGACACAACTCCAAAGCAGAAGATAGAAAAAGAAAGAACGGGACTGTTATATGAAGTAAAAGGCTGGACTATCCTTGTCGGAAGAACAGCAAATGAAAACGATGAACTTTTGCGACACAATGTAAAAGGAATGGACTTGTGGCTTCACACGCGCGATTATGCAGGCGGCTATGTTTTTATAAAAGCGAAAAAAGACAAAACCGTTCCATTGGAAATTTTACTGTACGCAGGAAATCTTGCGGTGTACCATTCAAAAGCCAGAAAGAACGGACAGGCTGATTTGTATTACACTCAGGTAAAGCATTTAAGAAGGGCAAAAAACGGGCCTAAAGGTTTAGTGCTTCCAACTAATGAAAAAAATCTTCACATAAAACTGGACACAAAAATCCTTCAGGCTTTGGATGAATGCGAAAAATAGCTGCCAGAAAATTTAAATAAACCCCAGATTAAAACTCAACGGCATTTGCACTTTTTTTATAAATTGCTGCCTTTGAATTTCTTTTTGTCCCGGTATGAACTCTCGCTCTTGCGTGGCTCTTTCCTTTGTCACCAGAAGTTTTAGGATTTATTTCACTTCCTTTTCTGTAATTTCTTTTTTCATCTTTATGCAGATTATTTCTTACAGATTTTTCTACTCTGGTTCGCTCAGAATATTCTACAGTAACCTTTGAGTCCTGATGCATGTGCGGCAAAGACTTATCATTTGAAACCATATCCAGAACTTTTAAAGCTTTCTCTTTAGGCAAACTGACTAAACAGAATCTGTCCGCCATATCAATTGCATCAACATCCTTACTTCTTAGATGGAGCAGGCCGCAGAAGAATGAAGCAATTTTTTTAGGATTGTATCCGTCCCTCCATCCAAGCTGAACATAAAGCCTGATCTGATTGTCTTTAACAAAAACTTCTCTTTCGCGTCTGGAATTACTTCTTTCACCTTTAGCACTTCTGCCTTCTCTTTTGTATCCGGTAGAAATATTTATTTTTCCATAGCGGTCTTTATTTAAAGCATTTCCATAAGTTACTGACAATAAAGATGAAACAACTTCCTGCGGATTCTGTCCTGAACAAAGCTCTTCTGCAAGCAAATCGAACACAGACTCTTTTTTCTCTTCTACAGATAATTCTTCATCCGGTAAAAGGCTTTCTGAAAGCTTCTTTTTTATTTCATCGAAAAGCCTTTCTTTTTTTACAGCAAGAACTTCATCAACAGAAGGAATTGTTCCCTCAGTCATTTCACCCTTAGCACTTTTTTTAACGGCACTTTTCAGATACTGTAATTTTCTTCTGCATTCTTCAGGGCGCACAAAAGTTACAGCCATTCCGCTGGAACCTGCCCTTCCCGTTCTTCCGATTCTATGAACATAGGTTGGACCGTCAAACGGAAGCTCATAATTTACAACATGAGTTAAGCCTTCAATATCAATTCCACGGGCAGCAACATCTGTAGCAACTAAAACTCTTGTCTTTTTAGCGCGGAATCTTGCAAGGATTTTTTCCCGCTGCCCCTGAGGAATATCCCCGTGCAAGGCAGCAACTTCATAACCTTTTTCATCAAGAATTTTACTTACTGTATCTGCATCTGATTTTTTCTGAACAAACACAAGGCCATAAAAATCAGGACTAATATCAATCAGTCTGACCAGGGCTTCAATTTTTTCACTTTCGCGGACAACCCAGTATTTCTGTTCAATTGCTAAAGGTTCTTCAACAACTCCTTCTTCTTCAACAATTTCATACTCACCCATAAATTTCTGTGCAATCTTTAAAATTGGTGCAGGAATTGTTGCACTGAATAACAGAACCCGGCAGTCAGGATTTGCACTGGAAAAAATATTTTCTATATCATCCACAAATCCCATATCAAGCATTTCATCGCCTTCATCAAGGATAAAAAATTCTATGTGACTTATATCAAGGACCCCGCGTTCAATTAAATCCTGTACACGCCCCGGAGTTCCTACAACAATGTCGCAGCCCTTCTTTAATGAACGGATTTGCTCTCCAATAGAAGCGCCGCCATAAACAACAGCAGTTCGTGGAAATCGTCCTGTAGAAAAAGAAGCCATTTCTGTTGCAGTCTGCATTGCAAGTTCGCGTGTAGGTTCAAGAATAATTGCCCTGACACAATTTTTGTCTTCGCGTAAAGTCTGGACAATCGGTAAACCAAAAGCGGCTGTTTTTCCTGTTCCGGTTCGTGCGCGTGCAATAACATTTGCATCACCATTTAATAAACGCGGAATCGCAAGTATTTGAATTGGCGACGGATGAACAAAGCCCTTTCGTTTTATTGCTTCCAGTATTATTTCGTCTAAACCTAAATCTGAAAAAGAAATTTCATTATCTTCTTCATTAATTATTTCGTTTTCAATTAATTCATTTTCTGCTTCTGTAGTTTCCTGAGTATTCATAAAGTGTCCTAAACCCTCTGTCAAAAGTTTAAAACCGCTTTATAAAAATCCCCCGTGCAGTTCTTAACTTTTGTTTTTCCTGATAATTGCCCGTAAGTTAATACAGGCGAGGCTAAGTCTACAAGTTTTATTTTCTTTTTACAACCGCATTTAAAAATGAATGATGGAATGAACTTTGTATAAAAATGAAATTCCAGTGTCTATATATATAGTATGAAGAAAATTATAATGCTGCTACTTTTTATATTTCTCTTTGCAGGAAAAATTTTTAGTCAGAACAAAACGGAGCTTGTGTTTTCAAATCAAATTTCCAGTGAAGTAAAAACAAATGATGAATCCACTTTCTCAAACATCAGTTGCGCTCTTGGCGGAAAAGTTTATACAAAATATTTTACTTCTGCCTTTTATTATTCCTCACCAAAAATTAATGCGCAGGACTTTTCATTTGAAACTTTTTATGAAAACTCAAAAATTACCTGGGGAGTAAAAGCACTTCCGCCAAGCATTTACGGAGTCACTTCCAGTTTATATCTCGGCTCAATAAATTTTTCCGGTTCTCTTTCCCGCATAAAAAATCCAGTTCTAACTGCAAGAAATCCTCTGGGCACAATCCCGATTTTTAAAACAAATTTTTCTCCTTCACTTCCAGATTTTTCTACAGGCAAAAAAAACTTCTGCTCATTTGTGAATTTAAACTTTGCAAAAAAAACTACTGCACAGCTTGCCTTTGAGTTTGATAAATTTTATGCAGCAAACATACAAAAGAAATTCAATGCAGGAAAAAATAAATTTTCACTTTCCTTTACTCAAAGTTATTTTCTTAACGAGAAAAAATTTTCTTCATCATGGTTTTCAAAAGATAAAATTTATCCGCAAAAATATTATTCATACTCTGACACACAGTTTGATTTTATAAGAAATAAATTCTATACAAGTTTCACTTTGGGCTTGAGTGAACATCCGTTTGAAAATTTTTCGTATTACATAAAAAACACCACGACCTTCTCTTACAAAAAATTTATTCTTTCTGCATCAGTCTATAACGGCAGCCCTTATTTAATCAGCGCAAACGGCTCAAATGCAAAGACTTCTTTCCAGGCAGAAATTAATCCGCGCTATGTATTTAAATTTAAAAGCCACACAATCAATTGCGGTGCATCCTATTTCATTTCAGAAGAGGAACTTTTTCAAAACATACAGAACACCTGTAAAGCACAAATCAGTTTCCAGAATAAAAAAATCAAACTTAATTCGCTCAGTCAAATTTCTTTTTCAAGCAGCGACTTTACCGATTCACTTTCATTCGCTTCAAAGCTTTCGTTTTCAATGTGGAATAAAAATCTCAGCAGCACTTCATACATTCAATACAAATATTATGATTCAACAAACGAGCTGCAGCTTTCCTCGGCATTTTATCCTAAGAAAAATTTTATAAAACAAATCAGCACAAACTATAATCTGACTGTGAGTGAAAAGAAAAAAACTCATAAAGCAGGACTCACTTTTTCGGTTTCAAAAAAAACAAACAGCACACAAATAAACGCAAAGATAAATTTCGAATATATCCTGCAGACAAAAACTTAACCCGCTGTAAATCACCAGAATTTTAAGTCCATACAATAGAAGAAAATTAAACACAAGAAAGGACGAAAAGTATTGAATTTTACGCATTTTTAGAATATATTTATGCGATAATTGTATTCCGTGGAAGATTCTGTCATTTTCCGCAGAATCTAAATAATGGAAACTTTTTTTTTGAGAGGTAAACAATATGGCTTTTGATATTACTAAAGTACGTAATATCGGTATCAGTGCCCACATTGACTCTGGTAAGAC
>JAEELR010000047.1 GCA_016282835.1 Treponema sp. | reverse complement strand
GGCTAACTTTAGAATTGCGGTCTGCGATGATGAAAAAGTTTCCAGAGATTTTGAATTGAAGCTCATAAATGAATGGGCGGAAAAATCAGAACTTACAGCAGTCACAGACACCTACACCAGTGCGGAAAACTTTCTCTTTGAATCTGAAGACAGGCTTGAATACGACCTGCTTATTCTTGATATCCAGATGGGAAAAATGAATGGTGTGGAACTGGCAAAAACCTTACGACGCCGAGGCTTTGATGGAGCTCTTGTTTTTCTTACTGGGGTAAAGGATTTTGCAATTGAAGGTTATGAAGTTGGCGCAGTTCGTTATCTTTTAAAACCGCTTAAAGAGCCGGAGTTTTTTAAGACACTTTCGCTTGTTTACGAAGATTTTTCAAAACACGAAAAAGAAGTTTTCCTGTTACAATCTGGTAATGATGTTTCTAAAATCCCTTACGAAAACATTATATATATAGAAGCAAGAGGCCATTATGTTCATCTTTGCGGCCGGAACCAGGCTCAACCTTTTGAGAAAGAGTGGAAAGGTTCTTTCAGTTCGGTTTCTGATGATTTTGAACAGCACAAGTTTTTCTGCCTCCGCCGTGGACTTCTGGTAAACCTTGACCATATCTCCCGCATTACACGTACAGACTGTATTTTAGACAACGACGAAACAATCCCAATTGCCCGTGGAAAGTACCAGGAGTTGAATGAGACCTTTATAAAACATTATAGAAAAGAAAACTCCCTTTGAATTTAACAATTCACAGGGAGTTATTTGAGAACTATTTCAAAGTTACGTCTTAGAAAGCAAAAATCTTTTCCATTTTTCGCTGTAGACTAAGCTGTTCACATTGATTTGTAACAAGATCTACTGAATAGTTTACAATAGAGGTTCCATACTCAGCACTAAAATAAAGAGTTGAATCAGTACCATAGAATGAAAAAACATTCAGTCTATTTTTATTAGGAACGTTTTCAAAACAATCTTTTATTTTTCCTGATATCAAATCAATAGAATAAATTTTGTGGTATCCCGATTCATCACCAAATTCATCAAGTATAGAATATTGTAATAACATCTTAGTTCCTGCTTTTGTTGATTTTAGGATTTTACCTTGTTCCAATTTTATATCATTTATTGTTTCAACAAACTTTCCACTTGCATCTGAAACCTGTACTATATAATAAAATGGCGTTGAATAACTTGTTGAATACCAATCATAAAGATTTGTAAATTCATAAAAAACCCCAGCATTAGTAGCAGTAAGAATTTTTCTAGGATAAGAACCATCCCAATAATCATTTGAAGGAGTATATGGAATAGAAAACAATTGCTCCCAGTTCCAAGAAATAGCTTTATCATTTGTCCCTTTTATATAACAGGTTTTTGCAATAAAAGAATTAAATACATCGTCCGAATTAGAATAATTATTATTCATCTGGAAAGAATAAACTCCAGTAAAATCAATTCCCGCATATACTAGGCCTGCAGCTTTTGCAAAGTAAGACAACCTTTCCAGATCAGAAGCTAACCATTCAAGTGCAGCTAGGTCTGTTAATTCTGAATATAGAATTCCATATTTTTCATCATCCTTGAATGCTGTCAAGCGAAATTCCTTTTCACCTTCTATATTGCAACAGGAGAATAAAAAGTCCAATAATTCTTCAGTAGTTTTTGTATATGAATAACAAACATAATAAGGTGCATAGTCGTTATAAGAAGGATTAACAAAAGTATATAAGCTTAAATAGTTAAAAAAACCATTTTCTTTTCTGGCAAAGCTCAAATCCTTAGCTGTTATATTTCTTTCATCGCTATAAGTATATTCATAACCTGTATCTTCGTGATAAATAGGATTACCATCTTCATCATATAAATAATTTTGACATGCATAATAAGAATAGAAAACCTTATCAGAATCTATAAGAAGAGTATCTGTATCTTTTAGATAAATAGTGGAAGCAAAGAAATTGTTTTTATATCCCTTATCTTCATAAGTAGAAAAATAGTCCTCATAAGCTAGATTAAACAAAGCAATTCTGCCTTCCCAGCAATTTAATGCTTCAAAGGCTTCTTCATTTTTCTTTCCTTTAGTCAAATCGTAAAGCATTTTAAGCTTACCAGACTCATTCTTAAAAGCATCAAATCGTATATCTATAGTGCTACGATTAAAAATTTCTTTATCTTCCACTCTATATTCTTTTGTTTCTTTATCGTAACCTGAGTAATACACTTTATTGCCTGCCCAAGCTATTGCAGAGTCGATTGCTTTTGAAGCTGAAAAATTACCGTTTTCATCAAGACAAGAACTATCCCAAGAAAAGAAATTCCATCCAAAACCATATTCTGATTCTGTATTTATCTTAAAACAATTAAAAAAACTTTCACCGGTAAAAGACTCTGAACTTGTTGCTGTAAAACTACGGATAAACTTCTTATCTGAAAAACCTCCATTCTTAGTAACCGTCCAAAGACCTGAACCAGTAGAAAGAGAAACTGAGTAATACATAGTTCCTGAATTTTCATCATAAGCCCATTTATCACTAGCAATTCCATTATCTGAAGAATAATAGATATTTACAGCAGCATCAGGATTATTAACTGGAATTGCACGCAAGAAAGAACTATTATTACGATTTCCAGAAACAAAAATCCACTGACCATCTTTTGTTAATTGCATTCTGCTATAAGTAGTATTTTGAATTTTAGCAACCATCTCTGATAGAGTTTTTGATGAAGGATTATACTTATAAATTACATCTCCGGAGCTCCAGTCATTACATACAAAATAAACATTTCCATAACCATCAAATGCTATAGTTTCATTTTTTATAGACATATAGCTTGCCATTCCTATTGAATCAATACTTTTTAGAAGAATATCATCCCATGAACCATCCTCATGTACACAAATCAATTTTCCTGCAGTTATAGATTGTTGTTCTTCAAAATCACCCCAATCATAATGTTTTTTGACTTTTTTATAGCCAATCGTACTTTCATTATCAAGAACAACAAATACATCTTTTGAATCCTCTGCAGGAGAAAAGTAAATATTTGATATTTCTGCTATATCATATCCCTGAGAAACCACAATTGCATCTTCTATTTCACTATCTTCACGAATCTTTATATATTTACCATACTTCGATGTAGATGTTGAGGCTGCACGAGAATACCCATTTCCATTATCAAGTTTTGCAACCTGAAGTGCTGGTGGTGGTACTGGATAGTTATTTTCATTTTCATTCTCAAGCTTTGCAACGGCTTTTGCCCCTGAAAAGTCGAATTTAACACCAAAATAGCTCATTGTATCAGAATCATCAGATGTTGTGTCCTTAGGATTCGGCTCATTCTCTTCTGGGGTATCATTCTCTTCTGGAGTATCGTTTTCTTCTGGAGTATTACCGGAAGAATCTTTAACAGCAATATTAACAGTATTAGAAGTTACTGAAGATTTTGATGAACCAAGTGTATTTGTTACTATACAGTAGTATGATCTTACACCTGTAAAATCAGCGCATAGGTAAACGACAGCTTCATCACTAATCAGTAAATTACGATTAGCTTCATACCAGGCATAAGATAAGGTGCCTCCATCTGAAACCTTTGCAACAATATTAATTGATATAGTCTCTCCTCTAGAGACAAGTTTATCACTGCTAATACTAGTAATAACAGGAGTTTCTGCAACAATTCCATTTTCATCAGTTTTCACATCATCAGAACAAGAATAAAATAGACACAAAAATACCAGTGTCGTTAATACAAAACAGAACTTTTTCATAAAAACCTCTCTTTAAGCTATAAGCCATAATAGTAAAGTCTAATCTATGTATTTTCCTTTGTCGATTGTTATATTCAAGATATTTGTTTATTGTGTGTCAAATAACGTAATATTATAAATAAAGAAACTGGAGTTATTGCAGCATATTTTAAAGACATTATCTGATTATGTTGTTATAATAAAAATATGAACCTCGTGCTTTTTATCATCATTTTTTCTGTCATTCTTCTCGCTGTCATCATCATCACTCACTTTATTACCAAGCACGTTGACGAAAAATGGATTTTTGACTTTCAGGATTCGGTTTTAAAAAAGCAGCGGGATGAAGTTGAAAACGTTTACAACACAATGAGAGGCTGGCGGCACGATTATCATAATCACATGCAGACGTTAAAGGCGTATCTTTCCATGAACCAGCTTGAAGAAATGTCTGCGTATCTGGATCACCTGGAAGAGGATTTAGACAGCATTGATATTGCAATCAGAACCGGCAACACAAGCGTAAACGCAATTTTGAGCAGCAAGGTTTCTATTGCCCAGCGAAATAATATAAATGTAAACTGCAAAGCCACAGTTC
>JAEELR010000046.1 GCA_016282835.1 Treponema sp. | reverse complement strand
GATAACGGCGGAAACGGCCATCATGCTCTTCCACCATATCTTAAGAGCCTTGGAGTTGAAACTCTGATTCTTGGAAACAGAGGGCAGGGTGCTGTTGACGCCATTGCCGCTTCCGGCTTAAAGGAAGTTCCAGGCATTACCGGTTCTGCAGACGAGGCTGCCGAAAAGTTTGCAAAAGGCGAACTCAAAGGCAACTATGAAGCAAGATGTAATCATCATGGCGAACCTCATAGTCATTAACGATGGAATTTAAAATGCGACAAGCTTTATGATTGCGCCCAAGGTTTTTACTCAATATGAAATTGAAGAGGACTTGAAGATTTTAAAGAAGAACAGATAAGGAAGGTAAATAAAATGAAAATAATCGGTTTAATCGGCGGAATGAGTTGGGAAAGCACAATCACTTACTATGAAATTCTGAACAAGGAAGTCGCCTCTGCTTTGGGTGGCTTTCACAGCTCAAAAATTTTCATGTACAACGTGGACTTTGCAGAGCTTGAAGAGAACATGTCGAACGGCAACTGGGACGAAAACGCAAAGATTCTCTCTGATGCGGCAAAAAGGCTTGAAGGCGCCGGCGCGGATTTTATCGTAATCGCAACCAACACAATGCACAAGCTTGTTCCGCAGATTGAAAAAGAAATAAAAATTCCGATTCTTCACATAGCCGACGCAACAGCCAACGCGATTAAGCGCGACGGAATCAAAAAAGTCGCTTTGCTCGGAACAAAATTCACGATGACCCAGAATTTCATAAAAGACAAACTAAAGGCTGCAGGCCATGAAGTCCTTCTTCCAAGCGAAAAGGACATCGAACTTGTTAACGACGTCATCTTCAATGAGCTTTGCCTTGGAAAAGTTTTGGAGCCTTCCCGAAAGGAATATCAGAGAATAATTTCTTACCTCAAAGAGCAGGGCGCCGAAGGCGTGATATTGGGTTGCACCGAAATCGGCATGTTAATCACTCAAAAAGACAGCGTTCTTCCTGTGTACGATACCACGATTATCCACGCAAAGGAAGCGGCAAGACTCGCGCTGGAATAGGAGAACAAATGGCAACAACAAAAGAATATCATGATTATGTAATGGAATGCCTCAATAAAGCGGGCGAAGTCACTTCAAGAAAGATGATGGGAGAATACTGCCTCTACTACAACGGAAAGCTTTTCGGCGACATTTGTGATAACCGCGTGCTTGTAAAACAGACAGAAACTTCTAAAAAACTTCTTGCCGACTGTCCGCTTGAATATCCTTACGAAGGAAGCAAAACACTTATGTTCCTGGTAACTGAGTTTGAAAATCCTGAGTTAATGAAAGAATTACTCGCCGGAATGTACAGGGAATTGAAATAAAAGGCTGGCGCCTCGGGTAAAATTCAACACAGTGTCCGCCAGCACACAGTTGAAAACTCGAAACAGCGGTTAAATTCAATACTATATACAGTGCAGTGTGAATCTTCAAAACCGCTGTATATAGTGTTATTTCTACACCGGTAGACAGAACGCGTATTATTTACAGTTTTTAATAAATTCATTAAATATCATAAACATCATTAAACCTTCTAACCTTTCAGAAAACAGCCGGGTTTATTTATATCTTCTTTTTATCCCAAGGTCTTTTAATGTCTGTATACACGCTTCATTATTTGTTTCAAGCGCGATTTTTCTAAGACATTCTACAGCTTTCCTTAGATTCCTAGAGTTTTTGATTGCCTGATGATCCTGTTCACAATGGCATATACCGTAATCCGTGCCATATCCCCAGACACCGCGATAGCCCCAGTTTTTATCAAACTTATTTAACGCAGAAGAAAGTTTTTTGTGCAGCCTTTTAAAGAAAGCTCTCATATGCCGGTTATTAACATCAATAACAGCAGGCATATCATTACATTCATACTTGCAATACAGTTTATAATCCTGAATTAATATCTCTGCAACCTCTGTTTTATTTTCAATAATTTCTGTTGAATTACTGCGTTTAAAATTGTTGAGAAATCTCATTCGTGATTTTAAAATTTCCCGGCCGGCTGCAAATTGAATTGAATTTAAATACATGCAATTACACCAGTGATAAATTTCTTTAATCAATTCATAAGATGAAAAATCTTTATATCTTGAAAAATGATTTCCTGACATTTTTAATCCAAATAATCTTTAAAAGCAATTTTCAGAATTTTATCTCTCACATCATCAGAAAAATGTTTTTCTAATTCTTTTCTGATGAAGTCTTCAACATCCTCATGCATAATAATCTGACTTTTAATATCATTTACAGCTTTTAAAGTTTTCTTCCGGAGCCTGAAGAAATCTTCAAAACTTATAAAATCATATTCAGAGTTTGTATCAAATATTCCATATACTTCATGCAAAGATGAATCAATAAAAACAACACGGTTTTCATTCTGCTGCAAAAAAATTCTGTCATAAATACAAAGTTCCGTGTGTCCTACAATCTGATTTTTATAATACGCATCTTTTAAAAGTGAATTAGGACGAATCCATAAAGGACCCTGAGATATTTCATCTCCGCTTCCACTAAAAAATCCATACCAGTCTAACAGTTCATCAAAGTCTTCCCAGAAATTCTCCTCTCCCCTTACATGACTGAGTTTATGCCATTGTTCATTTAAAAAATCGATGCTGAATTCTTTTTCGTTCCAGACAACTTCCGGAGATTCAGCTTCTTTATCATCCGGATATTTATCTAGCATTTTATGAAAGACTTTTATAATTGAGCTTACCCAGGTAGTTGAAAATCCTGCATGACTGAATACCCAGCCGTCACATTCAAAAGCTAAATCAATGATATCAAGATTTTTTGTGAGGAGATTTCTTATATCCCTTATATG
>JAEELR010000045.1 GCA_016282835.1 Treponema sp. | reverse complement strand
TTGTAACCGACAGCTCCTGCCTTGTATTCTGCCAAAACCTTTACTCTCAAGTCAATTGGATAAGGAATTGTAACTCCCATTTTCTAACCTCCAAAAAGTGTCTAACTTTTTGGGGTCAGTTCACGTTGTTGCCCGCTACCCCTTCTAACAGGGCAGAATTTTTCTCTTACGGCAGCCCCGTAACGCCCCGGAATTATATTCTGATTCTTTATCAAATATATAAGATTTTATCATCAATATAATTAATTTCTGAAAGACATAAGACAAAAGATAATCAAAGTATTATAATTTATTCTAATCGGAGGACTTTTATGAAAAAGTTTATTCACCAGTCATTTGCAGCTTTATGCTGTCTGGTTTCGTTAAATCTAACGCTTACTTCCTGTGAAAATTTTTATGAAGGAGATAAATTCATTGACTATCTCACACAGGAAATAGAATATTCCAAGGCAGAGTCGGTTACAGTTACCGTAAACCCTGTTAGTTTACTTCACGGACAGATAACCTCAGGAAGTCCAGTGACGGCAAAAATAGGTTATCCTTTTACAGTTAACTTTATAGTTGATGACGCCTATAATTTTGAAGGCTGGGCAGCTTATTCAAATTTTTCCTCAATAGATGACACACCTCTTTCAACTGAATATGTTGAATTTTATGATGAAGATGGAAATGGACCTGGAAAAAGTTTAAAGTGCAGAGTAACAATAAAGAAAAAAACAGACAATATTTATCTGATTCCTCTTTGTAGAAGTAAACCAGCCGTTACACTTACAGAACCTCTTGCTGCAGAAAAAGATGTAACTATAACAACTCCTATAAAAATCTCATTTAACAAGAAAATGGATTTAACTTCTATTATTCAAAAAGACAATAATGGAAATATTATTGGATTTAAGAATTTTAAAGTCACCTATTCAAAATCTGAAGATGACAATGAACTAGATACAACTGGAGATGTAACTGATTATTTTGATGCAGAAAATACTGTACTTAAGAAAAATGGAACACAGATTGTAATTCCTTTTAAAAATAAACTTGATTCTACAAAATGGCTTCCTGCTGCCTCTTTTATAAGAGTCGATTTAGGCGCAGATATTGCAGCTGATTCTACGGAAGGAGGCACACTGCTTGATTCGACATACTCATGGACTTTCATAACAGGTACTAATGCTGATGTAAAAGGTCCTGTTATATCATCAGCATCATTATCATTAAAAAACAATAGCAGCGAAAAAATTATTGAATCAGAAAGCCTGGAGTGAATGGGAAGATTATCAGAATTATCGTGTGAATTCTGATTTTAATTCTATCAGTTGTAGTATTACAGCAGAGGATAGTTTAACAGGTGATACAGGGGTTTCCCGTTATGAAGTTACTCAGCGTCTTATGTATGCAGATAAAGGTACAAAACTTCCAAACGGTACAGTTTTAACTGCAGGAACTCAATTTTTTAATAAAAATGGTGAATGGAATGATGTTATAGGCTGCTCTAAAAATGATTTTGAAGCCATAACGGAAATTGATGGCGATGAAACTGGTATAAAAAATCAGAACATTTTGTTAGCTGAGCTTTTTACAAAATATTCTACAGATGGAATTTATCAGATAACCCTTACTGCTGTTGACGGTCTTGAAAATTACAGCAGTGTTCCAGCAACATTTTATTTTGTACGCGATACAACATCACCTTGTCTTAGTACAAACCTGAATAATATTAATGTAAACGGCGGCTTTGTAGTTTCAGAAGGAACCGTAAACGGACGATATGCAAAGACTGGAAAAGAAGAAATCACTTTTGTTCCTAAGAAAACAATTGTTGATGAAGGACTTTTCAGTGTAAACGGGAACTCTTTGCAGACCGCAAGTAAAACTGTTGACTGGAAAATAAGTTTTTCTACCTCTTCTACAGAAGATACTCACTCCGTTTCTTCTGAATATTGTAATGCCAATTCTGATACCGGGCTAACTCTTACTATTTCAGATTTGAGTACAACTCAAACCTATTATCCGTGGATTTATTTTAGCGATGATTTAGGAAATGAAAGCGCAGGAGAATGTCTTTCAAGCCAGCCGGTTTATGTAGATGCTACGGCTCCGGTTGTAAATCTTACCTGTAGCAGCGAGAATGTGGTTTTAACAGAAGAAAATAACAGCCTGACTCTTTTTACAGATTCTTTTCAAACAGTAAATCTTTCTTATTCAGATGCAATGAGTGGTATTCATGAAAAAACTCTATCTGTGGATGGCGTAACAGGTAGTTGGAAAAATGAATTAACTGTTAATCTTGATAAAACATATGCTTTTACGATTACAGATAATGCAGGTAACAGTATAATTAAAACTTTGTACGTTGAGAATAAGACCGCTTACGGAAGTCCAGAAATTTATAATTTAACTGTTTATGATACAAGCGAAGGAAACGTTGCGAGTAAGAGTATTAAAGCATATGAAACTTCATCGTATACGTGGAATTATAATACTGACTATTATGATATTTCTTCATACACCAATGGTGATGTAACCTGCGAGTTTTTCATAGTTAATAAATCTAGAAATAATCCTAATCTTAACTCTATTGTATCCCTTAATTTTGCTGATGCGACTATTCAGAGTTATGAAGTTGTCAAGGCTCAATACGATTCTGATAATAATAGTTTTTCTATTATTTATGATGATTCAGATAATGAAGTTCCTATTGAATCTTCAGATTCAGATTGAGATACAACGAGTTCCGTATTTACATTTGATACAGAGGCAGAAGATTATCAATCTGCCTACTGCAGATTTAATATAATACTGGATCAAAATAAATTCACAGAGTATATAGACCATAATATAAAAATTAAAGTTTCAAATGGCATAAACAGCTGTTTGTATACATCTGAAAAGTCTTTAATTCCAGACTATACCGGTCCAGTTTTAATGACAGGAACGATAAATCGCAATATTTCAAGAGTAGGAACCAGTGGGGAAAAACATTATTTTAAAATATCTTTACAAGAAAATGGGCTATATAGTATACATGATATCAGCCCTAAGATTTGTACTGGGGCGAATTTTCCATCAGAAATTGTTTCTGATCAATTGAATATGCTCACAACTATTTGGACTCACACTAGTAATACTCCAATCCAAAATGAAAACATAAGTCATCTATACAGTAAGATTAATTGTTCTGAAGAATTCCGTGTTCCTGATGAAACTCCTTCTTGGTACTTGTATCCAGATAGAATTTATCAGGCTGAGGAGGCTATGAACGTTCCAGATAATACTGAAATTATTTATTTTGACCAGCTCGGAAATGAAACTCATGCAACAGTTTGTCATACTACAGATACAACAGGTCCAGAAATAAGTGTCATAGCTGATGTTAGTGATGGTGATTTAGATAGTGGAAGTGCAGTTTTTTGGTATTCAAATACAGAAAATAGAGTAGTTATAGATATACAAGACTTTGATAATGATGGTAATGAAGGAGTCGGTTTCAAGAAGGCTTGTTATACAAAAACAAATACAAACAACACGGTTTTCTTTTCTGATAAATCTATAACACTTCCTTCTAGCGGAAAATATACTATAACGGCTTGGGATAATTTTGATAATGAAACTAGTGTTACTTTTACTGTAAGTAATGATGCAACTGCACCGACTTGTACCGTTAGTGCTGTTGCTCCGTATCTGGAATACAGTTTATATGATAAAAATCATACCAGCAGCTCTCTTATAAAAGGATTGGTAGATACCAATGGTAATGATGCGCCTTGGGGGTATTTAATCACAAATAAGGAGTACGTGCTAAATAGTAATCTACGTCATTCAGATTGGTGTAGAGGCGATATTTCTATTTGTTTTTATGTATATGAGCAAGGAACTGGTTTAGCAGAAGACGGTATTACATTTGTCACACAATCTGGAGAAAGAGTATTTACTTATGCAAAAGATCCTTCAAATAGTCAAACAGAAATTCCTTTGAATGGATTAAAATGTTCTTATAGATATTTTGCATTTACAGGCCTCGGATGTGATTCTCACGGCTTAAACATTGTTCTTAAAGATCGTTTGGGTAACACAACAACGACACCTGTAAGTGCTCTTAAGATAGATAATACGAAACCTCATTTTTCTTCGATTACTTCTATAGACAGCAATGTAAGATTTAAGGTTCATTCATCAAATCCAAATATATATTATGTATATACAGGTTCTACTAGTGTTACAAGTGTAAATGTTGCTTTCTCCTGGGTAGATAATGCCGGGGGAATAGGTTTATATGACTCTGGATTTTTGTATCATCCAACAATTAATCCAGCTTACACATCTACATCAATGAAAGATTTTCTACCCAAATCTTATATTTATACCAATGGGCAGTCATTTACGTTAAGTGGAACATCATCTGGAAAAAATAATTATTTTATAGCAGAAGATGAAATGGGGTATTGGGGCTATTTGAATTTATGTGTTGTATCCGATATAGCACCGGAAGGCGCTGTAAGTTCTGTGTCTATATCTGAATAATTCCATGTTAAACTAAAATTACGTTTAACTCCAAAGGAGCTTAACTTTGATTAGTAAAAAGGTTGCTTTTATGTCATTTTTGCCGTTACTTGGAAAGTATTTCAGACAAATTATTTTCTCTGTATGCATGATATTATTTGGCAGCCTTTGTCTGACTTCCTGTGAAAATGAAGTGATGCAGACTGTCAAAGAAGATACAGAAGCTCCAAAAGAGGTGAGTGAGTTGTCTTATTCCGCATCAGAATCAACTATTATATTATCATGGAAAAATCCTTATGACGCTGACTTTTATGGCGTAGACATAAAAGTTTTTAAGTTATCTTCTGAAGAAACGGCAGTTTTTGCAATTACTCTTGCTGGCGATTCTGATTCAAGACAGGCCTATGCAGTTTCAAACCTTGAAAGTGGTATTCAGTATAAAGTCTTTGTCCGTACTTTGGACAGGAAAATGAATTTGTCTTCAGGTGTAAATCTTACAGCAACCACATCAGAAAAAGTTATTGAACAAGAACCGTTAATAGAGGAACCTGAACATTCTCCCGATGAGGAAGACACAGATACAGAAGTTTCGGGAGAAAAACTGCCTGTGGTTATAGAAAATGCGGCGGTACCGGTAATCACTAATCAGCCAACTAATGTTTTATACACAGAAGGTTCTTCGATCCCGACAATATCAGTTACAGCAATATCTCCTGATGGTGGAGAATTAACTTACCAGTGGTATATGGTTAATTCTGCAAAACTAATTTATTTGATTCCAAACGAAACCTTATCAAAATACACACCAGCAAGCTTGGATACAGGTATTTATTATTTTGTTGTAATAACCAATACTGTCGAAAATGCCACAAATAACAAAACAGCATCAGTTACATCAGAATTAGTCTATTTAATATCTGCGTCATTGACTAATGCATTATCACCAGTTATTACAGAACAGCCGAAGAATATGCATTATTTCCTTGGAGATTCCTTAGAATCACTACGGATAAATGCAACTTCTCCAGATGAAGGTACATTGTCTTATCAGTGGTATGAGTGCACTCCAGAGAATGAACAAGACCTTTTAATTGAAGGTGCAACAACGACAATATTTAATCCACAATTGGATATGTCAATATTGGATTCTTATTCATATTATTGTATTGTTACTAATTATAAAGAGGAAGCTACAAATTATAAAATATCTGCAACTAAAAGTGATATAGTATCTATCACCATTAATTTACGCGAACCAACAATTTCAGAACCATATTATGATTATAATGGGGTTTTAAAAATTGAGGCATCTGATGAATACGGTGGAAATTTTACATATATTAGTATTGCTGATGTATTTATTGAATATTATTATACACCTTTACCGCTTGATTTTATTCCTGATGAAACTACTTTAAGAGAAACTTTTGAAACATCAAGTGAAATAATAATGTCTAGGTACATTTATGAAGATGGTAGGTACCTTATTTATCAGGAAGGAACGTATCGCACGGTTTATGGGTTACCTTCACAATTACAAAACAGTAATTATTATGCTACTGGTACACCTGAAAATTTCGATTATATTGAAACAGTAATTAGTAGTT
>JAEELR010000006.1 GCA_016282835.1 Treponema sp. | reverse complement strand
ATCAGCAGGAGTTGCATCTGCAAGTTCTGCGTTAGTTACAATACCAACCTTTTTACCTTTTGAACGGGCAAGTTCACTCAAATTTAAGAGCTCGTTTCCTTCTGCATCAATACCGGCAAAAAGTTTTGTAGTTCTGTAACCGGTTGCAAGTTTTGTACCACCGGCACCACTATCCGTAAAATCTCCCTTGCCAGTTTTATTTTCTCTTGTAAAGGAATTTGCAACAGCTTTATAAGGAAGTTCATTCATGAGAAGAGGACCACGGTGTTGGGTTGCAGCAACAATCTGAGAAACTCCCATTCCATCACCCATCATTACAATGAAGTTCTTAGGTTCTTTAAAGAATGTTGCAGAATTTGCTTTTGCAGTAGTAAGCGCAGCTTTTAATTCATCTGTAATATTAGAACCTTCACCATGAAGCTTTAAGTCTGGCAAATTCTGAACACCATCATTAGATTTTGTCCATGCAGGAACATCTCCTTCTGCTCCTTTAGGAAGTACGTAACTTACATAATCTTTAGTCTTATACTGATTAGTTGCAATTTCAGAAATAGCAACGGAATCTTTTACAGCAAGAGCATAAACATTAACAGTTTCACCTTCCTTATCAGGCATTACAGGTTTATTTATGTTGCTGTACTTTTGAAAATCTGCATAGTTTTCTTTTGTAAGTTTTGAAGTTTCACTACTCTTAACAACTTCAAAATAAATTGTAACACCCTTTATTGTTTTATCAGAAAGATAAAGGGTTACAGGAGCACTGCATGCAATGTCACCTTTTTTGTCTTGAAACTTTACGGTTACATTAGTAGGTGTAACAGGAGTTGGATCCGGAGACGGATCTTCTCCGCAGGAGGAAAAAAACAATCCTCCAATAACTAATGCTCCGACTAATAAAAATTTTTTCTTAAAAAGAACCATTTTTTCCTCCTAAACGGTTTTCGGCTGTTTTTCAAGCCTGCGTAGATTTCTGAATTAAGTTCAGAGTTTATTCAGATTCTGGAACTGCAGCTTTAACAAAGTCAAGTAACGATGTTGAAGATTTTGCAGCTTCCGGAATATTTCCAAGAGCATAAACAGGTATACTTGATCCGTCAAGTGCAGCAGAAGTTACAACAAGAATTGTATCGGGATTTTCAAGTACATACTTTGAAGCGGCAATAACGGCTTCATCAAAAGTCTTAAGTTCTTTTTCTTTGTCTGTGCCTTGTACATTGTTATAGAACACAACAAAAAAACCTTCAGCCTTTGCCTTTGTTTCTGTATAAGCAAGGGTAAAAGCCATAGACTGAATAGGAGAAGGATATACTGCAGCATTATACGGATAGACACAAAAAAGACCTTTTAAATTATCTGTAGTATAGGTTGGATGTCCTTCTTCTCCAGGAATTACAATTTCTGGATTACCATAACAGTCAACAGCATCCTTAAAATCTGTTACAAATTTTACTGTTGATTTCCAGAAGTCGTTTAAGTCAGCTGATTCATTTTTTGCCCGTCCAGATTTTGTATCTTTTGCAAGCAAAAATGAAGGTCTAGGATTTCCACATACAACTTGATGTACTCTATCATCTTCGCTTTCCTCAGAAGTTAAGCTGGCTCTAAACTGTCTGAAAAAATCATTTGCAACAGATGTATTTGTTACATATGAACAAATCTTGTAATATGGGCTAAATGAAAGAAGTTTTCCGACAACCTTTGCTTCGTCAACATTTTCATTTAAATTCTGAGCAGTAAAAGTCATTTTTACAGGAAGTTCATTAAGAAGAAGTTCTCCGTTAGATTTTTCTTTTGTTGAAGCAATAAGTTCATCAGTAAGCCCATCGAAGAACATAAAAATAACATTCTTTACATCTATATTTACAGGAGTCTTTTTAATCTCCGCTTTAATTGTCTCATTAAAATTTGAAGCACTTCCGTTAAATATAAGAGCCGGAATATTTTCTGCTCCATACAAAGGATTCACACTCCATTCAGGAATTTCTACATTTAATACTTCCATTTCACTATTTCCTGTATTATCATCGTCACAAGAAATTAAGAGTACAGCTGCAAAACAAACTATAATAGAAATAAAACTCTTAAAAACTTTTTTCATAATCTCCTCCTCATAATAATGTTTGTGCCACTCCTTAAAAAGGAATGGCACAAACTTCCTAACTAGAGTCTAAACTAATTAAAGTTCAATCTAATTAATTACGGGTAATCTTCTTAGATGCGATTTTAGTTCCTTCAATATCAACAACAGAATCACTTTCATTTACAGGATCAAGCAATCCGTTTCCGTCAAGGTCACCAAACTTATCAAATCCCATAGTTTTTGCAACTCTTATACCGATCTGGCGATTTCTAATAATCTTTGGATAGTTATCACCCGAAGCAGGCTGTTTAGTTGGCTCAGCTTCCTGAACCCATTCTGTTGCGTTCGGATAAATTGTACCCATAGCATATGCTGTCTTTTCTGCTTCAGTCCAGCCTTCTGTACTGAATGCAGGAATATCACCAAAGTACTTATTAGCACTTGCACCAAATGCAAAAACCGGATAAGGCTTACCAGAATGTCCTGAACCATTTGACTTGATCTTCTTGTAGTTGGTTGTCCATCCTTCATTATATGTAATATCACCTGTTTCATGGTCAGCACAAACAATCAAAAGAGTGTTCGGATTTTCAAGAACATACTTTGCAGCAATAGCAACAGCTTCGTCTGTAATCTGAGTTTCATTCAGACAATCAAGTGCCTGACTTGCATGGCCCCAACCATCAGATGAGGTATTTTCAATGAATGCAAAGAAGCCTCTGTTCTGATCCTGAGCTT
>JAEELR010000044.1 GCA_016282835.1 Treponema sp. | reverse complement strand
TCCCCTTTCTTCAAAAAGCCACTTCTTTAACCACAGTTCTGCATCGCTGCCAAATGGAACAAGACGCTCCTTACTTCCCTTTCCTGTAACAATAAGTATTCTTTCATCAAAATGAATGTTCGAAATCAAAAGGTTACTTGCTTCACTGATACGCAGACCGCAGCTGTAAATTACTTCAAACAAAGCCCTGTCTCTTACACCAAGCGGAGTTGAAACATCAATTTTAGAAAGGATTTGATCAACCTGTTCAACGGATAAAACGGAAGGTAAAAGCTTTGCACCTTTAGGCTTATCAAGATTAAAAAGAAAGTTTTCCTGCCAGATTTGCTTTTCAACCAGCAGAAAACCAAAAGCCCTCATGGCAGCCATATCTTTAGAAATTGTAAGTTCACTGATTCCGGAAAGTTTTCGATTCTGGAAATAATATACGAGTTTCTGATTATCAACAGAATCTATGGAAATCTTATTATCATTCAGGTACAAAAGAAAATCCTTTACTGACTGAACATAAGTTTCCACAGATTGTCGGGAAAGCCCATTTACAAGCAATAGTTGACTATAAAATTCCTTTAAAAAATGAACATTGTTTTCCATTTAATTTTATTAGTCATCACTGAAATTTATAGAACGTGAAAGCCCGTCAAGTTTTCGTCTGTAATATGCTGGAACTGATTTATCATTTACATTGATTTTCATTCCATCAGGGATTTCATTTGAAAAACTATTTACTGTCTGTAATACAGGAGTTTTTTGTTCTTCACTTGATTCTTCCACTTTAATTTCATCAGCTTTAGAAGATTCGCCGAATAAAGAGTCTTTATCAAATGAAAAATTAACTGTACTCAAATGATTAGTTTCTATTTCGCTCTTAGTCTGTTCTTCAGAATCATTAACCTTGATTCCGCCATTCAAAATGCTGTCCCATTCGCCAGAATCAACAACTTCATCAGAGCTTTCATCCTGTACTTCAGTAACTGATAGATTTTCTGAATCAGAGAAGCCTGTTGCAATTACTGTAACAGAAATTTTATCGCCTAAGCTTTCATCAGTTACAATTCCTAAGAATACCTGTACATTCTTATCAGCAGAAGCCTTTATATTATTTGCTATTTCCTGAACTTCACTCATTGAAACTTTTTTTCCGGAAATATTTATTAAAATGTTCTTGGCACCGTCAATTGTTCTGTTTTCCAGCAATGGATTTGAGATAGCACTTTGAGCGGCTTTTATAGATCTGTCTTCTCCCTCAGCAAAACCAACTCCTAAAATTGCTTCTCCGGAATTCTTGAGGACAGTTTTAACATCATTAAAGTCAAGATTGATATCGCCTGGAACTGTAATGATTTTAGAAATTCCCTGTACACCCTGACACAAAAGACTGTCAGCAAGCCTGAAGGCATCTTTATAGCTTAAGTCTTTGTCAACGATTTTTGTAATCTGTGAATTAGGAATAACAATTAATGCATCAACATTCTGTCTTAATTTTTCAATACCGTCTTTTGCATACTTCATTCTTACAGGACCTTCAAAATCGAAAGGAGTTGTAACTACGGCAATTGTTAAAATTCCTGCGTCATGAGCAAGCTTTGCAACAACAGGTGCAGAACCAGTACCGGTACCACCACCCATTCCTGCTGTAATGATTATCATATCTGCGCCAGAAACAGTATTCTTTAAGGTTTCAGAATCTTCTATGGCAGCCTGTTCACCAACTGTTGGTAAACCGCCGGCTCCCAATCCACCTGTAATTTTTTGTCCGATAGGAATTCGTGTCTGTGCAACTGACTTACTTAATGCCTGTAAATCTGTATTTAATACAATGAATTCGACATCGCCTACACCTTCAGAAATCATACGGTTAACAGCACTGGAACCACCGCCACCGCAGCCAATAATTTTAATTACTGTTGGACTAGCAACAAATTCACCATTTACTGAATTTTCTTCTTCTGTAGAAATATCATCATAACTGAAATCTAACATATTATCCCCACCCAAAATAAATTTAATCCAGGACTCCCCAATCCCGTATAAATTATAATACTAGAATAAAATTTTACAAGAAACATAAAAATTTAGCAAGTTAAAGTTTACATTTCTTCTAAAATCTCCACATATAATATCAACTCAATCTCCTGATTAAGTTCTTAAACCAGCTGCTCTTATTTTTATCCTGACCATCAGTATTCTTTTTTCTCTTTTTATTTGTAACAAATTCAACGTCTTTATTTGCTATAACAAGTCCAACTGCTGTTGAATACTCCGGATTTCTATAAGAATCATCAGCTCCGCCTAAGTCAGGACCACAGGCAACACGCACTGAAGATGATCTGAATACAGACTGAGTAAGCTCAACAACACCAGGCATTAAAGCGCCGCCGCCTGTTAAAACTATACAGCCGTCAAGTTTTTTTATCTGCGCTTTTTTTCCAACATCCTGCCGTACCATTGTAAGTATTTCTTCTACGCGAGATTCAATAATTTCATATAAATCAAGTTTATTTGTCTGTTCAGGAGCTTTACCGCCAATACCAGGAATTATCACTTCTTCTTTTTCTTCTCCGCCAAACAGCCAGCAGGTTCCGTATTCTATCTTTAATTTTTCAGCTATATCAAAAGTAATTCCTTTTACAACTGCAATATCATCTGTAACCTGCTTTCCGCCATAAGGAATTGAAGATGAATAGATTGGAGCACCATTACTCAAAACAATAAAATCAGTAGTTCCACCGCCTAAATCAATTAAAATGGAACCAAGCTTCATGTCTTCTTTTGAAAGGGAAGAAAAGGTTTCTGCTAAAGTTTTTAACATAACACCGTTAAGATTATAACCGGAGCGTATAACACACTGGCGTAAACTTTCGTAAGGAGTTACAGATACAGTTACAAGATGAGCTGCTACTTCAAGCCTTACACCCATCTGTCCTATAGGATTTTCATAACCGCCAATGCCGTCAATAATATACTCCTGCGGAAGAATATGAAGTAAACGTTTATCTATGGAAATTAAAACAGCTTTTGCAGCTTCTATAGCTCTGTCCTTTGCGTTTCTATCAATTTCAATCGGTCTGTTTTTTTTGCCGGTAGCATCAACTCCAATCTGGCCTTTAGTATTCAGGCTTTGAACTTGGGAACCGCCAATTGCAGTATAAAAAGAAAGTACTTCAACACCAGCTGCCTGCTCTGCTTCTTCAATTGCACTTTTTATTGCTTTTACACAAGCTTCAATATTTGTAATTGCACCGCCAACCCTTAAGCCTTGAGACGGGCATTTTGCAAAACCAATTATTTCTAACTTTTGAGTTTCAGGATTTACTTCACCTATAACAATTTTTATAAAACTTGTACCAATATCAAGTCCAACTATTGTGCTACTCAAAATTTCCCCCACTTACCCTATTTTGTTCGGTAAGATACAGAGCCATAACGAAGATCCACTTCCGAAACATTAGGTTCAATTGAATTCACAACATCAAGGGCAACCATCATGTATTTCAAAGCAGCTTCATCAAGTGTTCTATCAGTTAAAACTTTAATTTTCGAATGAACAGGATATAAAACTAATTCGTAATTACCCTGCTGTTTAGAAACAACCTGAATTTCTGAAATAGCTGCAAAATACTTTTGTGGTAAAGCTTTTAATGCTGAAATTCTACCTATAAGGCTTCTATATTTAACAGGTAAAATTCCTCCTTCCTTTAAAATCTCCAGTGGTAAACCGGAAATCAGAGGTATCATACTGTCGAAGCTTACAGATTTTTTTGTCGAGGTGAATAATACACCATTTTTATCAATTTGAATAGGTACTGTATGACTGTCAATATTAATCAGTGTCTTTGCAACTGGCTGTCTCTCTTCAAATTTAAAATAAACAGTTGAAGGGAACTTTTTTACTATTGTTACTTCATCTACAAAAGATAAAGAATTCTTGATTACAGAAGCAGCTTTATTTTTATCAAATGAAACCCACGACTGCGAACCCATTTCATTTAAAACTTCATTTACTTCACGGGATGAAGATGCGTCTAAACCGATGTACTCAAATTTTGGATTTCCAAAGCAAGGCATAACAAAGGCATAAATTAAAACTTCAAAAAATAAAAGGATTCCTAAGCAAATGATAATAGTTTTCAGGATAGAAATTTTTTTGTTATTCGATTTACTTTTTGAAATTACATCCTCTTTGTCTAAATCTTCATACTCATAAAATAATACATCACTCATTTTCTACTACCACCCCATTTATTGTTTCTATATCATCGCTATTGCTATATTTTTGATCCTCATTTTCATCATCGGCACAATGAGAAGCATTCATAATAAAGCCGCACATTGCGAGTGTTGAAATTAAGGAAGAACCGCCTGAACTAAAGAAAGGCAAAGGAATTCCTGTTGTAGGGATTGCACCGCAGACAACAGCTACATTCATTAAAGACTGAATCAGTATTGCAAATGTACAGCCAAAAGCTGCAAATGAAGCAAAAGAATTTTCACAGTTAAACGAAATCTTAAAGCCTCTGAAGGCAAAAAATACAAGCAGCACAAAGTAAAGAGAGACGCCTATAAGCCCCATTGAACTTGCCCAGCCTGAAAAAATATAGTCGTTTTGAATTTCTGGTATACTTGAAACATATCTCAGGTATGAGCCGAGTCCCTGACCAAACATTCTTCCTGCAGAGATTGCCCTTTCGCTTGCCATCTGCTGGTATGCTGCAGTTGTAAATTCTGAAGGGCGTAAAAATGCCAGAAGTCGTGTAAGTCTGTAGGGTTCAATTGCAACCATCAGTATGAATGCAGGGATTGCCAAAAGAATCAGTGGCAGTAACCAGTTCATATTTGCACCACAAATTAAAAACATTGCAGTACCAATTACAAAGATTAAAACTCCTGTAGAAAAGTCTTTCTGTAAGAAGATAATGACTACATATAAAAACAGAACAATCAGCGGGAAGATAAATTCTTTTGTATCTTCTTCGTATTCATTCTTGTGCTTTACAAATAAGTGAGACAAATAAAAAATGATAACGATTTTTGAAAACTCTGAAGGCTGAAATCCGAACTTTCCAAAGAAAAGCCATCTGTGAGAACCTTTTACATTCTTTCCAAAGCAAGCTGCTATACAAAAAACAAGGCACAGAATTGCAACCGGGAAAATAAATTTCCTGATAACTTTTATAGGAATCAATGCTGTAAATAAAAAGAAAACTAATCCTACAGCACTGTATTTTAACTGCGCAATTAAAAAGTAATATTTATTGTTAAAAAGATTCAGCGCTTTTTCTGTTGTAAAAACATAAATTGAAAAAAGCCCCAGTCCCCACAATAAGACAACGCTTATAATAAAAAGCCAGTCACTTTTATGATAATTAGTTAATGGACTTTCAGGAAGAAATACATAATCGCTCATTGTTTTACCTCACTAAGCAATTTTACGATTCTTTCTAAAGCCATTCCTCTTGAGCCCTTAAATAAAATAATATCGCCTTTAGAAACTAATTTTTTCAAAAGAACAGTCACTGCATTTACAGTTTCATCATCTTTATTAGAGAAATAATAAGCCCTGTCATTAACAAAAGACTTATCAAAAGCACCAAATGCAGCTTCCATTTCTTTTCCGATAAGAACCACACCAAAAACTTTATTCTTTGCAATTAAATCATTTACAAACGAGCCGATTTTTTCGTGTTCAGCTTCTGAATCTTCACCAAGCTCAAGCATATCAGCTAACACCAGTACTTTTTTACTTGTAGAAGAAACAGATGAAATAAACTCGATTGACTTTATCATTGAATCAGGATTTGCATTATAGCAGTCCTGAACAATTGTATACTCGCCCTTAATTACCTGACTGCGGCCAAACATTGATTTGTGATTGTTTATGCCACAGGCAATCTGTTCATCAGAAAGATTAAGTTCCTTTGCTAAAGTAATTGCAGCAAGGCAGTTTATAAAGTTGTATTCGCCTGGAACAGACAAAACTATTTTTTCTTCATTTAAATAAAAGGAAGTTCCCTCAATGCCCAAATCAGTTACATCGTGAATGGAAGGGTTTTCATTTTTGCCGTAGCATAAAATTTTTCCTTTCACTTTTGACTTTAAGAATGAACAGAAATCATCCTGAGAAGGAATAACTGCAACACCATCAGTTCCAAGGTAATTAAACACATTTGACTTTTCTTCTGCAATATTCTGTCTGCTTCCTAAAAGTCCAATATGAGCAGTTCCAATATTTGTTATAACTGCATACTTTGGCTTTAAAACTTTTGCGATTTCTGCAATTTCATTTCTGCGGTTCATTCCCATTTCAAACAGACCGGCTTCATGCTCAGCCCTGATTTTAAATACTGAAAGAGGAAGTCCTGTTTCGCTGTTAAAATTTCCTTCATTAGAAATAAGATTGTATTTTTGCCTTAAAACATCAGCAATAAGTTCCTTGGTTGTAGTTTTTCCGCTTGAACCGGTTACAGCAATTTTTATCAGCCCAGGAAACTTTTCTACATAAGCTTCTGCAGCATTCTGTAAAGCATACAAAGTATTATCTACAGCAATAAATACAACAGAAGGATTTTCATTCGATATATCTGTAAAAAATTTTGAATCACTTTCATAATTTTTCTTTGCAACAAAAACAACCGAAGCACCATTTTTTACTGCCTGCGGAATATATTTATGACCGTCCTGAAACTCCCCGATTAATGGTACGAACAAAGTATTTTTCTTTACGTTTCTGCTGTCAGTCTGAACATCATCAAAATAAAAATCCTGAGCACCTAAGATATGTACTCCATTAACAGCATCCAATACTTCATCTAAAGTCATTAACGATTTATCACTCATTTTTTAGTATCCTTCATTTCAACACGAATAATTTCTTCTGATTCAGCTTTCCTCATTCCAAGTTTTTCTTCAGCAATTTCTTCAATTCGCTCTGTACTCGACAAAAGCCCGATATCAGTAATCAATTTTTTATTTTCTTCAACAAGTTCAATCTGTTTTGCTTCAAGTTCTTTAACGCTTTCCATGAGCTTCTTATATCTTTCAGCCTGGATACCATTTAAAATTAAAAGAAGAGGGATACTTAATGCGAGGAGAATCATCAATATTTTATACATAACTTCTTTAAATGTTGGCTTCATTCTTCTACACCCCGAACAGGCGAGATTCATCAGCATCTCTAACTTTTTTTATTACCCGTAATTTGGCACTCCTTGAAGGAGAGTTCATTTTTATTTCATCTGCTGTCGGCTCCACAGGTTTTCTTGTAACAATAACTGCACATGGAGTTCCGCCGCAAACACACTTAGGAACTTCCGGAGGACACACGCACTGCTTTCCAAGGTTCCTGAAATAATTTTTAACGATTCTGTCTTCCAGGGAATGAAATGTAATCACTCCCATTTTTCCACCGCAAGCCAAAACATTAAAAGCTGTATGCAGGGCATTTGGAAGGCGTGAAAGCTCGCTGTTTACTTCAATTCTTAAGGCCTGGAAGGTTCTGGTAGCAGGATGAATTTGTCCGTACCGGTATTTTGCAGGAACACAATTATAGATTAAATCTGCCAGCTGCTTTGTAGATTCAATTTTTTGAGTCTGTCTTGTACTGCATATTGTGCCGGCGATTTTTCTGGAATATTTTTCATCGGAATAAAGATAGATTAAATTCGCAAGTTTTTCTTCGCTGTATTCATTTACTATTTTTTCAGCAGTTAAAGGTGATGCAGTGTTTAATCTCATATCCAGTTTTTCATCATGGCGGAAAGAAAAGCCCCTTCCGCTTCGTTCATAATGAAATACACTTATACCCAAATCAAATAAAATTATATTTGGTCTTTCATCATTTAAATCATAAGATGAATAAAAATCATTGAACCAGCCGTTATAAAATTTAACGCGTGAAGAAAAAGGTTCTAAGCGTTCGCGTGCTCTTTTCTGAATATTAGCATCAGCGTCAACGCCTATAATTCGTAAATCAGGAAATTTTGACAGAAAATTATAGGTATGTCCACCCTCACCCAGTGTTGAATCAACCATGAGTGCATGACTTTCATAACTTTCTCCGACTGGCGAAAGATACTGAAGACACTCATTTAATAAAACCGGGGTGTGAACGATTTCCACTTTCCTCATTCTCCTGATAACAACCCTTTATTTATGTTAAGCAGCAAAAAGCTGTGTTAACAACTAAAGAATTACAAAAATATATCGCCCATAGATTCTGCTGCCTGCAGATATGAGCTTTCTGTCTTTTCAAGATACTCGTTATAGCTTTCAGTGTCCCACAATTCCATATACTTATTTATACCAAGAATTGTACATTCACCTTTTAAGCCCGCGTATTCTCTAAGACTCTGAGGAATAGAAAGTCGACCAGATTTATCAAACTCGATTTTTTGCGCCGGAGCAATAAACCTTCGCAAAACAAGTCTTTTCTGGTCATTAAACAAAGAAGCTGAACCTAAAATCTTTTGACTAAGTGCAGCCCATTCATTCAATGTAAAAAGCATTAGACAGTGATCAAGGCCCTGCGTTACCATAAGTTCTTTTTCCTCTAAAACAGAACGAAGTTTAACTGGAAACAAGATTCGTCCTTTTTCGTCCAGAGTATTTTTAAACTCACCAATAAGCATTTCCATGACACTGCCTACCACTTTTCCCCACTATTTCCCACTTAACAAACATTTTAACCACTTTTTTCCTAATGTCAAGCAAAAAATGTACCGATAATGAAAAAAATTTCTTTTTATAAAAAAAATATGATAAACACCTTAAACGAATCCCATTTACATAAAACGCTCAAAACTTTTTACAAAAACCAGAACGAAAATGCACAGACAGAAATAAAAATTGGTCCTTACATTGCAGATATTTTAGAAAATGAAAAAACTATAATAGAAATACAAACTGCTAACCTTTCAAGTCTTAAAGAAAAAATTGAATATTACCTGAACAGTAAATACAAAGTAAGAATTGTGTATCCTTTAGTCATAAAAAAAAGCATTAAATTACAGAAATTAGACGGTTCAATTAAAATCACCAGAAGTCCCAAAAAGCAGACTCTCTATTCTATATTTGATGAACTCACAGGAATCTATTCGTTCCTTTTGAATAAAAACTTATGGCTTGAAATTATTGAAGTTGAAATTACAGAAGAAAGAATAGAAACAGAAGAAAAAGTCCAGAACAAATCTAACACAAGAAGATATAAAAAGAACTGGGTTAAAACAGATAAGAAACTTGAAAAAATTCTTTCCGGCAGCACCCTGCATTTAAAATCTTCATACATAAAATTAATTCCCAAAGACATACAGAATTATTTTTGTGTAAAAGATTTAGTCACACGATTAAAAATCAAAGAGAATGAAGCGCGCACTTTTATATGGGTTTATAAAAAAATGAATCTTATAGAAGAAATTGAAAAGAAAGGCAACACCAAATATTACAGTATAATGTGTTAAAGCAAAAAAAAATCCTACACCTTATACAGATGTAGGATTCCTGCAAATACTTGGTAAAGACTACCAGTTATCCATCATATCATCTTCGTCTTTGTTTTCCATATCATAAAGATCTGTTACAGCACGAAGATCATCTAAATACATATAATATGTACCACGAGCTTCCATTGGATTACAGTCAACTCTGAAACCTAAAATTTTAAGTCCCGGTTTATCACCATTGTATACACTTGACTGAACGATTCCATGTTCACCATCAATTGATGGAGGAATTGTTGTAGTAATTTTTTTCCAGCCGCTGAATTCAAGAGTTCCCATCCACAATTCGAAATTGTTTCCGTTATAATCCTGAACTAAAAGCCAGAGCTGATGTCCCATGTTTCTTCCGCAAGCCCAAACGCTTACAGTCTTTGTAATACCTTCGATAGGGATTGGTCTTGCTGCTTTAATGAAGAACGAATTAACGCCTCTTCTAAAGAATTCAGTTTTTACACCAAATACTTTTGAATCTTCAATTTCCTGATTTTTTGCATCATCCAAAGGTTCTTTTGCAATTGGACTTCCATCAAATAATCTTCCAGAAATAACACCATTATCAGCAGAAATATGAACTTTCCAGAAACCTTCTCTTTCGAAACGGTCTACACTGATTTCGCGCAAAGCCTGGCGTGCACTGTCATTTCCAATATTTGAAGCGTCAGGATCAGAGATGCTTGAGTTCTGAGCAAAGATTGCACCTGCAGTCAATGCCAAAGTTAATACTGTTAATAAAATCTTTTTCATTCTAAACCCTACCCTAATATTTATTTTGCATCTGCAGAATCGCTTGAAGCTTCTTTTTCATTATCACCGAAATCTGCATCTCTTAAATCATAACCATCATATACATTTGAAAGTGTATTTGTTGTGTACTTGAGCTGATCGAAATAAATTACATAATCATCAACAGCCTCATTTGCATCAGTGCGGATTCTAAATCCAATAAAGCTCATGTTTCTGCGGCCTGAGCGGAATTTTGAATGCTGTCTGATATATCCCGGGATATTTACGACAATATTTCTCCAGCCCTGGAACATTAAGCTTCCGGCATTTAAAGTATGAACCCTGCCATCTGCATCACGAACCAAAAGTTCAAGTTTATAGCTGTAATTTGCACCCCAAACCCAGAAATCAATCTGAGTTACAGTACCAATAAATGGAATTTCATAAACTTTATCATCTTTCTTAGGAAAAACTTCAAACCAGTTATCACCTTTTCTCTGATACTTAGTCTTAACACCTAAAACCATAGCTGTTGGATCAGAATCCTTGTGATATGGACGTAATGAATTTGGAATACCTTCAAACTTCTTGATGATTGGATATCCTTCTTCAATAAATCTACTTGCCTGAACATCCCAAGTCCATTCTGCATCAGTGTCGAAATTATCGACTACATCTGTCTCTACAGCCTTTATATTTGGTTGAGCTGCTAACGGCAAACAGAAAGCGGCAAAAACCAGGCTAAACAATACTACAACGCCCTTTTTCATTCAAATCTCCTTAGAAATGTTTTCTATATTTTTTTTTATTTTAGAAAACCTCAGTTTGATTATCGACATAAAGTCACAAAATCTTTAAATATTATCTTTAATTATATTTACAACTATACCATTTGTCAAACGCTTAATTTTAAGATGTAAACATTTTTTGCAATCTTGCAATTTAACAATAAATAGTCTATGCTAATTTAATTCTAAACTGATTTCTTAACAGTATAGAGTATTTTATGTTTTATAGGAGCTTTTTATGGTTAGCTACAAAGAACTTGGTCTTGTAAACACACGTGATATGTTTGCAAAGGCTATGAAAGGCGGATATGCAATTCCTGCATATAACTTTAATAATATTGAACAGATGCAGGCTATTATTATGGCTTGTGTTGAAACAAAATCACCAGTAATTTTACAGGTTTCAAAAGGTGCTCGTGCTTATGCTGATAAATACATTCTCCGCAACATGGCCCGCGGTGCTGTAGAATATGCTCATGAACTTGGCTGCGATATTCCTATCGTATTACACCTTGACCACGGTCCAAACTTTGAAGTTGCAAAAGACTGTATCGACAACGGCTTCTCATCAGTTATGATCGATGGTTCAGCACTTCCTTACGATGAAAATGTTGCAATGACAAAAGAAGTTGTTGATTACGCACACAAATACGATGTAACAGTAGAAGCAGAACTTGGTGTTTTGGGCGGTGTAGAAGACGATGTTGCTGCTGAAGAATCAAAATATACAAAACCTGAAGAAGTAATTGACTTCACTTCAAAAACAGGCTGTGACTCACTTGCAATTTCTATCGGAACAAGCCACGGACGCTGTAAGTTCACACCAGAACAGTGCACAAGAACAGCAGACGGAGTTTTAATTCCTCCTCCATTAGCTTTTGATGTACTCGAAGAAATCGAAAAGAAACTCCCGGGATTCCCAATCGTACTTCACGGTTCATCTTCTGTTCCTGTTAAATATGTTAAACAGATTGAAGAGTTTGGCGGAAAGATTCCTGATTCAGTTGGTATTCCGGAAGAACAGCTTAGAAAGGCTGCAAAATCTGCTGTATGCAAAATCAATGTAGACTCAGACGGTCGTCTTGCAATGACAGCTGCAATCCGTAAGTATTTCGCAGAACATCCAGGTGACTTTGATCCTCGCCAGTATCTTTCACCAGCTCGTGAAGAACTTAAGAAGATGTATGCAGAAAAGAATATTAACGTATTCGGTTCAGCAGGACACGCTTTAGACTAGAATAATAACTGTCAGTTCGAAATGACAGGCTAAATAATAAATGCACTTTCCAACGGATTACCCCGAAAAGAGAGTGCATTTTTTTTGCTGTAATTATTTATTGTAAAAGAAATTGAATTTACTTAACTCGCAGTAAAATCACATGTAATAAGTTTTTAGTGGCGGGAAACCGTTGAACGCTACGCTTGCATAAGTTGAAGTATATGCCCCGGTTGTGAGCCAGAAAAGTTTATCGCCTGCTTTTAAGTTGATTGGCAATTTGTATTTAAAATCTTCATACATAATATCAGCACTGTCACAGGTTGGGCCTGCAAGAATAACCTCGCCCTCTTTAACACCAGGTTCATCCTTAGAAGTGATAATAGGATACTTAATGGATTCGTCTAAAGTTTCTATAAGTCCGTTAAACTTTCCGGCATCCTGATAAACCCAGCGCTGTAAAGCAGTATTGTTTTTTCTGCTGACCATAACAACTTCACTGGTTAGAATTCCACAGTCACCTACAAGAGATCTTCCCGGTTCTAAAACAATTAATGGCGATTCTTCACCAAAGTCATCCTGTAAATATCTTGTGATTTCAGAAGCATAAGTTTCAAGTTCATTTGTTGGATTTATATAATGAGCAGGGAAACCGCCGCCCATATTAATCATTGTAAGCCTGATACCTTCTTCTTCTTCCAGAGAGGAATACAAGTATCGGGCTTTAGCAATTGCATCGTTCCACGCACCAATATCTCTCTGCTGGCTTCCTGGATGGAAACTTATACCGTAGGGAGTTAAACCTAAATCTCTGGCCATTACAAGTAAATCATAGGCCATGTCAGGGTGACAGCCAAATTTACGGCTCAAAGGCCAGTCTGCAGTTTCTGTAGTGTCCAGAAGCATGCGGACATATACACGGCTTTTAGGAGCATTTTCTGCAATATTTTTTAAATCTTCCTTGCTGTCAGTAGCAAACATTCTTACGCCTTTATCATAAAAATACTTTATGTCCCTGGCTTTTTTTATTGTATTACCATAGGAAAGTCTGTCAGGATGAATGTCCAGCGAAAGAACTTTATCTAATTCGTAGCGGGATGCAATATCAAAATTTGATCCAAGGTCCCTTAAAAGAGTAATTACAGGATCTCCCGGATTTGCTTTTACAGCGTAGTATATCTGTGCATAAGGAAACGAATCCCTTAACTTAATGTAATTTTGTTTAATTTGATGCAGATTAATAACAATATTTGGAGTTTCTAAATCCTTAGAAAAATCAATGAATCTGTTCCAGTCAGAATCAGATATAAAATCAGAACGATTAAACAAATCTCTACCACCTTGTAAATGTAATCACTATTTTGAATAAACAGCGTAAAATCGGATAATACAAAAATAATTTTATTTACGCAATAATTTTTTTTATCTTTTTTCCAAAACTTTCATAAAACAATTGTAAAAATCTGTAAGCTCTTTCTGACCATAGGAATTAAATCTGGCGCCTGTATTAACACCGCAAGCTTTCATCAGCATGCTTTCTTCCCTTTGCTGCAGCATCTTTTTTAATACTTCTGGAGAAAATACAATTCCCCTGTCATTTATTACTGTAACATTTTTTGTAAGAAGTCTCTCTGCTAAAAGTAAATCTTTAGTAATGACTAAATCGCCTTCGCTGGAATTAGTGAAGATGTAATCGTCAGCTGAGCCTGTTTTATTTTCGCAGACAATCATTTTGAATAAATCACTTTGTTCTGTAAATTTAATCTCGCGGTTTGCTACAAAAAAAAGCTTTATATTTAACTGGATTGATTTTTTCTGGACAGCATTTCTAACTTTTGCAGGGCATGAATCTGCATCAACAAAAATTTTCATCTATAGCTACAAAACCTTTTCGATTTTATCAATAAGTTCCAGAGTTATTTGTTCTGCCTGTTCACCTTCATCAGTATCAAGCAGCTTTCTTAATTCTGCATTTTTCTGTTTTTCTTTATAAAGCTCATCAACTAAAGTAACGCCGGAAAGAATAGAAACTTTTAGCGGGTCCTTAATTTCTGAGGCAGTTCTTAAGGTTTCTGTAATTTCTTTGTAATAATCATGGAGCTTAGCTAAATACTCATCGGTTTCCTTAGCTGATATAGAAAAAGATGAACCTAAAATGTTTACCTTAAGCTTTCCCATATTCGCCTTACTAAACTAGAAAATATCGAAATTATCTGTATCTGAATTGTTTGAATTATTAGCGGAAGGATTAGGAACCACAACTGTTTCTTCAGCACCAGAAGCTGTATTTTCAGAAGCAGTTGTGTCTTCTAAAAATTCAGGACTCTCTGAACTTGAATTTTCTTCATTTCCAGAAAGGACTGAATTTTCAACAGCATCAAGTCTATTTAAGGCACTTAAAATGCCAGACTCGATCTTGCTTTGTGTTATTTGAAGATTAGAAATTAACTCCGTTTTCTCAGTTAATGCTTTTGTAAGCTCGGAACACTTTTCGCGCCAAGCATCATTATCTGATGTAAGCTGTTGAATTTTTGCCTCTAAAGAAACAATCTTTTCAACAGCAGTTTCTACTTTTTCCTGTAACAACAAAACTTGATCGAGTGTAATCATAAACTTATGCCTTTAATGCGTTTTTAGCAACTTCAATAACAGCCTTGAAAGCAGTTGGGTCTTCAATAGCCATATTGCTCAAAGCTTTTCTATTCAATGTAACACCAGCTTTTGTAAGACCATCGATAAATCTGCTATATGATAAACCTTCTGCTCTTACTGCAGCGTTAATACGTGCAATCCATAACTTTCTGTAATCGCGCTTCTTGTTGCGGCGACCAACATAAGCATGGTCAAGTGCTTTTACAACAGCATCTTTTGCAGGCTTGTAATTTGACTTTCTATCACCGTAGAAACCTTTTGCAAGCTTTAATATCTTTGCACGGCGATTCTTTCGTTTTGTACCATCTATTGCTCTAGACATTTTCTACCTCTCCTAAAATCAACCGTATGGAAGCTGCTGTTTGCGGATTCTTGCAGCTGAATCTTCTGACAGAATTCCAGCTTCACGCAAGTGCATCTTTCTTTTTGCAGATCTCTTTGTCAAAATATGACGAAGATTCATTTTCTTGTACTTTACTTTACCAGTACCTGTTAAAGAAAATCGTTTTGCTGACGATTTCTTTGTCTTCATTTTAGGCATATTCTTACCTCTTCCTTAGTTTTGCTGATCAGAATCCTTTTCAGGTTCTTTTTTCTCAGCTTCTTGTGGTTTACTCTTTGGCTTTGAAACTTTAGATGCTAATGTCATTGACATAAATCTGCCGTCCATTGCAGCAGCTTTTTCAACTACATAAGTACCTTCTTCAAGTCTTTTTTCAACCTCTTTCAGGACATCGAAACCAAGTTCTGTGTGTGCAAGTTCTCTTCCGCGGAAACGGATTGTAACTTTCACTTTATCACCTTCGTTCAAAAATTCCTGAACATGTTTTGATTTTGTGTCAAGATCGCCTGAGCCAATTTTTGGCTGCATACGAATTTCTTTAAGCTTAAGTACTTTCTGATTTTTCTTGGAGTCACGGAGTTTTTTCTCCTGTTCAAACCGGTACTTTCCAAAATCAAGTATTTTACAAACCGGGGGATTTGCATTTGGCGAAACTTCAATAAGATCGAGATCTCGATCCTGTGCCATTCTGAGAGCTTCAATTGTAGGTACAATGCCCTTCTGCTCACCGTTTTCATCAATAAGTCTGATCTCACGAACGCGTATCTGTTCATTTACGCGTAAGCCTTTTGCGTCTGCCAAAAAACCTCCTAGTGTTTATAAACACATCAAAAAAAATTTTTGTTATAATATCAAAAAAAAGCCATTTGTGTCTATAGTATTTGTAAATTCTTACCAATTCTTATCTGGTTGAATTCTTTATCATGCTGAAAAGTCCAAATACTAGAGTAAAAACTGATAGAATTATCTGCAAAACAAACAGACTCTTAAAATACCAGAGGGCTTCAATTGCCGGTTCCATAAAGAGCATTATAAAAAACAGGATAATCAATGGTAAAAGTTTAGATTTATTACCTTCACTAATATAATAAAAGCACTGTTTTACCAGAAACTCTATGGATAAAAAAACAAAAATATATAAAAGCGGTTTAATAAATAGCAGGAAAAATGAATTTTTATCGAAACCGGAAAAAACTGAGTACGGAAGCACTACGAAAAAAGTTGAAGCGAGCAAAGCATAAATCATATCGATTTTATACTGATTTGAATCTTTTGATAAAAGAAAAAATACTGCAAAAGACAGTACAGCCGGAAACAAGAGCCAGATAAGGGTTTCGTGGAAAATGTAGGAAACAATGCTATATAAAATGCAGTAATTTGAAATGATAAAAAACTTTCTTACAAAGGCAAATAATATACTGATAAAAAAGCCCAGGATAACCGGAAAAACAAACTGGCTGAAGGAAAACTTTTTAATTCTCATTAAATACCAAAATGAAAATATTGGAATAGAAAAAAATAAAAACAAATACATATAATTCACTCTTTTATAATTTTAACTTAATGCTTTGTTAATTGCTTCCAGACGGTCTTTAACCTGAAAAAAAGCATCTACTAATTCAGGGTCAAACTGCTTTCCGCGCTCTTCTTTTATTACATTAAAGGTATCTTCTATAGACCATTCATCCTTATAGCATCTTTTGTGACGCAGGGCATCGTAAACATCAGCAAGGGCAACAATCCTAGCTGCCAAAGGAATAGCTTCACCGCTCAAAGCCATGGAACTTGTGTCCGGAAGCTTAGTAGCAGGCATATATGTTGTGTAATCGAAAGTTCCTGGATAACCTTTCGGGGCGCCGTCGTAGCGATCATGGTGATGAAGGCAGACATCGCGGGACATCAAGTCCAAATCATTTTCTACAGGAGAAAAAATTTGAGCCCCTACACAAGTATGGCCTTTCATGATACTTCGCTCATCATCATTAAGGATGCCGTTCTTTTTTAGAACTTCATCTGGAATTGCAACTTTTCCTACATCGTGGCAGCGGGCAGCAAGACTCAGTGTATCCCTGAATTTTTCACGCTCTTTTTCAGGAATTTTTTTATTTGCTGCATAACGGTCATATATTTCAACGGAAAAGCTTGAAACACGTTCTACATGGGCTCCTGTTTCTTTAGGGTCCCTGAATTCAGCAACACGAATCAAGCGGTCAAAACTCTGGCGGGTCAAATAAGCATATTCATAGATTGAACTAACTTTAGTTGCAAACTGGTTTATATAGAAAACAGCATTTTCATCAAACGGAATCACCTTTCCCCTGCCATTCTTTGCATTAATAATCTGCAAAACGCCTAAAACCTTACCGTTTGTAGTAAGAAGAGGAATTGTAAGCATTGAAGTTGTATGATAATTTGTCGCAAGATCACTGCCTGAATTAAATGAATACGGACGCTTTATTTTCTTTTCTTCATCCAGATACTCATCCATATTGTAAGCATCTGCAATGTTCACGGAATTTTTTGAAACAACACAATAACCCGAAATAGACTGAGCGGTCGGAACAAGACTGAATGCAACATACGGCAGTTTTTCTCCGGGAGGTAGACGCTTTTGTAAAGTATCGTTCTGGCTGTAGCGGATATACAGCAGATTTTTCTGACTGTCATATTCATAGATGGAGCCTGCATCAGCATTAACGATTTTTCTGGCACAAGTTAAAATTTTTTCTAAAAGAACATCAACATCTTTTATATTTTTGAGTTCAATTTCCATTTCGGTAATCATTTGCTGTTTTTCTTTTATTTTACTTTTTGCCATACAATACCTTTGAACAAATTGTAAAACATTTGAAAGTGATTTACAAGATTATGAAAGACTAATTTTTTCTTAAAAGCGAAAAATATATGGGTCCTGAGCCTGAAGCAGTATCCGGTAAAATATGAAAGCCGAAGTCTTTTTTTTCTGCCAGCGAAAAAGTTTTTTCTATTAAATTGATTGATTCTTCGCTAAATACATTTCCGGCATTGGAAAGATTTTTATAGAAAGTGTTTTTTATTTCATCACAGGAAACTAAAGACATATCTGGATATTTTTTCAGGAGGCGGGCAATAATCTGATTGTTTTCAGAATCTGCCAGAGCACAGGTTGAATACAGAAGGAAGGAATTATTTCTTAAAAGCCTGTATGCAGAAGAAATCAAAGCCCACTGCATCTGCGATAAAGATTTAATTCTTGAAGGAGTCCATTCATCCAGGTATTTTTTATCATTTAAAACATGGCGTTCACTTGAACACGGAGCATCCAGTAAAATCGAATCAAAGGATAAATTTTTATTCTGACACAAGGTTGCTCCATCTGAACAGGTAACAAAAATCCTCTCTTTTATATTTGATGGAAGGCACTCTGAGACAACTGATTCGAGACGCTTTTTTCTTTCACCGGAACGTTCATTGGAAGTAAGTTTAGCCTCTTCTTTTAGATTCAACGAAAGCACTAAAGATTTTCCGCCGGGAGCTGCACACATATCCAGAACATCAGCTGCGTTATCTAAAGGCAGGCACAGGGCTGCACAAACACTTGCCGGATCCAGAAAATAATTCTTACACTCAGGGATATGAAATTC
>JAEELR010000043.1 GCA_016282835.1 Treponema sp. | reverse complement strand
TACCCTTCAACCGTGTGAAACAGCCTGTCTTTTCTGGGAGCGAAAACATTTTTTGTTGTTAGTTGATGAAACTCGAAGTTTAAGCAATAATTATTGGAGATTTTAGAAAATTTATCCGATTTTATGTATAGGGTTATTGTTTTTACAAAATTTACAGAACACAATGTAAATGTTGAGGCATTTTAATTCTTATTGTAAAATATTTATATATATGTATATGGAGGAAAAATGAAAAAAGTTCTATTTCTTATGGCTTGTGCGTTTGCTCTGCCATTGTTATTTCTTTCTTGTAAATCAACACCAGAGAAAGAAGATCTTCCTGTTGAGGAAAAAGTTGACACTGAATTAGAGAATACTGATATTTCTAATAAAGCATTGTTGGAATCTGTAGAAGCTTCTAGAAAAAGTGCATTGGAAGCAGGAGCAGATAAATCATTTGCAAAAGCTTTTACTGCATTGGATTTAATTTTGGAAAAAGATAAGGTAAATATTTCATCCGCAGATAAAGACCCTGTTATGGCCGAGCACCTGAAAGATTTAGACTTACGCTATAAGGCTCTTGCTGAAGCTGGAAATGCAAAGGCTAAGAAGGAAAAAATCGATTCGAATAATTTTGTTTCTTACAATAAAGCTTCTTACGATGAAGGTGTTAAAGTTTTAAATTCCTTTGATGATGATGCAACACTTTTACTTTCTGGAAAAGAATTGTTTGCTAAAGCTCAGAGTGCTTCTGCTTCATTTGATGCAGTTTTAGATGCAGCTTACAGAGTTCTTGCTAAAGATGAAAGAACAAAGGCATTCGTTGCTAAAAAGGGTGCAGATGAAGTTAAAGCTTCTGTTTCAAGAAAAACTGAATACGATGAAGGTGTAAATTATTTTAAGACCGGCGATACAAACTATGTAACAAAAGCTCCTGAGAGTGCTTACAATAATTACATCAAGGCAAAAGAAGTATTTGAAAAGCTTGCAGCTGAAATTTCTGAAGCACGCGCAAAGGCAAAAGCAGCAGTAGAAGCAGCTAAGAAAAGAGTTTCTCAGAGTGAAGATGTTGCTGTTAAGGCAGACACACAGGCTCCTTTAGGTGATGAAAAAGTTGCCGCTATTGCAGACGAAGGTACACAGCTTCTTGAATCTGATGATTTCAGTGAAGCAGAAAAAAGTGTTGTAGAACTTGATGAAACTTTGGTTGAAGAACCAGTTAAAGATTCACCGGAGGCTAAATAATGAAAAAGATATTATCATTTGTTTTTATTGCATTTATTGCTTCTGTGGTTTTTGCCGCAAGTTATAAAAATAATACATACCAGAAGCTTGCTAAGGAATATACAATTAAGGCAGAAAAAGCTCTTGATGCCGGTGAATATGTTCTGGCAGAAGAGTATGCACAGAAGGCACAGGAAAATGCAGATTTGTCTGATGCATATATTGCACACATGATGGCTAAAGAAACTGCTGACAGAAATATTGCTCTTGCTAAGAATAGAATTGAGGCTGCAAAAAAGTTAAAGGCAGAAGAAAATTTCCCAATGGCATTTGAAGAAGCTTTAAAGTCTCTGGAAAGAAGTAATGAGTTCTATGCTAAAGAGGATTATGAAAACGCTTCGAATGCAGCTTTGCAGGTTATCAATTTACTTGCCGGAGTTTATGAAGTTATTCCTTTACCAAAATATTACATCGTAAGACCATGGGCTACACACAAAGACTGTTTCTGGAATATTTCAGGACGTCCTTATGTTTACAACAATCCATATCTTTGGGAAAACCTGTATCAGGCTAATAAGAACGCTTTACCAAAACCAGAAGATCCTAATTTGATTTTACCTGGAATGAAAATGGAAATTCCTTCTATTACAGGAGAATACAGAGAAGGCGTTTACAGCCCTGATATAAATTACGAACCATACAAGGGAAAATAATTTTTTCTAGAAGATAGAAATGAATCGCTTCGAAATAATTCGGGGCGATTTTTTTTTGTTCGATTAATTGATTAAGTGAGGCTCTATTTGTTTTCGTTTTTATATCTTAGCCAGGCAAAAAGTGCTGACATCATAAGTGCGTGAGGATATTCACTTGAGCCCATTTCACTGATAACTTTTTCCTGCGGGATTTTTATGCAGTTCAAGTATTCATCTTCGTCAAGGTTTTGCTTTCCTGTAAAAGTTAATTCTTCTGCACAAAAAATATGTACATGGTTACTGAATAGCGCCGGGTTTGGATTTACTTCAGCAAGCTTAGTAATTTTTTTTGCAATAGCTCCGGTTTCTTCCAGAAGCTCCCTCTCGATTCCGTTTTGAATGTCTTCGTCTTTTTCAATTACACCGCCTGGAAATTCAATGCTTACTTTTTTTTCGCCGTGGCGCCACTGCTTTACCATTAAAAAACTATCCTCGTAAACAGGAATTATTATTGCCCAGTCAGGAGCGTTGTTTACAATGTATGTGCCTTTTTTACCTTCAGGACTAAGGCTTGTTCTTTCCGTTACATCAAAAACTCTTGTGTGTAATATGACTTTAGAATCAGTTTCAGTCCATTCCAGTTTTGAAAGATCTTTCATTGTTTATCTCCTGTAATTTATCCGGTTTTTTGAGATTAATTTTGTCCGCTTTATTTTACAGCAGGAATTTCGTTCTTGTATCTTATGTAAGCAAAAAGAGCTGCTGCCATAAGTGCGTGGTTGTGCATTCCTGTTCCCATTTTTTCATACACTTCTTTGATTGGAACTTTTTCGCAGTTCAAAAATTCGTCCTTGTCTAAAGACTGTGTTCCTGTAAGCGTTAAATCCTCGGCACAGTAAATATGTACATGATTATTATTCAAGGCAGGGTTTGGGTTTATTGTCATAAGGTGTGTAAATTTTTTCGCAATAACACCGGCTTCTTCTAAGAGTTCGCGTTTTGCACCTTCTTCAACATTTTCGCCTTCATCAATATCGCCGCCCGGGAATTCAAGACTTAATTCTCTTTCACCGTGACGCCATTGTTTAACCATTAAAAAGTTGTCTTCATAAACTGGAATTACAATTGCCCAGTCAACGCTGTCTTCTACAATATAAGTGTATTCAGTTCCGTCCGGGCTGATGCTTGTCTGTTCGATTACATCCATTACCCTTGTGTGCAAAATGTTTTTTCTATTTATTGTTCTCCATTCTAAGTTTTCTTTTTCCATAAGCTTTTCTCGTCTTCTAAAAATTTGTGTTTTATCTTTGGTCATATTATAATGAGAGTTGTAGTGAATTTCTATGGAGACTGAAAGTCGAAGTTGAAGGAGGTTTTTATGGCAGTGATTACTATTTCACGACAGGTAGCAGCTTTAGGTGATGAAATTGCAGCATCTCTTGCAGAAAAACTTGGATATAGATTTGTTAACCGAAAGCAAATTGAAAAACGCATTGTTGAACTTGGCTTTCCTGCACAGAAACTTCCTAAATACGATGAGAGAAAACCCGGCTTTCTTGCGAGTTTAACTAAAGACAGCGATGAATATTTGAACTACTTGCAGTACGCTGTGATTGAAGCAGCCAGTGAAGGAAACTGCATTTTAATTGGTCGCGGAACTTTTATAATTTTAGATGAACTACCGAATTTAGTTTCTTTGCGTTTAATTTCAAATGATGATGTCAGGGTTTCAAGGCTTCAAAAGGAATTCGACTGGAATGAAAAGCAGGCTAAAAATAGAATTCAGGAAAGCGATGCAAACAGAAAGGGCTTCCACAGAAGCTTTTTTAATCTGGAAAATGAAGACCCGCAGAATTTTCAGCTGACATTGAATACGGCAAGAATGTCTATAAACGATGCAGTTAAAGTGATTGAGTGTTTTGTAAAGCAGTCTGTTACTCCTGAAAAAGAAGCTGCCGGCAAAATAAAAATTGATTTGATGCTAAAGGCACAGGAGCTTGTGAACCAGCTTTTATTTGATTATAAAATCAACATAAACTTTCTTGCAGCAACAGTTGATTCATCTCCAAACGAAAACGGAGAATATGTTCTTCATTTGCACGGGGTTGCGGATTCAAAAGCTACCTGCGATAAAGCATTTGAAATTGCGGTTAAGTTAATGCCTGCCTTACAGGTGAAGTCTGAATTGACAGTGGTTCAGGGGTATAAGAGTTATTAGGTGTAGCATAAAAATTTATAAACTCATATAATTACTTTCATTATGAAAACATCGAATAAATTTACTTTGTTAAGAGTTATATTAGCGCCTGTTATTTTTTTTGTTTATTCATTCCCTGT
>JAEELR010000042.1 GCA_016282835.1 Treponema sp. | reverse complement strand
GCAGTAAAAGAAGCGGATGAAAATTTTAATCAATTCCTTTCACAGAAGTTTTTCGATTTGAACCTTCCTTTTACACAGGCTTCTGTAAAACTGATGCAGTTTATTCAGCAAAGTAAAAGTAAACTGGACCGAAAGAATTTTGAGCGTGCTTTATCTGTGGCAAAATCATTTCCGGATAAAGAAAAGGAAGCTGCAGAAATCGTCTATTCACTTTTAGAAAAAGGCATAAACCCCACAGAAGAAAATATCAGGAAACTGCTGCACCTTACCGCCCCGCACTCCCGTCATTCAGAATACTTCGACAAGCACAGCACATCGCTCGTTTCAGAATCTGTCCCAGCTCCAGCTTCAAGCATAGAAACCGCCCTCAGTAAAATGCTGCCGAATTTCTTACAGAACAAAGAAGGCCTTTTAACTTTATGCAATCATGTTAAAAGCGAAGACGGAAATCACTGGCTGGTCTTGCCTTTTGAGTGGAAGCTGGAAGAGAAAAATTTAAACGGAATCATCCGCCTCCTTTTGAATACACAAAATCACTGTACCGAAAAAATATGTGTGTCCTGTAAATCTGACTTTACAAATTATTTTTTTGTGTTATATTTAAATTCAAGCAAGGCAAAGGAAGTACGCTTCTGTACATTACCTCCACTTTTGACTTCAGAAATTCAAAGCGAAGAAAAGCGGATTGGAGAATTGTTTCGTTCCGGCATGAACAGCGATTCTGTGACAGTTAGCTATTCCACCCTGGCTTTAACTGAAGGCTTATATTCATCAAATGAACAGCCTTTTGTGTTTGAAGAAATTATATGAAACTTGCAGATCTTGAAGCAATTTCGCTGAAGTATCCTGACAATGTTGAAGCTCCTGTGGTTACTGCAAAAGCTAAAGGCGATGTTGCAAAGAAAATGATAGAAATAGCAAAGGAAAATAAAATTCCTGTTGTTGAAGATAAAGTTTTATCTAATGTCCTTACGCTTTCTGAAATAGGGCAGTGTATTCCGTATGAAACATGGGAAGCAGTTGCAAGTATTTTTGCTGTAATTAAAGAACTTTCTAAGAAAGAAGAAGCTATAAAATGAGTACAAGAATTGAATGTAATAAAATAAGACCCGGTATAATGTTTTCTCAGCCTGTATTTTTTGATGACGGTAAGTGCATGTTTCTGGCAGCAAAACATCCTGCAAAAGAATATCATGTTGACTGTCTGCGCCGATGGAAAATTCCTTTTTTAGTTACAGCCGGAAAAGAACTTACTGAACAGGAAATAAATGCTATGAAGGCTTCCGAACAAAAAGTTTCTGCAAATGCTAATCAAAATGCTTCTGCTTCTGCAAAAAATGATTCTGATGTGGAAGAGCTTGAAGAGTTAGACGAACTTGAAGAATTAGAAGAAATTTAATTTCGTTTGTATGCCATCATTGAAAAAAGAAAATATCTACAGTGACAATCAGTCAAGAATTTCTACTCATGAGAAAGGTGTCTTTGGTGAAGATAAAGCCTGCTCTTTTTTGCTTTCGAAAGGCTATGAAATTATAGAAAGAAACTTTCGTGTCCGTAATGGTGAAATCGATATAATTGCCTTAAAGGGTGAGTACTTGGTTTTTGTAGAAGTAAAGTCATTTTTAGACGGAGATATTGATACTCTTGCCCAGGAACTAAATGAAAAAAAACAAAAGAAGATTATTAAAACTTCTAAAATTTTCCTCGAAAAACATCGACAATATAATAGTAAGTATATTAGATATGATGTTATAGCGTTGAATGTAAAACAAATGGAGGCTGTGCATCATATAGAAAATGCCTTTACGGAGTAAATGATGCAAGAAGAAGAATTTAAGATTGAAATTAATAGTGATTTACCTCCACGATTACAAGAAATTCAACAAAAAATTCAAGACCCGTCCTATGTTAATTTTGCTATAGACCGCATTGCTGTTGTTTTGAGCAAACGGATTGTAGATATGCATACTTACGCCACAAGGACTTCTGTTTTTGATGATTCAAATTGAAATATTATAAGTCTGTCCTTATGTCTAGCAAAGTACAAAATAATATTTTATAATTAAAAAATGAAAAATATGAGATCAAACAGACATAGAAATAATTTTAATCAGAGAAGATTTGAAAGCAATAGATATAATAATGAACGTGATTCTGAACGTGAAACAGACCGAAATTCTGAAAGAAATAATACATATAAAGTAAACAGAGAATCATTCCAGAGCAACAGAAATAAACAGCAGAGAAATGACAGTCAGAATACAAAGCAGCAGTTTAAGCCTTCCTATCATCATTTTGAGCAGAACTTTTCAAAGCTTGAATCTGAAATCCAGGAACTGAAAGCAGGATATAATGAAGTGTGCCAGTATTGCGGGCAGCCTATAAATGAAATTGCCTCTTCTTTTATTGATACAAATTCTAACAAGCCGGTTCATTTTGATTGTGTATTAAGTAAAATTGCAGAAAGCGAAAGGCTTGAAGCCGGAGATAAAGTTTCCTATATAGGACAAGGCAGATTTGGAATCATAAACTTTCCGAATGTGCATGATGTAAAGCATTTCACCATAAAGAAAATTATTGAATGGGAAACAAAAGACAATACTCCTGACTGGCGAAAAAAAATGGCCGACCTCTATAGCCAGATAAAATAGTCATAACCCGGCATTCTTTTCGTATACCGATTGACTAATTAAATTTCTTTGTATATCTTTTTTTTGTCTTTTTAAGTTCAAAAACAATTCCGTAAATCGCAAGTGGAAATTTACGTTCTGGTAAAAGAAAATCAGTTAAATGTTTTAAAAAAAATAATCAGCAATTTAGAGTTTATATTTGATGAAGTGTCTTACTACACAAACACTCACGATTTTTATATTGATGTTGGGTTAGCTGAAAAGGGCAGGCTCGATTTTGTAATGATTGATTTTTCATTTATTCAGCTTGATATCTGTAATCCCTATGAATTAATGAAGCAGGCGCAGAATCCGGTTCCTGTCTGTATCTATAATGACCCGTATCCTTTGCCGCAGGACAGAAGCGCATATTGGATTGCAAAAAACAGGGATTACTTTAGAGATATAATTGATTTGGAGTGCATAAGTAATCTTTATTCAATATTCTATTTGATTTCGAATCAGCTGGAAAAGAATGATATAAATCCATACTTGTCGCTCATCAGTCATCCGAAAAAATTATTATCTTCCCGCGAAGAAAAACAGATTCTTGATTTTGATTTAATTAGAAAAAAAGGAAAACTTCTTCCCTCTCGCTTAAAGCTGCTGGAACTGCTGTATAAAAATAAAGAAAAAAGTATCAGCGAGAAAACTGTGTGCGAGTTTCTCTGGAACCGCTACGATTTTCAGGTGCGGCAATATTTGTATACCTATGTATATGACATTAGAAAAGTGTTGGAGAAGGTTTATTCTAATCGCGTAAGTTTGGAAAAATGTTCTCTAGGAAATTACAGGTTAAAATTTAATGATGAAGCAGAAGATATAAAAGCAGAAAACGAAATGCCAAAATATAAATCGATTCAGGAATTATTTAACCGCTCAGAGCAACTGATAAATGAGTTTACAAAAGAGTTTGAAACTGATGAAAAGTGCGAAGAAAATGCAGCTGTATTTTATTAATTCTAATATTCAATTTTTTTTATTATTTATTTATAATTGCAATTATAGTTTATTTGTTTTAAGGAAATAAAAATGGCAAGAAAAAGTGAAAGTGTAATTGAAACTGAAAAAGTAAATGAGAATCCAAAGACTGCAAGTGAAGAAATTTCTTTAATCGATATTGTTGCGGTTTTATGGAAGAAAAAAGGTATGATAATTTCGACCGTAGTTATTGCAATGGTTTTAGTTCTTGCTTTTTCAATATTGACTATAAAGCTTCCGCCTGAAAAATCACCTATGCCAAATAAGTATTCTCCATACGCACAGATGTTAATAAATGAAAACAGTAATGATTCAGGTCTTGCAGGAATGTTAAGTTCTTCAGGTTTATCAGGACTTGCAAAAATGTCAGGTACTTCATTGTCAAAAGGCCCGACTTACAATGCACTTGCCGTATACTTAGTTACAAGCAATACAACTGTTGACGAGCTGATTGAAAAGTACAATTTAGTAGAGCGCTATAAAATCAAGAGTCATAAAAAATCAAAAACAAGAAGTGCGGTTCGTGCCTGTCTTGGCTGTAACTATGATGAAACTTCAGGTGTTTTTTCAATCAGTTATACAGATATAGATCCTGAATTTGCCCGCGATGTAGTAAATACTGTAGTTAACATTCTGGACAGAAGATTTCAGGAAATCGGTATAGATAAAAATCAGCTTGCAAAGACTAACCTGGAAGAAAACATTTCCAACACATATAAAACAATAGAAGACTTTCAAAAGCAAATTCGAAACATAGAAAGCTCAGTTTCTAATGTTTATTCTTCAAGTGCAACTCCCGGAATTGCAATGAATATTGATCAGATTAAACTTGAGCTTGAGGTACAGCAGAATATTTATGCTCAGTTAAAAACTCAGTATGAACTTTTAAAAGTAACAATGGCCAGCGAAAAGCCTGCGTTCCAGATTCTTGAATATGCAGAAGTTCCTGATCAAAAGTCAAAACCAAGCCGCGGAAAGTTATGTATAGTAGTAACATTCCTGGCTGCTTTCATTTCAATTTTCATTGCTTTTGTTTCAGAGACTTTATCTAAAATAAAAAAGGATGCAGCTTTAGTTTCTAAGTTTAAGAAAGATAAGCAGTAATCCGTAAAGATAAGAAATAATCCGCTTCGAATAAACTTTCAAAAAAATCCCAAACTGAGAATTTTTACACTTGTAGAATTCGGTTTGGTGATTTAAAATAGATATAATCATTTTGATTTTAAAAGAGGAGTTTTTATGAAAATAACAAAATTAGTTACTTTAATGCTCATGGCATGTGTTTTACTTGTTTCAACTGGTTGTAAGAAGAAGAATGCAAAAAAATCTTCTAAGGGAAAGGCTGCTGTTGAAAAGAATTTAGATCCAAACCGCAACCTCTGCTATAACGGAGATTTTAACAAAGATGATTCTCCAGATATTTATGGTGACGGTTCAGATGTTGAAATTGTTGAAGGTGCTGGTATTGATGGAACTGGTGCTTTAAGCGTAGAACAGATGGAAACCTGGGGTGGCTGTGTAATCAATGCAACAGAATGGTACGGAAAAGGAAAGAGCTATTATGTTGAAGCATGGTTCAAGGACAACGGAAGCAGAAACCGTGCAGATATGACTGGTCACATTTCTTTCTCTGTAGCAAACGGTACAGTATTTGAAGAAACAGACGGTGCTTATTACGATTGTGATGATATTTACAACACAGTGTTTATGTTTGATGATGAAGCTGAAGAAGTTTATGGATTGGCAACAAACAATGCTGGTGTTGAATTTGATGACACAGAATTCAGAAAGGTTTGTGGTGTTATTCCTGCTGAAGAAATTGAAAACAAAATTGATGAATCAGGACTTTATGTATTTAACATTTCAATCTATGCCGGAGAATATCCAAATCAGGGCGGTATGAACTACTATCTTGATAATGTAATTGTAAGAGACTTGAATCCTGAATTACCAGTTCAAGGTCAGACATACGAAGTTTCTGAAGATTTTTGGGAAGAATAATTAAATAAATGAAAAAGACAATACTTTTTGCAGCTCTCACAATGGGAGCTGTTTTATTTACATTCACCGCCTGCCAGGAAAAAGATCCCGTACAGGCTAGTATTAAGAAGGCTGTAAAAGCAGGTTACACTCCATACGATGCAGAGTTCCCTTATCCAATTCTTCCTGCAGGAACAGGAGTTTCTATTCCTGACTGGAAAGTTTCTGAAGACGGGGTAAAAGGGCTCCCTGCTGTAATTACAGATTTAGCTTTAGGCGACGGCCCTGAATTTACTGTAAAAACAAATGTTACTCCTGAATTAAAAAAGGCTGTAGAAGAAGCTGCTAAGAATAATCTGTTTAAGGATAGACCTGTAAAAAATGCAATCGTTATGATTGGTGACGGAATGGGTGCAAGTCACATAAAGATTTCACGCCAGTATAAGGGTGAACTCATTCTTGATTCTATTCCTAACCAGATGCAGTCAAAAACAAAGTCTTATAAGAACAGTCAGTTCCAGGATGATAAAACTGGTTTTACAACAACAGACAGTTCTGCCGGAGGAACAGCAATTCTTTCCGGATATAAAACCCGTTACGGATACATTGGTGTTGACAGAGAAGCAAATCCTGTAAAGACTTTTGGTGAACTTGGCCGTGAAATGAATAAGATTGTTGGTGTTGTTACAAATGATCACTTTGCTGATGCAACTCCAGCGTGTGCAATTGTTCATAATACAAGCCGCTATCATCAGTCTCAGATTTACATGCAGGAGCTTTTGTTTGGTCCTGATTTAATTATGGGAACAGACTGGGGACTTGGTGCATATTTCCAGGACGGCGTTCAGCTTCACGATGCTATAATGAGAGCTGAATACGAATCTATTATGAGTGATGCAACAGTTCAGGAATCTAAGACGCTTCCAAAAATTCCTGCTGCTACAGATTCTTATGAACAGGCTGTAGATTCTTACTATGCAGGTCTTTCTAATGAACAAAAAGAAGTTGCCTATAAATATTCATTGAGACATTATTTACACGATCGATTTGCTCCAAAGACAGATTATGATACCTGGTGTAAATCTCCTAACGGATTAAAGGCGTGGGAAAAAGCAACTCTTTCAAATATGAGTTCAAATACATTAAATGTAAACGATTTTAACTACAGACGCTTTACTACATTTGGTGATCTTGTAAAGGCTGGAACAGAAGGACATTTAATCGGTTCGTGGGAGCATGAAGCTGCATGGATGATTAACAAAAAGAAAAAGCCTTCTAATGACGGTTATAATTTGCACAGTAAAACAGAACCAAACTTCCCTGAAATGGTTAAGTATGCACTTTCAACATTACAGGCAAAAGCTGAAGCGGATCCAAATTCTGACGGCTTTGTTGTTATGATTGAAAACACTTGTACTGACGGATGGGGACACTCTCAGCTTCCACTTGCTACAATTAACGAGATTCAGTGTTTTGATGAAGGTGTTGCTGTTGCATTAAAGTTTGTTCTTGAAAATCCGGATACAATTCTTGTAATTTCCGCTGACCATGAAACTGGTGATTATCAGACTAGAGAAGGCTGGGAAACAAATTTTGATTCTGTAAAGAGTGCTTCAGGTGGACATTCAACTCAAAAAGTAAACACTTATGGTTTTGGACCAGGAACAGAAATTTTTACTGGTGAAAACGAAAACGATAAGACCGGCCAGTTTATTGGCAGACTTTTGGGTGACAGTACATTTGGAAATGTTAATGGATACGCAGAATAAAATATGATTAAGAGGATTATTGAGACCTCTTGTAAATTGCTGCTTTCAGTTTTGATTTTTGCTTTTGCATTAAATTTTGCATCTTGTAAAAATCAGAATAAAAAGGCAGCAGTTTCTGTTTTAAATAACAAAGAGGGAAAACCAAAGAATGTGTTGGTTTTGGTTTTAGAAAATTATAGCGGACAGGGCTTGGATTTTTCTTCCTATAAAAAACATTATACGGCAGAAAAATTCTGTAATGCAGAGGATGAAAGAAATCTTGCAGAAAAAGCTAAGGATGCATGGAAGTCAATTGGCTTTGTAACAAATTCTTTCTGTGCAAATAAACATTTTGTTCAGGTAACAACTCATTGTGATACAGAAAATGCTTTGAATTTACAGGATGTTTATGAACAGCAGTTTTATTTGTTCCCGCAGTTGTTTTCAGGGCTTGGCGAATTTGAAGATTTATTTGACCCTTCTTCTGATGCATACTTAAACGAAGTATTTAAATCGCGCGGAAAGCTTGTGACTACTTTTGAGGAAGCTTCTTCTGTTTATAATAACGAGAATGTTGAATTTGTGTTTGGCAATGAGAAAAAATATTCTCCTGTGAAAAAGCTTTTTTATATACCGGAAACAAAAGAGAAACCGTTTGATTCATTGGCTGAGTTTTCAATTGATTATATGGAAAGCGTGAGCGATGAATATGGTTTCCTGTGTTTTATGCAGTATGTTCCAAAAGATTCTGTTTCTAATTCTGATGACTGCAAAAACTTTATGAGTGCCGTACAAATTGCTGAAGAAAAAGTAAAAAATATTTCTTCATCTGTTTTGGTTGTAGCAGTTACAGATGCACAGACAGGTAAAATTGATTTTTATACACAAAAGTTAAAGCTTGCCGCAGTTGATGATTTTGTTTCATCACTAGCTGGACTGTTTTAACAGGTTGGATGTCGAGTTTATGGGGTGGTTGAGTTCATCGAAACTACCCCTGTACTTCAATCATTGATATTTCATCACGTGGTGGGGGGCTTTGCCCCGATACGGCTTCTTCTTCTCAACCACTGCGTTACTCGCAAACATCATAGGGGCGTTACGGGGCTGTCGTAAGAGAAAAATTTTGCCCCGTTAGAAGGGGTAGCGAGCAACGGAGTGCGAGCGAGGGGAAGGCTTTTCCCCCAAAAAAAATAAGTACTCGTCTAGCAAATAAAATTTCATTACAATGTCTTGCATGCAGCAGATTGATGAAATTAAAAAATACGCGAAAGATAACTACATTCCTATAATGAAAGACGGCGGGATAGAGTTTATCTGTAATTATATTAAAGAACATAAGGTGAAGTCCGTGCTGGAACTGGGGACGGCGATTGGATATTCTGCGAGTGAGTTTGCGCTTGCTTCTCCTGATGTAAAAATTACTACTGTTGAAATTGATATTGATAAATGCATTAAGGCGGTTCAAAACTTTAGCGATCTTGGGTTGAAGGATCGGATTACTTTGATTAATAAGGATGCACACTTTCTGGAGCTTGATGAAAAATTCGATTTGATTTTTATTGATGCTGCAAAGGCTCAGTACATAAAATTTTTTGAGCAGTTTAAAAATAATCTTTCTGAAAACGGCGTGATTATAACTGACAATTTAAAGTTTCACGGAATGGTTGAAGATTTAAGTTTGACTCATAATTACAGCACGAAAAAGCTTGTGAAAAAAATCAGGAAGTATATTGAATTCTTAAAAAACAACACGGAATTTTCTACAGAGTTTTTTGACTGCGGCGATGGAATCAGCGTTTCTAGAAAAAATCAAAAAATTGAAAATACAGCAGATATGAACTAAAATTAAAGTAGATGAAATTCTTTTGTTTTCTAAAAAAATATTTCTTTCTCATTGTGCTGCTTTTTGCTTCGAATGAATTTGTTTTTGCTCAGAACGGAATTCCTTTGACTAAACTGAGGGAAGCTCCGTATTTTGTAGAAGAAGAAAAAGAGGAAGGCGAAGAGACAGAAGATAAAGACGAGAACAAAAAAGAAGAAAAGAAAAAAAACAAAAATAAAATGAATGAAACTGAAGAAGAGCAGATTGAAATTCAATATACAAATCCTTCTGATGTCGAGACATTTTATAATTCACAAAACTGGCCTGGAAAAATTTCTGGTACTGCTGAAAAAATGCTTGAGCCAAAAGGTGATGATGAAGAAGATGGATATGTTCCGTTTAATCAGGCCTCTTCCGGACTGGTAATGGCAACGGATGAAATGAAGGCTGGAACAGATGAGCTTACATATTTGAAAAGTGCAAAACATTTTCTTTCGTTTTCGTATATGCCTTTAGAAGGGCTTGTGCTTTTTGAAAACAGTTTAGGCGAGTCCTATGGAATGAAAGCGATTGATTCTTTTGAGAGCTTTAAAAGTTCTTTCGTTCCACTTGGGCTTGATTTTATGTACAGAAATTTTGCGCTTGGGAAAAAAGGGTTTAAGGCGGGCTACGGATTAAATCTTGGGTATAATTTGTTTAAATATGAAAATGAAAATTACTGCATCACTTCAAATGCGGTTTTTATAAATGCGTTTCTGTGTACGAAAATTTATTTTACTGCCCGAAGCGGATTCACTTTGTTTGCAGGCGGCGGAGGCTTTTTAGTTATACAGCCATGCATAACTTATCTGGACAGCCAGCTGCAGGTTTACGATAAGGATTATTTGTACCCGGCTGTGTGCGGAGGCTTTTGTTTCGATTATTATTTTTCAAAACATGTGGGAATTACTTTTAGTGCGAGGGGAACTTTGCCGTTTATACTTGAGCCATATTTCCCAATGATACAGGCTTCATTAGGTATAGGAGTTTTATTATGAAAAGAATAATTCCTCTGCTTAGTTTAGTTTTGTTTTTCTCCTGCGAAAATCCCTTTGATAATGTGTCTGTTTCCGGTAATGGAATTCAGTCTTTTTATGCTAATCAAACTTCACAGGTAAAAATTGCAGAATGTATATATGAAAAAAATTATCCTTTAGACAGTAAAAAAAATCTGTGCGTTCCTTCTAATGAAAATTTAGTGATTACCTATAAGATTCAAAATCCGCTTAAGCTTCCTGTTTTTATTGAAACATATTCTAACGCGGGTGATTCACTTCTTAGCGAAAGTATGGACGGGGCTTATGGAATTTCTAAAATTGAAGATAACATTTTTACACTGACTTTAACAAAGGAGTTTCTTACTGCAGTAGAAAAAATTGAACCCGGTGCTGACATTACTCCTTCTTTTTTGCTGGGGCTTCCTGAAGAGTATGACATTTCTTTTGAGGAATATAAAAATCCGCTTGTGGTAAATACTCCTCCGCCTCAGGTTCAGGGTGCTGTCATTATGATTGATAAAGGATATGCAGGCTCTGGCTTTTCGGAAAGTCTGGGGCGTTATGTTTTGTGTTTTAATTTACCTGATTCGCTGTTCAAGCTGGAAGGGCAGGATGTTCACTCTGATGTAAAAAAAATAAAAATTGAAGGGCTTTCCGGTGCGCCGGGTGTAAAGCTTGAAAGGGGAATTGATTTAAATCTTTCGTACAATGATTCAACTGAAAAATGGACAATGAACTCTGCGTTAAATACAGTGCGTCCTGATCTATTGAGTAAAAATGAATACAACAATGAGTTAACGGGAAACGGATTGCCTGCTGTAGATTTCCCAGAATCAAATCATCCGGTGTATATTACTGATTCTAAAAATGCTTCTTATGGTGATGAATGTACTTATAAAATTACTCTTATTGATGAAAAAGGACTTTCTTCTTCTGTGGTTGTTCTAAATAATTCAAGACAGCTTAAGCCGGTTAAAATTAATGTTGATAATGAACAGATTTTAAATTTTATAGAAGAAGAGGGAAGCGAAAGATACTTTACTTTAGTTTTAACTTCTCCAACGCAGACTGAAGGAACCGCTTATAGTGAAGTTGAGGATGTTACGATTCATTATAATCTGTTTGAAGTAAATGCAGGGCTTTCGAATAATACTTTGATTGAGACCGGCAGCGCGCCAAACCTTAAAAGCTTTAATCTTAAAGATGGAGTTTATTACCTTGAGACATATGCTTCAAAAGATGATTACATTGATTCAGCTTACGAGAGAAGACTTTTCTATGTAGGAAACAGGCTTGAGAAGGGCTTTGAAATTCTGCTGCCTGACAGATATGTAATGTATATGTCACTTTCTCCTTTAACTTTTAACCGTTCAACCTTAGAGGATGTTCATACGCTGAGACTTTCACTTCAGGTTGTAGACAAGAAAGGAAATACTTTAGCGCCTGAAAATTCGGGTATTACAAATATTGAATATATTCTTCAGGATAAAAACTCTACATACGAATTATATAGCGGCGAGCCTGTGTATGAAGTTGGACTTCCGCAATTCTTAAGTGATGTGGAAGAAGCTGCTAAATATAATGTTATTGTAAATGTAAAATATAAGGAAAATACTTATTCGCAAACCTTTGAACTGGCAGTTGACTGAATATTTGAACTGTCGGTTGACTGACGATTAAGTGAAAAATGTATTTAAAAAAATCCTTACATGGATTAAAATAGAAGGTAATGGTGGTGTTTTGGGGGAATGACTGAATAGGAGTTATTTTATGAAAAGTAAAACTAAATTTTTATCGTTTTTGATTGTATTGAGTTTAGTTTTGTTTGGTTGTTCAAAAATAACAAGTGATATTGTTAATAGTTCTAAAGACATTACTAATATAGAAAATACTAATAAACCTGAAGAGACCTTAAAGCCTGGTTATGTAAAAATTAAACTGGGAATTGGTAATAATGTAATTGGTCCAAGAACAATTATGCCGGACCCGGACGATACCGCTTTGTATTTTACAGTGATTGCTTCAACTGCAACTGAAAACACCTCTGTCGCAGGCTTTACTTTAGCAGATTACAGTTCAACGGCTGCAGCGGTAAATGGATACGATTGTATTACGCCTATAATTCCTTCAGCGACAAATGTTATGACAGGAATTGAGCTGATTGTTGCTGCTGAAAAACAATATACAATTTCTGTTGTAGGAACTGCTGAGTTGCCTTCAACTTTATATGCTGTAAGTGCAACTGATGAACAAAAAATTGATGCAATAAAAACTGCTGCTGTTGTTGCAGGAAGTCTTCCTCTATGGGTAGAACCAACGGGCGATGCTTACACTTACTACGATAAGAATCCTTCTCTTGGTTCAGATGAAGTAGATTACAACGGCGTTTTAAAAGTGCAGGCTCAAACAATTTCTGATGCCAGTGAACGCGGCTCTGTATTGATTCCGTTTGAAGTTCCGGCTCTTACAGGTGAGTATGCAAAGTATCCTGTAGAAAAAGTTATTTTAAAATTAACAGGAACTTCCGGTAATGCACTTTCTAATGATGTTCAGGTAGAAGAATCGGTTACTGCTGGTGAAAATGTAAAGCATGCATTTAAGCTTTCTGCTGTTCCTTCCGGTAATTACGATGTCGATTTAATCTATACAGATTCCTCTGATAATGAACAGTTTCATCTCTATGATACCTTGATTGTATGGTCAAAGTTTGAAAGTGTTTTAGTCGGCTCTTCTGCTTACTATGATGATGTTTCATACACTCAGGGAATTGATGATTCTGGTTCGCCTGTAGCTGCGTCTGGTACAAAGAAAGGTTTTAAAGTTACTGCAGATGATATAAAGGATTACCACAGGACTATTTATTATGTTTCAGGTTCAGGCGGTAATTTACCGGTTGCATCCGGAACTGCCAGCGGTTCTATTTTCCAGCCGTTTGATACAATTGCTGCTGCCTTTGCTGAGATTCAGGCTCAGGCTGCACTTCGTTCTGAAGCTTTGTGGCAGATTGTTGTTGACGGTAATACAGGTGCTGAAGAAACCTCTATTTCAATTGATTCTTCTGTTCCGCTTTCTATCCGCCGCTTTAGTGCAGTTTCAGGCTTTCAAATTTCAGGTACTCAGACTTTAACGGTTTCCGGTACCGGTTCTGTCGAATTAAAGAATGCTGTTGTAAATGAAAATGGTATATTAAATGTTAATGCCCAGAATTTAACGATTACAAATTCCCAGCTTAACGGTCTTACAAATATTGCAAGCGGTTCCTATATAAATGTTTCTGCAACAGATACAACTTCTTCTGCTGCAAAAATTAAACCTGTTGATTCATATAATGCACTTGTCTTAAAGCATATTGGAGATACTAAGTTTACAAGTTCATTCCTGGCAAATTATGTACTGGAAGAAACTTATAGTAAAGCTGGAACTGGAGCAGAATGTAAACGAATTGGTC
>JAEELR010000041.1 GCA_016282835.1 Treponema sp. | reverse complement strand
GTCTCAGTTTTTCTTTCTTTTATTTTCGTAATCAGTTCAATTAATTCAGATTCCTGCATGATTTTCTCCTTCAAATCTCCGCGTCACTTCAAGCCTAACGCCGAATAGCAGCGTACAATTGGTGGCGCATTTTCCAGAAATATCCTTTTACGAAAATAATATCACAAATTACGAAAATTTGCAAATTTACGAAAATATTTTACGAAAACAATTTTATAATCGACAGTTCTTTACGGTCTTGCAGCCTCAGGGTGTTCTTTATACCACTGTTCGCGCCATTCTGGATCCCAGGTGTTTTCGATGCAGTATAAATTATGGGTATTTGTCTGCCTGTTCATGCGCAGGATGTAGATGTCTCCGCTTGGATGAACTGCAGCTGATTCGAACTGCTCTGAATTGAAGGCTACTGGGATTGTTAATATTACTTTATTTTGTACATTATCTTTTATATAGATATTATCTTCACCAATAATATATCGAGATTTATTAACTAAGATGTTTTTCCAATAATAAATTTTTCCATTTATGAAAAGTTTTTTCCCATCAATAACAATTCCTTTTTTGCCGTATTCACTGTTTTCAGAAAAAAGCTCTCTTGTTTCTTCGGGAGTCCGGTAATTCTTTTTGTTTTCTTCTTCATCTAAGCAGGGATGTATTATACTGTGGATATTTGAGCTTTTGTCGGTAAATAAAAATATATTTTCGCTCTTTGAATAATAAGTTGATTTAATAAATGTATTTAAATTATCAATATCGACTATTTTATTATTTGTTTTCTCATCAATAATAAAGAATCCATCACCATATATTTGGAAACCCAGCATTCCATCTTCAACAAACATAAAAGAAGTTGTTGGTAATAGTTTGTATGTTATTTTATTAACCACTTTATAATTTCTATTATCTATATTGTAAATAATTCTATTATCTTCCTGATATATGTAAAACTTACCTTTTGAATCAATTTTTATCATATTACCAGTTACTCCTTCATAGGGATCCAGTTTTTCATTTGGTATGATATATAGGTAACCTGCTTCATTCTTATTTTCAAACTCATGTAATTTTTTTATTTTATAATTTTCTCCCAAAAGAACACTTGATGTCAAAGCAAATAAAATTGTGATTATTATCTTTTTCATTTCTATTTCTGCCTCCAGATTTCCCAATTTTTTACAGAAGCACTTGCTGAAATTTTTAATTCATTAAGATTGCGATTCTTACCAACTCCATAAGTCTTTGATAAATTATTATAAACACTTTCAAGAACAGTTATATCTTCCGGCAAATATAATCCGTCTATTCCACTCGGCTCTGATATGCTGCTTATCATCATAATATGCTGTCCTGAATACCACACTATGTCTCCGGGTACTGCGTATTTGAATGCAGAATAATAACGAATTTCATCATCATCATTTTCACCGCTATTACTCAGCACTGTTTTAGCCGGAGAGTTTCTATCTGAAATCTTAACTGCATGAGAAGTTGAATGAAAATTTGAAATAGCACTTCTCTCTTCTTCTTTTTCCGGAACAGTATTATTACTCCAAGTTGGTGGTTCAAAGAAAGTCTTGTTTTTTAACGCACTGTATATTGTATTTTCTTTACTGCCGTATGCCGCACTCCTTTGTACAAAACCTATGCAGTCTGTTCCGGCTACAAAAGAACTTATCTCTTTTCCGGGATGTGAACTGTCTTCATCCATAATTGAATTGGAAAGACCCGGTATATATGCAGCTTCTCCGTCTTTAGCCTTTAAAATCGGCTTTTCAGATGATTCAGAGAAAAACTGAGGAGACAGGCTATTTGTATTATACGGCGATTCAACCTTTCCATAATTATATGCAAACACATATTCATTATAGTTTTTTGCATTCAATTCTCCGTTCCATCTGTTTTCTGCATGTTCCTTGTAGTACTTATATAATGACTTAAGTTTTTTTATGTCGTTTTCTTTTCCTGCTGCATCACCAAGATATTTTCTGAATGTAACGGCTGAGCTAAAATTATCACAGTAAACCGGCCAATCATCAACCCTTTCTTTAAAACGTGTTCCGTCTGCCGTATACCACAGGTTCATTAATTCTTTCTGAACCTTCAGCTTTTCACTGTATGATTTTGGACTATCCCAGCCCTGATAATCATATGCTACTGCATCTTTTACTTCTTTCTGTACAGAAACATTAAATGCACGTCTGTTACCTGTTCCTGCTTCTTGATTTTTACCATGATACCACTTTGTACCAGGGATTGAGATAAGCTGCCCGCCGGCTACTCCTTTATAGCCTTCCTCTGCTACATTCCACTCGTTATATCCCCACCTTTCTGCAGCTGATTTTGTACCGTCGCCGTTCCACCATACAGGACCAAGGCTACCACTTGCAGGAGCATTCCAAGGATGAGCATTATTCCAGTCAAGATTACCCAGGACAGCTTCGGCCCTGTCTAAATACAAGTTTGCCCTCCACAGCATCTTCTTGTCATAAACCGCTATGTAATCTTTTTCAGGTACCGTTAATATAGCAAATCTGTCTTTGTTCGTAACGCTTTCTTCTCTAATTGCCAGGCCTCTCCTTTCAAGCCTAAACTTTAGCAGAAGGTCGTCTCCGGGTTTTGCTGCAGCTGCACTTTCAGGCCTGATCTTTATTTCCAGCGGCTTATATTTTTTTTCTTTTTCATCGTAGTAATGAAGAAGGTTATCCTTTGTCTTAATCCTGAACTCAGGTTCTTTTACGTTTTTCCACCTTATCTTATAAGATGCAGTTCCGCTGTTTTTTGAAAGCGTAGCCTGCATTGTTCCCACTTTTATTTCAAAAGCGCACTCTGTGTTGTTATAAACGTTTCCGTTTTTATCATCCTTCTTCCAGTTCCTGTCTTCTGCGCCCGCCAGTGTTACCTTCCAGTCTTCCCCTCGTACCCTGATTCCTGTCTGGTTAAATGCATTTATACGGATTTTTTCAAGACTCAAATATTCCCCTGTATTCGGAATCCATCTGAACTTTTCTCCGCTTTTCTGCGTTTCTTCCCTCATCCACATTATTTCTACGGCTTCGTCTTTTACCTTTTCATTCAGTACATTCCAGTTTTCGTTTGCTGAAGATGAATCGCCTTCTACAAGTATTCTTCTGATTTCAAAATCAGATATACATATCTTTTTTACATCTGCATTCAGTATTTCTGATACCGTTATTTTCTTTGCACCTTCTTCTTCATCCATCATTACGGCAGTTAAATCTTCAATTGCATTACCTTTTTTATCCGTAATGACTGCACATTTTTTTCCGCTTCTTACCGTCTTTCCGTTCTTTGACAAATAAGCTTTTGTAAACAGAATGATGTCCCCTTCCTTGGCCTGTTCAACAGAAGGAACAATTATGCTTATTTTATTCAGTTCACTCTTAAAATTCTTATCTTCAAAAGAAGGATATACTTTTTCAAGCTTCGCTTTTTTCCCTTTTTTTATTTCTTCCGTATAACTGTTGTATCTTATGCATAATTTTTCTGAATCCTTTATTTTGATATTTCCGTTAAAGCTGCTGTATAAAATCCCGTTAAAGAAACCTATATCGTCACATCCTCTGTCTGAAAAGAAATCCAGTATATTATTTTCACTCAGATACTTCAGTTTATATGTATCGGGTGTATCACTCTGGTTTTCCTTATATTCAATTACTAATGGAACCTCTTTATTTTTTTTGGTTACTTTCAGTTTGACATAACTTTCTGCAGCTTCTTTTATCTTCTTGTTTGCTTCATTACTTGATATATATTTTTCAGGAACAAAGTTCTTGTCTTTTTCCATCAGTTCTGAGAAATAAATATTTCTGTTATTATCCATTGCAACCTGAAGATATACCCTGAAAAAGTTTTCAAAGTTTCCCGTATATAACCCTTGATAGCCCCTGTTATTCTTCAGGCTCTCATATATCAGTTTTGCAAGTCTCTTATACTCGCCGTTATGTACGTCAGCTTCTTTTGCTTCCTTGTCACCTGTAAGCCATGTCCTGAATTTTTTTTCATCAAGACTGTCCATGATTTCAGCCTTAGACATTTTGTCACGGAAGCATATGATTTTTGTCTTCCCTGTTCTCTTATATTCTCCGGATTTTCCCTTTGTATCTTTTTCTTCGATGGCAAGATAAAAGATTCCTTTTGCTTCATTATAGATGTATAGCTTATCAAAATCATTTGATGCCGCAGTTCCTGTTTTACTGTTAATCCCTGTCCTGATAAATTTATGACCGTCTATTTCTCCGAGTTCGTCTGTTTTGATTACTGCACAGCTTACGTCTTCAAGTTCTGTCTCTTCATCTGCTTCTGAAATCAGTTCACAGTTCTTGCCGCTTAAAAATCCCTGTATCTTTCTTGCATAATTTTTCTGTTCTTCTTTAGTATACTTTATCCATAGTGCCCTCTGTCCTTCAGGAAGCTTTCCGTTATAGTCAAATCCCCAGTATTCTCCTCTGTCTGTTATAAAGAATGCCGAATAGCCATAGCCATATTCTGCTGTCATTCCGCCCGTTATTTTTGTTCTTCCGTTTTCTGTTATAAATCTTATATCCTGTGTAAGCGTATTTCTGCTGATATTTCCTGCCTGATATGGAGACTGTTTTACTTTTACCGTGTAAAGTTTTTCATATTGTCTTAAAATCTCTGATGCAGAGTTTTCTGTTCCTGCAGCTTCCCCTGCACTCTGTGCACTTACCTGCAGACACATAAGGAGAGAAAGCACCGCTGCACACACTCTGCGCAGAAGATCAGAATGTGTGTGGTTAGAATTGCATGTATGTCCTTTATGCAGCGTCTGTTTCTTTTTACAAACACAGGATTTTTTTGTCTGCAGGTTTTTCATCAGCTTTCCAGCTTCTGTATCATTTCAACAAGTTTCTGCCTGTGCTCTGGTAGTGCGACATCTGCAGAAGTTTTTCCTTCATCTGTGTACCAGACCTGTTTGTCAAAATGTTTTGCAAGGTCTTCGCTTTTAAAATGAACTCCATAAAGTGCAAAGACTGTGTTGCGTAAAAGCCTAAGGTCTTCTTTGCTTAAAGCTGGAAGTACTTTGTCTACGTACTTTCCGTATTCGTCTTCGGTATAGCCGTTGATGGCCATGGCGTAGAAGTCCGGCTCTCCCCAGGTGCGTCGTATGCGGAAGACTTCGGTGTATTCTTCGCCTGCAATGTAGTAGTAGATGTTGCCTCCGAAACCTATGAAATAACTTGTACGAAAGTATTTTCTGTTTTCACCATCTTCATATGTTGAAAGAATTGTAGAATAGTCTCTTATACTAAATTTTGCATTTCTAGTTCCATCCGGATTAACTATACAAACATTTGATGGAAAGTTTTTATAAGTAAAATAAATCTGGTACCCATATCCAGAATTGTCATATTGTATTTCACCATTTTTTATATAAGGGTCATTCTTACCATAAAACTTTTCAATGATATATGTAGTTGTATAATATGTACTTCCCCAAATAAGAACTCGATTACGAATAAAGTCATTATAGAGTTCCAGCTCCGCAGCACGTTTTTCGCTTTGTTTATATTTTTCCGGGTCATGTTCTTTAAGATATTCCATTGCCTCTTCACTTGAATAAATTCGACCGCTTGTATCTACGGCTCCGGGATAGCCGTCTTCATCAACATAATAAACAATGTACTCTTTATCTTTTTTCAGAATAAAACTGATGCCTGATTGTATATTTATACATGAACAGGATAGATTTTTAATGATTGGATGTAATATATGATCATTATACCCCCAAAAGTCATTTCCAAATTTTAACAAAAAAGGAACATATGGTATCGATTTCTTTTCTCTTGTAATATTATTATTTTCTATATTTATCGTAACTATATAATCTTCCGTCGGATCTTGGGTTATTAATAAAGATTCAATTTCATCAAAATATAATCCTTCAGGAAAACTTCCTATACCGGCAATCTTAACAGGAGCCAATCTCATTTCATTCATAACAGCTAATTTTTCAATTGTCTGAGAATATAAAAAATTAATATTTAATATAAAAAAAATTATAAACAGTTTGCAAAATTTATTTTTCATTTATTAATCCTTTATTAGTAAACGATGTAATTGATAATTAGAGATTTTCTCTATAGTTGTATCTATTTGCTGCCAATTTGATTTGTGAACTTTCCAAGTTTTCCACGCACCATCAACTCCACTAGTAGAATGGATAACTTCGACTTGAGAATAATCAGTTATTAATTCAGAAGAAAATGGATAATTAAGATTCTGAATTATTACTACATGATAACCAACTGTCTTATTTGCCACTACAAGTATATCTCCAGGTACAGTATGAGATAGCAGCTGTCTTTGCTGATTTCTTTCTGTAACCTGAGGATCTGTATCCTTTACTTTTAACACCCAATTATTACTTTGTATTGACGTACTGAATTCATTCATGAACTTTTCGGCATTTATGTTATGAATAGATGCATCTGTTGTTTTATAATTTGCACCCGGATATAAAGAACATCTATGTACAAGACCGGAACAATCTATTCCTAAAGTATATTCACATTGTTCTGAATTATATTTTTCTTTCGAAAACCAGTAAGTACTGAACCCTGGAATTTTTACTTTTGATTCTCCATCGCCACGCTTAAAGAAATCGTCAGGATCTTTATCTAATAATTTAAGTTTTTCATATTCATATTGATTCGTATCCGCCGGGAAAATATAATTTTCCCATTGATGTCCTGGTGCTGTAGTCTGACCGTTTGAGAATGTAGTTCCTTCTGGAGGATATGCTTCATTATTATCTCTCATTGATTTCATCGCCAAAGACTGTGTTGATAATCCAGCATTAAACTCTTTTACTGTTTGTCCACAACCATACCCATATGCCACAGAATTGCTAACATTTGAATTATAAAATGCAGTCCAGTTTTTTATTTCGCACTGTCCTCCCTCTGCTGTATTCCAGTCATTTTTGCCGAACCACACTGTACTATCATAAACATCTGTTGCAGGGGCATTCCACGGATGCGCATTGTTCCAGTCAAGATTACCCAGAGCCTCTTCCTGTTTATTCAAATATAAATTTGCACGCCACAGCATCTTCTTGTCGTAAACCGCTATGTAATCTTTTTCAGGTACCGTTAATATAGCAAATCTGTCT
>JAEELR010000040.1 GCA_016282835.1 Treponema sp. | reverse complement strand
TTGAAGGCTCAAGAGTTTTTGTTGTAGAAATACAGGCATTAACTGTTCCCGCAAAATCAAGTGTGAATCGTGTCTATAGCGAAAAAATTGACAGCGCAAGAGTTAGTCGCGTGGCAGCAGTTTTAGAGAAAAAGCTAGGTCTGGTTTTCAGTGATCAGGATATTTATGTAAATGTTGCGGGCGGAGTAAGGCTTTCTGAAAGTGCAATTGATTCCTGTCTTGCTGCAGCTTTGTATTCTGCAAGAACCGACTTAAGCGTGCCTTCAAATGTCGTGCTTATCGGCGAATTAAGTTTAGCCGGAGAGATAAGGCCCGTTACAAAACTAAAGCAGAGGATTAAGACTTCTAAGGAAATGGGATTTACAAAAGTGTTTGTCCCGGAAAAAGATGAAGAAGGAATTTATACAGGTAACATAAAATCTTTAATAAAGGTTTTGTTTTCAAATTAAACATTATATAATTTATGTTGCTAAAGTTTTTTGCAATTCGGAGGATTTTTATGAAAAAGTTTTTATCAATTATTTCAGTTTGTTTTGCTGTATGCTGCAGTTTATTCTTAACATCATGCAGTTACAATTCATTTGTAGAACTTCGTGAGGAAGTTGTAAATCAGTGGGCAAATGTAGAAACTCAGTATCAGAGAAGATATGACCTGGTTCCAAATCTTGTTGCAACTGTAAAAGGTGTAGCAGCTCATGAAGAAGAAGTTTATAAAAGTATTGCTGAGGCCCGCGCAAAATTAGGTACTTCAGTAAATATTGATGATGCAGAAAGCGTAAAGGCATATCAGAAAGCTCAGAACGAATTAGGCTCTTCACTTTCCAGGCTCCTTGCAATTTCAGAAAATTATCCTCAGCTTAAAGCAAATGAAAACTTTTTAGATTTACAGAGTCAGCTTGAAGGCATTGAAAACAGAATCGCAACTGCCAGAACACGCTACAATGATGCTGTAAAAAAATATAATACTGCCATCTCTCGCTTTCCTGGAGTGATTACTGCAAAGATATTCCACTTTGACCAAAAGGAATATTTTAAGGCCGATGAAGCTTCTGCAAAAGCTCCTGTTGTTTCGTTTTAGTTTGTAATTAGTTTAGAAAAGAATTATATAGAAAGGGAAAAAATGAAGCATTCACAGTTTATAAATAAAATAAAACTTACGGAAAAAGATTTTGATGAAATTGCTCAAAAAATAAAATCTGTAGAAGAAAAAACTTCCGGAGAAATTGCCGTTGCAATAACTAATGAAAGTTCAACCTATGCTTTCTGGGAACTTCTGGCTGCATTGGGAACTGCAATCATTTTGTTATGCAGCTCACTTCCTCTTGCTCCACAAATTTCTGCATGGCTTTCAAAAATTTTCTGGACGGAAAACAGCATTCATCTTTTGGGTTTTTATTTTGTTATGTGCATGCTTTGCGTTTTGTTTTTGTACTTTCTATATAATATTCCATTTTTTGACAGACTGATTATTCCTCCTCAGGCAAAAAATTCCTGCGTTACAAACAGGGCCCTGCGGTATTTTACTGAAAGCGGCGTGTACTGCACAAAAGAAAACTCAGGCATTCTAATCTTTGTATCGTACTTTGAAAGACAGGTCAGGATTATTGCTGATAAAGGCATCAGTGCAAAAATCAGCCAGGACTTATGGAATTTAATTGCTGATGAAATGACAGAATCGCTTGCAAAAAATAAAGTTAAAGAAGCCTATATAAATGCCATTGAAAGATGCGGAGAATTGCTTCAGGAACACTTTCCCTGCGATAAAGAAAATGAGAATGAGCTGGGTGACACTCTTGTAGTTTTGGAGGCAGACAAATGGGTATAATTGCACCTGAAAAGAAAAAGAAATCCAATGTGTTTTCAAAAGTTTCTAAGAATTCTTCAACGGGATTTATTCTGTTTATAACTGTTGTTGTCTTAATGTTTCTGGGCTTCATAAAGACTTTTACTTCCTCAAATACATCAAATAAAAATGAGCTGAATAAAACTGGAGTGATTAAGGTTTCAGGGAATGAAAAAATTTCTTTTGATGACGAATACCTGGTACAGGACAAGGCAAAGCTTTTAACTGCTTCTGAAAAGAATAGTTTAAATGAACTTCTGAATAAAATAGAAACTGAAACTTCCGTGCAGATTCGTGTTGTAACGCTTAAGTCTACAGGAAATTACAGTGTAGAAGAATTGGCAATAAAAATTGCTGAAGAAAATGGAATAGGGCAGAAAGGAAAAGATAATGGTGCCTTGCTTTTAGTTTCTATGGAAAATCACGACATAAGGATTGAAACAGGATACGGTACTGAAGGCCAGTTAACTGATGTAATCTGTTCGCGGATAATTCGAAATGTTATTGCACCGGCTTTTCAAAAGGATAATTACTACAAAGGCCTTTATGATGCTGTTCAGATTATGGCAAATGTAATTTCCGGGGATGAAAGCTTAGTTGAAGAAGAAAAAAATATAAGCAGTAAAAATCTTCCGGTTCCAGTGCTGGTTTTTGTAATATTCTTTATGATTTTATGGGTTTCAATTTTTACCCGCGGAATTGTTTCAAGCATTTTTAATCCGTATAGAAGAAGGTCTTTTTTGAATACCATGGGACCTTTTGTAAATACTCACGGTTCTTCTCATTCATCTCACACAAACTCTTTTGGTTCTTCGTTCCATTCTTTCCATGGCGGCGGCGGGCATTTCGGCGGTGGCGGAGCTTCCGGCCACTGGTGATTCTAGAATAGCCTGTCATCCTGAAGTAGTTTCAGAATCTGTCTTTGCATCAACCTGTCATCCTGAACTTGTTTCAGGATCTGTATGTGCAGAGATGCTGAACTAAATTCAGCATGACATGAATCACGAACAACTTGTCATCCTGAAGTAGTTTCAGAATTTGTCCCATCAGAGACCCTGAAATAAATTCAGGGTGACATGTTTTTTCTTCAGCATGACATGAATCACGAACAACTTGTCATCCTGAATACTTCGACAAGCTCAGTACATCGCTTGTTTCAGGATCTGTATGTGCAGAGATGCTGAACTAAATTCAGCATGACGGATTATTGTAACTTTTTCTAGCTCCAATGTTTTTATAATAAGAAGATGAAATTTTTGTTCAGGTTTAATGCAAATTCTGAAAATGGGATTTCATTGAAATTTAGTATTTTCTAAATTATACTTTAAATAGAGACGGAAAAGGTTCGTATTAAATCTAGTTTTTAAGGAGGAGTTCTATGAATAAGTTTTATAAGTGCCTTTGGATTTCAACATTGTTTATTTTTATAGGATTTAGTCTTTCTGCACAGTCTGTAAATTATTCTCTTTCTAAATTTGGAGGCGGTAATCCATCATCTTTTGTTAGAAATAGTGATGAAGATCAATATAGTTCGGAAATAGCAAATACAAATGAAGGTGGCGCTACTTCGAAAGCCTCTTCTAATGCAGCATTAAAAACAGCACTGATTATTGGAGGCGTAGTTTTAACTACAGTTCTTGTTGTCGGTGGTATTGTATGGGTTGTTGAAAATGGAGAAGCTTGTGCGAATTCCTGCAGCGATGAATGTTCTCAGACTTGTTCTGATTCCTGCTCTCAAATGTGTTCAGACATGGATTGTGATAAAGCTTGTGGTGACGCTTTCAGTTCTGCTTGTTCTGATTCTACAGATGCACTTTGTGCTGATGCCTGTTCAGATGTTGATTTAGGTTCTGCCTGTGAAACAACTTTTACTTCTTTTGCAGCAAATGCTTTTTCTGCCCAGAGCTTAACGAATTTTGCTTCAGTAGTTTTAACACCATTTAAAATGCCAGTATTCATTCCGTAAGGTTTGAATAAAAGTATGAGTTTAAAAAAATATTTTATATGCTTCATTGAATTTGCTTTTTTACTATTTGAAGTTTTTTCAGTAGAAAGTAAAAGTAAGTTCGTGAAGCAGATTATTACTTTAGAAACTTCTGTCGAAAAAAAAGAGACTGTTTTTGATAACGATTTAGTGAAAGAAATTCAGTCTGTTAAGGCAGAAGTTTTTTTTGATTCCCTCAATAATTTATTCGCTTTCGATGTTGTAAGCCCGGAGAAGCAGCTTTTGTTTTTGAATAATGACGGCAGCTTTATTCTGCAGGATTCCTCCTTGTTTAAACTAAGTGAAGATGAGGAATTACTCTTTCAGTTAAAGAATGATATTTTGAACTGGTTTAAAGATGATCTTGGACTTTCAGATATCAATTATAAGCCTGTAAAAATTTATTCCAGCGATAATTTAATCTGTACGGACTGGGAAAGTTTTTCTAAAGATGGAACTCCTATGGTGCTCTTTAAAACTTTTTGCGATAGACAAAAGCGTATTGTAAAAACACAGACCTTTACTTATGCAAATGAACTTGTAGCTCAAACCGAGTTAACTGATTTTTTATTTGTTTACGGAAATTTTATCCCGCAGAAAATCCATTCTGATTACTTTATGGAAGATAAGCTTGTTTCTTCTGTTGATTTAACATTTTCTTCCATAAAAATTAATGCAGAACAAAGTTTAGTGAATGCGAAAAAAATTGCCTGCGAAAAATCAAATCCATCTACTCCGCAGAATTTCGATACAGAAAAAATTATTCACACTGTTTCTAGGGAAAACAAAAAATACTATACTTCAATTCCAAAAGTTTTAGTTCTGGCAGGCTTTACTTTCTACAAAAAGTTTATTACCAATCAGGATATTCCCGGCTGCTTATATTGTCCTACCTGTTCACAGTATATGCTGCAGTCAGTGCAAAAGCATGGAGTGTGGGGAATTGTGCCGGGACTTGAGAGATTAAAAAGATGCAATGCCACTGAGGCGAAAAGAGAATTATATGAGCGCGATAAAAACGGTCGCTTTATAGATTATGTTGAGTGATGCATAAAGTTTACTTATAAAGGATACAAAATGTTTTTAAGAAAATTAGTTTTATGTTTTGTTTTGATTTTTTCCAGTGTTCAGGTTTTCTGTCAGGAAGAAGTAAAGGCCTTTGCAGACAGTTTGTTTATGAACGGATTTTTTTCTGAAGCAAGCGGTGAGTATAAAAGATTTTTGTTTTCATCAAAAAAAGAATTCGGTGAAACAGAAGAAAGTGCAGTTTTCTCTTTGTCAAAAATTTATGATTCAACACACGACAAGGAAGGAATTTTCTGGCTCAATAAAAATTTTGAAGATAAGGTCAGTGATGATTTGAAAATAAGACTGAACCTTTTAAATGCACAGTATTTATTCTGCGAATCAAAAAAAGAAGAACTGGATTTGTTTTCGAAAGAGCATTTGTCTTTCACTCCAAAGCTATTAGAGGATTTACCTTTGTATGAAATAAGTCTTTCTGTTCTGGATAAAAACTATTCTAATGTTTTTTCTCTTGCCACAGCTTCCTATGAAAAACGAAGCGATATAGAAGGTTTAAATACTTTAGCAACTTTGTGTAAGAATGTAAGAATTAAAAAGCCTGGAATTGCATTAACTCTTTCGGCATTTATTCCCGGGCTTGGAAAGTGGTACGGCGGCTCTTTAATGTCTGGCTTTGGGTCATTCCTTTCTTTTGCATCTCTTACTGCCGGCTGTGTATATGCAGGCTATAACTATGGAATTGAAAACTGGAGACCCTGGGTTTTGGGCGGTGCTGCTTTAGTGACATATATTGTAGAGCTTTACGGTTCATATAAAAATGCCGAGCGCTACAATGATTTTCAGTACAGGCAGATTTTTTCTGAGACGGAAAATTTATATGAAGAGCTTAAGTAAGTTTTTTGTTTTCCTTTTAATTTTTTCTTTTCCACTTTATGCAGAATCGAATGCAGAGAAAATTAACAGCGCGTATAAGCTTGCGAGCGAATTAAAAAATGCTGCTGCCTTTGATGAAGCGTCTTTAGAATACAAGCGCTTTTTGTTTTTGCAGGAATATTATGGAAGCCCTTCCAGTAAATACTTAAGCGAAAACATTGAAGCGTGTAATTTTCTTTCTTCTTACTACAGTAAAAACAATCAGCTTGATAAGGCTTTAGTTTACAATGAAATGCAGATTAATTTCTGTGAGCAGGCAAATAAAGAGTCGGATGCAATTTTTGAAAATATAGAACTGCAGGCGAAAAAGTGCATTGAAGAAAAGACGCTGCCTGAAAAAAATATTTCGCTGATGCTTTATGCTGATAAAAATATTTATGATGAAAAAATAAATTTTTATTCACTGTGTAAAATTTTAGAGTGCTGCCTTTCTTTAAGTGAATGGGAAAAAGCGAAAGAGTGTTTTGAAAGAATTAAGGCCGAGTGCAGTTCGTTTTTCAGCGAAGAAGAATTGTGCGAGTTAGAAAAAAATGTTTTAGCTTTAGTAAATATGAAACGAAAAAATCCTGATGTTGCAAAGTGGCTTTCCCTAGTGCCAGGCACAGGACAGTTTTATGCGGGCGATGTAAAGGATGGTTTTAATGCCCTGATTTTAAATGGTGCTTTAATCGGTGTTTCAGCATATTCTTTGTGCACCCTGCATTTTGATGATTTCTTTTTATTCGAAGCAAATCTTTTGCTGCGCTTTTACAGAGGAAATTTATACAACGCACAGAAAGACGCCTGGGCCTACAATGTCGCTCACGAAAAAGTGTATGTAGAAGAGATAAAATCGCTGCTGGAAAGAAAATAGTGCGGTGGTTGAGCCTGTCGAAACCACCTTGTACGGTTAGTGAAACACGTGGTTTCGATACGCTGACGCTACTCAACCACCACAAAATAAGTGAGCACGCCACGGAGCCCCTTGCCGACCGCAACGAAGTGAGGACGGTGAACGGATAGTGAAGGGCGCAGCGGCGGATGATGCAGGAACATTTTCTTAGCAGAAGCGGCAATCGTGTAGAAGCAAATTTGCGTCCAAAAAGAATCACGCCTTGCTATAGTTTATTTTCTTCTATAAACTTAATGCTATGGCAAAGACAGTTGACGATAAAAAAATCATTTATACGATGGACAGAGTTTCCAGAGCTTACGGAACTAAAGTTGTTTTAAAAGACATTAGTATTTCATATTACTACGGCGCAAAGATTGGTGTTATTGGTGAAAACGGTGCGGGTAAATCTTCGCTGTTTAAAATTTTTGCGGGAATCGATAAGGACTATACCGGAGAGACTTCTCTTCAAAGCGGATACACTATGGGTTATCTTGAACAGGAGCCGCAGCTTGAGAGTGGAAAGACTGTTAAAGAAGTTGTAATGGAAGGCGTTAAACCTATTACAGATTTGCTTGCTGAATTTGATAAAGTGAATGAAGCGTTTGGTGATCCCGATGCTGATTTTGATAAACTGTGTGCGCGTCAGGCAGAGTTGCAGGAAAAGCTGGATGCCTGTGATGCATGGAATCTTGATGCAAATCTTGAACTTGCAATGGATGCTTTGCGATGTCCGCCGCCAGAGCAAGTTGTTGATGTGCTTTCTGGAGGAGAGCGAAGACGAGTTGCTTTGTGCCGCTTGCTTTTGAGTCAGCCGGATATTCTGCTTCTCGATGAACCTACAAACCACCTTGATGCAGAAACCGTTGCATGGCTTGAAAGACATTTGCACGATTACAAAGGAACAATTATTGCAATCACTCACGACCGCTACTTCCTGGATAATGTTGCAGGCTGGATTCTTGAGATGGACAGAGGAGAGGGCTATCCGTTCAAGGGAAATTATTCTCAGTGGCTTGAAGCAAAACAGAAGCGAATGGCACTTGAAGAAAAACAGGCTTCTACCCGTCAGAAAGAAATGCTTGAAGAATTGGAATGGATTCACGCAGGAGCAAAAGGCAGACAGGCTAAACACAAGGAACACATTACAAAATATGAAGCACTCCTTGCAGAAGAGTCGAGTCGTGTAAAATTACGCGATACACAAATTTCTATTCCTGCTGGTCCTAGACTTGGAAACCTTGTAATAGATGCTGAAAAACTTACTAAAGCTTTTGGCGATAAACTCTTGTTTGAAAACCTTGACTTTCATATTCCTGCTGGAGCTGTTGTAGGAATCGTTGGCCCGAACGGCGCCGGTAAAACTACACTGTTTAAAATGATTGCACAGGCAGCAGGTCAGGAGACAGGAGAAAAGCCTGATTCTGGTTCAATAAAAGTTGGCGAAACCGTTAAGCTTGTTTATGTAGATCAGATGCGCGAAAAACTTGATCCAAATAAAACAATTTACGAAATGCTTTCTGGCGGTTCAGACTTGATTAAGCTTGGTGCTGTTGATGAAAAAGGCCGTCCATTGAATGGTGCTTTACGCGAGGTTAATGCACACGCATATTGTTCATGGTTTAATTTCAGCAGTGCAGAACAGAATAAAAAAATCAGCGTGCTTTCCGGCGGTGAAAAGAACCGTCTCAATATGGGAATGATGTTTAAGGAAGCGGGTAATGTGCTTTTACTTGATGAACCTACAAATGACCTTGATATTACAACAACCCGTTCACTGGAAGAAGCAATCACTCAGTTTGCAGGCTGTGTTTTAGTAATCAGTCACGACAGATATTTCCTGGACAGAATTTGTACTCATATCCTTGCATTCGAAAATAATTCAGAGGTGAAATGGTTTGAAGGAAACTGGTCTGAATATGTTGAATGGAAGAAGAACGTTCTGGGAATTGATACTGAAATTCCGCACAAAACAATTTACAGGAAATTAACCCGATAATGGAAAAGCTTCAGAATATAAAAATGATTGCATTGGATTTGGATGATACTCTTCTGAATTCCAATGTCGAGATTTCAGACAAGAATGTTGAGGTCCTGCAGGCTGCTGCAAAAAAGGGAATATATGTAGTGCTGTGTTCAGGACGCGCCGAGCATGGAATTTTGCCTTATGTCAGGAGACTTGATATTGCCGGCTTAAAGACAGGACGCTTTTTAATTTCTACAAATGGCTGCAGTATTTTCGATTTGCATACAAGAACTCAGGTTTACAGAAGGGATTTAGAGTCAAGCATTTTGCTGCATGCCGATGAAGAAGCGAAGAAGCTGGGACTTTTTACTACAACCTATTCCAATGATACAATTTACTGTGAAGTTGAAAATAAATGGACCCGAATGGATTCAGACCTGTGCGATTTAAAAAATGTAAAAGTCGACAACTGGAATGAATTCCTGTGGCAGAAGAAAACTCCAAAGATGGTAATTCCCGGAGACCCTGAAAAGCTTCTTGTTCTGCAGGAAATATTAAAAAAGGATTTCGGTAAGTCTGCTACAGTTTTTACAAGTAAGCCGTTTTTCCTGGAAGTGATTCCACCTTCGTGCGGTAAAGGCGAAGCAATTGTATGGCTTGCTGCTTCATTAGGAATTGATTTGTCAGAAGTTGCAGCTTTTGGTGACAGCTATAATGATGAAAGCATGATGTACTATGCCGGTCACAGCGTCTGCATGATAAACGGAACTGATGAAATGAAAAAAGTTGCCAAGCACATCACCGAAAAAGACAACAACAATTCCGGCGTCGGAGATTTCATAGAAAAGTACATTTTGTAAAGATTTATTTTGCGGAAATAAAAAGATTGAACTTCGAGTTTTTGTTTTACCAGAAATTCAAAAATGTTGTAGCGCGAAGAAAAGCAGAAGGCTGTTGAACACTTTGAAGGGGCGAACGAGCGTAAGCGAGTGAGTCAAACACCTTA
>JAEELR010000039.1 GCA_016282835.1 Treponema sp. | reverse complement strand
TTTTACTTTTGTATGAAAACCAGAGCCACTCAGGTAAATCTTCCATAAGCCAGTCTTTTTTTTCAGGTTCAACTTCCGCAATATATTCATCAAGCAAAGCCTTCCTGATGCAAACTGTTAATGCAGCAATAGTATTCGCATTCATAATGTCATCTAAAGAAGTATGTTTATTGCCTATAGACTGAACAAACTTTTCGCCCTTAAAAACTTTTGCCTTACCGCAGCAAACCCCCACAGCTTCATTTTTTTCCATAAAATCAATCTGGGTTTTAATTTTTCCGGGAAGCCAATAATCATCACCGGCGCAATCCATAAAATATTTTCCCCTGCAGTTTGAAACTACATTGTAATAGTTTTTCATTGCACCAAGATTTTTTTCGTTATGAATTACTCTCACCCACGGATTATTTCTGGCGTATTCATCTAAAAGCTTTGGAGTATTATCAGTAGAACAATCATCCCCGACAACAACTTCAAAATCAAAATCACAGGCCTGCTGTAAAATAGAATCCAGCGTCTGTATAATTGTATCTTCCTGATTATAAGTTTCTACAGCAACAGAAAGCATCAAAGAACTCATCACTTATCTCCACTCGTTTATGCATTTAATCACATAAGAAACTTCTTCATCGGTTAAACACGGGCTCATCGGCAAACTTAATTCGCACTCATGAATTTTTTCTGTAACAGGCAAAGACAGTTCATTCCATTCTTTATACGCTTCCTGCTTATGTGGCGGAATAGGATAATGAATGTTAGTACCAATTTCCTTTGAGTTCAGATACTTCTGAAGTTCATCGCGCCTTTCACACAGCACAGGGAATATATGGAAAACGTGCTGGTTCCAGTCAAAAACTTTCGGCAGGGTCACACATGGATTTTTAATTCCTTCTATATATTTTTTTGCAACAGCTTTTCTGAGCACAACATCTTCGTCCAGGTGCTTAAGCTTAACGTCAAGAATGGCTGCCTGAATTTCATCCAGACGGCTGTTTCTTCCCTGGTACTTGAACACATACTTTTTTGCACTTCCATAATTTGCGAGGCTCCTGATAGTCTGTGCTAATTCTTCATCGTTTGTAGTAACAGCTCCTGCATCACCTAAGGCACCCAGATTTTTGCCCGGATAAAAACTATGGCCGGCAGCATCACCCAGTGAACCTGTTTTTCTGCCGTTAAAAATGCAGCCGTGTGCCTGGGCATTATCTTCTATAAGCCTTAAATTATATTTTTTGCAAAGCTCACCGATTTTATCTGTGTAGGCACATTGACCGTACAGATGAACAATCGTAATCGCCTTTGTTTTACCAGTGATTTTTTCTTCGATAAGATTTTCATTAATCTGCAAAGTGTTTATATCAGGCTCAACTAAAACCGGTACCAGGCCATTTTCTGTAATAGCAAGGATTGTTGCAATGTATGTATTTGCAGGAACAATAACTTCATCGCCCTTTTTCATTACACCCATTTCTATGTAGGCCCTGAAAATCCAGATAAGGGCATCAAGACCATTAGCACAGCCAACGCAATATTTTGTTCCTATATAATTCGAATAATTTTTCTCAAATTCCTCGTTGGCACTTCCCTGTAAATACCAGCCGCTGTCAATTACTTTGAGGGCAGCCTCATGTATTTCATCCTTATATTTTTCTGTAACGCTTTTCAAACTTAAAAAAGGAACTTTCATTTATTTCTCCCAATATATGTTAAATATAGTATCTATAATTACGAAAGAAAATCAAACACATTCAAAAACTTTATAAAGTAATAGTATAATCTTTTGGTTTTCATTCTTCGATTTATTTTATTCTTTTCATTTTGAGTTAGTTCATTCCATTTAAACAGCTTTATTAAAACTCCGTCGCCTTGAGTCTGCACCAGATACTTTGTGAATAAAGCTTCCTGCAGTCTCTCTTTATTTTTATATACATGATACAGATTAGAAAAATATTTTAAAAACAATTCGTTATGAAATGTGCTTATTTTTAATAGAATCTCATAGTCAATTGCATTGATTAAATTTCTCTCAAAAGTGTCTGCGCTGTTCCAGATGCTGTTTTCATTCTGATAATAATTATAGACAATTTTGTCCCTGCAATATATGTCGCCAAAATTCAAGAAATAAAAAGTAATGTCATTGTCATCAAAGGATTTTAAACTTTTCAGCATGTTATAATCTGCATCACTGAATTTATTTCTAAATAAAATTGTGCCTACATGGGTGTAAAATTTTTTCGCGTACATTTTTGCAGTAATTCTTTTAGTTTTTTTTATACCGGCAGGCGTCAGCATTTTCCCGTTATAAAAACAGTTACAGTATTTGTGGGCAACTCCCGAAAGATTTTTATTTTTGTCCAGAATATCACAGGCTTCCTGAATCCAGTTGAAATCACAGTATTCATCATCACCGTCTAAAAAGCAGACATACTCGCCCTTTGCATTTTTTAAAAGATTCAGGCGGTTATAACTTGCCCTTTCAATTGAATTATATTTTTTCTCAACATCCCGGTCCTGAATAAAAAGGCGGATTTTATCTTTATGCTTTTCACTGAACTCATTTACAATTTTGCAGGTAGAATCCTGAGAGCCGTCATCGCCAACCAGAACTTCATAATCGCAGTTTAAGTTTTGAGAAAATATACTTTTCAATGAGCGCTCTACAAATTTTTCCTGATTATAATAAGTTACCAGAATTGAAACTTTCATATTTCACACAAGTCCTTTAGCATCATTTTTAATGTATTCTTTTATAGTAAAGCCAGCACCGTTTTCAGGAATATAAAACTGAGACTTAATCAATTCTTCCCGTTTGGCTTTTAAAGGATCATTTCCCGCCTTAAGCATTTCCAGTGTTTTTAAAAGCTCAGGCCATGAACGCACCCAGTAAAAACCTTCAGAAAGCTTTCGTGAAAAATCATTAAAGTAATCCTTTTTATGACAATAAATGATTGGCTTACCGGTTAAAAAATATTCTGCCACGATGCTTGAAACATCAGTAATCAAACAGTCAGAAGAATAGAAGGTATTTAAATACAAACTTTCTTTGTCTATATTCGCATTCGGAGCGTCTGCATATTTTTTCTGATATAAAGCAGCCTCTTCTTTTGTTAAAAGACCATTTGCAATCCATTCAGAAAAAGCCTGCGGGTGAGGCCTGAAAACAAAATCAATCTCATCATGACTCAGGCAATAATCCAGGAGCAAATCCTTATAATCAAAGAAGTTGCAGTTACCTTCATTTGTAGTCCAGCGCGGAGTCCAGATTAAACGGAACTTATTTTCTCTCTCTTTATATGACCACACATTTGAAACAGCATTTTTATTTTCCAGAACAAAATCATATCTTGGGAAACCTGTCAGAACTACATCAGTCAAAATATTTCCATACGAACTTAAAAGAGATTTCACCAAGGCATTATCCATTTCATTCTGTGTAAAAAAGAAGGATAAAGAATTTGCAAAATCCTTTGGTGTAGTTTCTTCAAGCAAACCGTTTCCCATAAAATTCGAAGCATAGGCAACATAAAATATTTTTGCAAAGCGGCTTACATAATACGATTTATACAAAGGGCATCTTGTAACATTATATGGCTGCTGGAAACAAATGTAGTCAGGCTTTAACTTTCTCAAATCAAGCCAGGTTTTTGTATTGTAATCATAGCCCTGAATGACATTGTCGCCCTTCCAGAAATCTTCGGCACCTTCACTCGCATATTCTTCATGATTCAGTCCCAGACCTTTAAGCTGCTTTTTGTTAGGAATCGTCACTATTTTTACATCAAAGAAATCATCATTGCACATTGCTTCATAAACATTCTTTAATGAAAGCCAAACCTGAGGTCTATGGCAAACAAAAACAACATTTATTTTTTCATGATTCATCAGCTTAAGTTTTATCCTGAGATTGATGTTTTCTGCGGCACTAATCAAACTTTCATTTTCTAAAACTTCCAGCCGTTTATAGAGCTTTTGTTTTATCTTTTTTACAATTGGTAATTTATTTATTAAACTCATTTCTTAAACACCTTTGCTTTTATAATAGAAAATAGTTTTGCTCTTTCATCTTTTGAAACGCCTATTGTTAAATATAAAACTGCAAGAACAACACAGGAAGTAATGCAGGAAACAAAGAATGAAGCAATAGTATTTTTTACAGCCCAGTGAACAAATAAAGTTGGAATCAGTCCGAGTGGAATAATAAATGCGAGTCGAAGGAAAACTTCTTTGCAATATTTTCCAACAGGGAAAGCCATTCTTTTCTTTAAGTAGAATAATCTCCAGATCATAAAGGCAAACAGCTGAACGTTGTGAACCACCAAACCTGAATACGAAGGAAGCTTTAATGCGAAACAGACATAAGTAACCGGTAAAACCATAAGCCCTGAAATTCCACCAACTAACTGATACTGTTTGATATTACCTTCTGCCTCAACCAGCATCCACAAAGGGCCGGAAAGCGAATCAATCAAAGTGAATACGCAGAGGCACAAAGTAAAAATATTTGAAGATTCAGGAACTTTATCCAGCCAGACATCCAGTACAAAATCGATGTTCACTGAGAAAGGCAGAATTATAAAGAACAGCATAAAGAATGAATACTTAGAAGTTTTAATCGAAAAATCGAATACAGTATCCATTTCTTTTTGCGCATAGGACTTTACTATATGAGGATTAAAAGCTGTCTGGAAATTCGAAAGGAAAGAATAAATTGCTGTATTAACCTGATTTGCAATTCCCATGGCAGCATTGATTGTTACACCAAAAAATCTGTTTATAACTACATTCAAACCCTGTTTGCAAAGAATATTTGCAGCACTGCCGACAATGTTCCAGCCCGAAAAACTTACAATGCCTTTCAGCAAATCTTTATCTTTATACCGCTTAAAATTGATGATCGGGAATTTTATTTTGCAGTAGATAAAATATGTTATATATAAAATTAAAGGTACGCTCATTGTAAACACTGCATACAGAATAAGGCGGTCGCAGAGAACATAAGGTAAAACTAAAACACAGGCAAGCTTTAAACCGCCCTCGATTAAACTTGTGTAAGCAAAAAATGACATGTGTTCATAGGCGATGATTGTAGCATTGAACGGAATCTTTAAAATCATGAATATTGTAGAAAGAATTGAAAGTTGATAAATCACCCTGGCAGCATTCATTCGTTCCGGCGGGATAACCATGTATTTTTCAAGAAGCAAAATGCCGACAGATTCAGACAAAACTAAAATGATTAAAGCAAGGATTACAATAACCAGATAGCTTTGCGAAAAAATTTTTTTCAAGGAAGTTTCATCGTTTTCGCCAAGATAAAAATTTAAGTATCGCTGAATACCTGAAGTCAAAGCGCTTGTAAAAAATAAAAATAAAACAACAATGCCGCCGACAACATTATAAATACCAAAATCTTCTGCGCCCAAAACTTTCAATGTGACTCTTGAAGTATAAAGTCCAAGAAACATCAGAAGAATCATTCTAAAATATAAGAACAGTGTATTTTTTGCAATTCGAGAATTATTACTCATTTAAAACCTCAGCTTAAAGCTCTCAAAATTTCAAGAGTATTTTGTAAACCATTTTTTATATCAAACAAGGGCTTCCACCCCAATGATAGAATTTTTTTGTTATCCATAACAGCCTGAGTTGCCGTTGAATATCCTTTTCGTTCAGTCTCATCCGGTAAATCAAAAACCACAGATGTATTCGAAAATGATGCAAGAAGCTCAGCCAGCTCTTTCAATGTAATATCAGAAGCAGGTGAACTGACATTGTAAACTTCACCGCAGGGAGCATTCAGTAAAATACATAAAACTGCACTTACCGCATCCAGAACATAAGTGTATGAATAGAATTGATTTCCTTCTGATTTTAAAACAATGTCTTCCCTGTTCAGTGCCTTTTTAATAAACTGCGACAAAGCCTTGGAATCGTCCATCTGCATTGTAGGGCCATACACTCTCGAAAGGCGCGGAATCACAACATCAAGTTTTTTCTGAGCAATAAACGCCTGGCATAAACTTTCACACAACCGCTTGCTTTCAGGATATCCTGCACGAAGCGTATTGGAATTTATATAGCCGCAATAGTTTTCAGAAAAATACTTTTCATCGCCACGGTTTTCACCATACACTTCAACAGAAGAAGCAAAAACAAAGCGCGAAACATTCAGCACCGAAGAAAGATTCAGCAGATTGTAAAGGCCAAAAACATTTGTAGTAATTGTTTCTACCGGCTGAGTTGAATACAGAAGCGGATGAGTATTGCTTGCCAGATGAACTACATAATCAATTTTATTTATAGAAGAAAAAACATTCTGCAAATCGAAATCTTTGCTCAAATCACATTCGATAAAATTTAATTTGGAAGAGTCACAGAAACCTTCAAAGCTTTTATAAAACTTATTTTTATTTCGTCCGGTTCCAAATATTTTTATATCCAGCGAAAATTCTTTATCAAGGAAAAGTAAAAAATCAATTAAGCTGTGACCGATTAAGCCTGTTGCTCCTGTAATTAAAAATGAAGAACCTTTTAATTTTTCCCAGTTAAAATTTAAATCCAGAAGAGAGCGTAAATCAGTCTGATATTTTTCATTAAAAAAAATATTCATTACTTAAGCCAGTTATCCTTGTCGGTTTTCAAATATGCTTTAAACATTTCTAAATCGTCACGAGTTGTAAGCTTTATATTTTTGTCCGAGCCTAAAGCAAAGTGCAGAGTTTCTCCCAGTTCAACCATCATTGTATTTGTGTATGAAGAACCATAAATTCCAATCTCTTTTTCAAATGCTTCGTGATAAGCTTCATCAAGTTTTTTAAATTTGTATGCCTGAGGTGTAGAAACACGGCGCAAGGTCTCGCGGGGAATATACTTATTCGTTGTAGATTCATCATTTTCGTTAACGACAAAAATCTGTTCGTTATATGGCATTGAAGTAACAGCATTTCCATACTGCTCACAAACGCGCAGAACATCAGTTAAAACAGTTTCATCAATTAACGGTCTGATTCCATCGTGAATTATAACAGTATCATCGGGTTTACAGTACTGCTCTAAATTATAGACACCATTTCTAATCGATTCCTGTCCTGTTGAACCGCCTGAAACAACCCACTTTAATTTTGTAATTCCAAACTGCTTGGCATAGGCTTTTAAAACATCATGCCAGCCGTCAATACATACAACTTCTATCGCATCAACTTCCGGATGACGCTGAAAACCTTCGAGAGTATAAATTAAAACAGGCTTGTCATAAACATTTATAAACTGCTTCGGAATATCCTGTCCCATTCTATGGCCAGAACCGCCGGCAATAATCAAGGCAATTGTACTCATTTTAAATCCTCTTTTTTCCACTGAATATATTCATCGTAATCGCGAATATAATCTTTAGCATCATAACGCTCAGAAGCCAAAACTAAACAAACTGAACCAGAAGAAAAATTATCTAAATCACGCCAAATGCCAGGAACCACTAAAAGTCCCTGATATGGTCTGTTCAATGTAAAGGTTCTCTTTGTAAGTCCGTCATCAAGCCTGACATCAAAACTACCGGAAGCGGCAACAATCAGCTGATAAAGAGCTTTGTGCGCATGACCTCCGCGGGTTTCTCCTCCAGGAACATCATATAAATAATAGCATCTCTTTACATCAAAAGGCACTTCACAGGAATTTTGAACAACAGTAAGATTTCCCTTTTCACGATGATTTTTGTCGAGTGTAATAATAGTGCAGTCATAAACAGAAGATTTACTCATTTATGCACCTCACTCAAAAATTCATTGTAATCGCGTATATAATCTTCTTCGCTGAAATTTGTAGAAGTAACAACCAGCGCAAGAGAATTGGTAGAAAACTCAACCATCTCACGCCAGCACATAGGAGGTACGTAAAGCCCATAATAGGATCTGTTCAGTGCATAAGTTTTTTTGCCGTTTCCGTCATCCAGAATCACATTAAAACTTCCTGACAAAGCAACAATAAATTCGTGTGCTTCCCTGAATGCATGACCGCCCCTGTTTTCACCGCCCGGAACATCGTAAATCCAGTACGAGCGCTTTATTTCAAACGGCAACTGATTATTGTTTTCGAAAAAAGACAAATTGCCACGAGGGTCAGTAATTTTCGGAAGCTCTATAATACGGGCTTTATTTTCAGTATTCATTATTTACCACAAATACGCTTTTCACACTCGGCATATAAAGCAGAAGTTTTTCCAGCAATATCTTCAGGAATAGATTCAATGTCTGCCTTTCCGGCAAGATTATTATTTTTCAACCAGTCGCGTACAAACTGTTTGTCGTAGCTGGCAGGGCTTGTTCCAACTTTGTATTCAGCTGCATTCCAGAAACGGCTTGAATCAGGAGTTAAAACTTCATCGGCTAAAACCAACTCGCCGTTTTCATCCAGACCAAATTCAAATTTTGTATCAGCAATAATGATTCCGTTTTTCAAGGCATGCTCATAACACTTTGTATAAACTGCAAGTGCTGTTTTTTCGATTTTAGTTCCAAGCTCTTCGCCTAAATCGTCTTTCATGTATTTTAATGTAACATTTATGTCGTGGCCTTCCTGAGCTTTTGTAGAAGGAGTAACAATAGGCTCTTCAAGTTTTTCTGCCTGCTGATATTCTTTTGTAAAGCTGTGTCCTAAGAATGGTTCACCCTTTTTGTAAGCTTCGTACATTGAACCAAACATATATCCGCGGACAATAACTTCATAAGGAATCATTTTAAGTTTTTTAACAAGGATTGTTCTTCCTTCATATTCATCTTTTTGAAATTCAACAGGCATATCTTTTAAATCAGAAGAAATCATATGATTCTTTACAATGTCTTTTGTGTAATCGAACCAAAAGTTTGAAAGGGCATTTAATACTTTTCCCTTGTTTTTAATGAGTGTAGGAAGAATAACATCAAATGCAGAAATTCTGTCTGTTGTAACAATTACCATGCGCCCGTCTTCAAGATCGTAAACTTCACGAACTTTACCACTAATAATTTTTTTCATAAAATGAACTCCCAAAAAACTAAATGTTTATTTATGAAAGTTTACATTTTTTGCTATACTTATTCAATCAAATGTTTTTACAAAAAATTTCTCAAGGAACATAATGAAGCAGCAGACCGGCACAAATACACAGGACTCATTTTTAGAATCAATAGAAAGCATTTTAAACCGCAGAAAATTCAGCACTCACAGAAGCATAAGAAAATTTTTGCAGTCAAATAATTTCTGCGTAAACGGAATGCGCATTACAAATTCCTCGCACAAAGTTTCTCTTTTTAAAGACAGTTTTACCCTGAACGGCAGCCCCTTCATTTTAGAAAAAGACTTATACCTCATCCTTAATAAAACGAAAGGCTTTATCTGCACAACGAAAGACAATTTATTTCCGACAGTGTATTCGCTTATAGATAAAAAATATTTTGAAAAAATTCCCGCGCATTCCACTTTGCACACAATAGGCCGGCTCGACCTGGACACAGAAGGCCTGCTTTTATTTACCACAAACGGCGATTTTTCACACAGACTTCTGAACCCGGAATTTCATGTAGAAAAAAAATATTATATAAAGCTTGAAAAAAATGTTACTGCCGAAGAACAGTCAGTTTACAAGCAGAAATGCAAAGAAGGAATTTTTATCGAAAGGGAAAACAATCAGAAAGGATTCAGGGCAGGTCCAGCGCTAATCAGTTTTATAAGCGAAAACGAATGTTACCTTACAATCAGCGAAGGAAAATTTCATCAGGTTAAGCGGATGATAAAAGCACTCCAGAACAAAGTCACATATTTAAAGCGCGTTCAGTTTGCATCCCTGTGCCTGCCTCAGGATTTAAAACCCAACGAATACCGCGAACTGACAGAAGAAGAAATTCTACTGCTGACAAAAAAATCCACCTCAGTCTGAAGTGGATTCTTTCTTATTTTTATTCGTAAATTTTATACTTCACGAAAAAATTATTTTGCTTTTCCCTGGTTAGCAACAGCATTCATCTTTGCCTTGAGTGCTTCCTGGTCGCCTAAGTAGTAATGCTTTACAACGTTGAAATTATCATCGAATTCATATACTAAAGGAGTTCCTGTAGGAATGTTAACTTCAAGGATTTCATCAGAAGTAAGGTTGTCCAGGTATTTAACTAAAGCGCGCAATGAGTTTCCGTGAGCTGCAATAATAACTCTTTTTCCGGCCTTCATCTGTGGTTTAATTTCTTCGAGGAAGTATGGAACTACACGGGCAATAGTTGTTTCAAGGCTTTCATTCTGTGGAAGGAACGACTGATCTACATCGCGGTACATAGCCTGTTTCTTTGCAGAGCGTTCATCATCATCAGACAAAACTGGAGGCTTAACATCAAAAGATCTTCTCCAGATTTTTACCTGCTCTTCACCAAATTTTTCTGCTGCTTCTGCTTTATTTTTTCCCTGTAAATCACCGTAGTGTCTTTCGTTAAGTTTCCAGGTCTTTACAACAGGAAGCCATGCTCTATCCATTTCATCAAGAACATTATTTAAAGTATGAATTGCTCTCTTTAAATATGAAGTATAGCAAATATCAAAATCGTATCCTTCATCTTTTAATAATTTACCGGCAGACTTTGCTTCTGCAACACCCTTTTCACTCAATTCAACATCTGTCCAGCCAGTGAAAAGATTAAGTTTATTCCATTCACTTTCACCGTGACGAATCAAAACTAATTTAGTCATTATAACCTTCCTTTACTAAAGTAAATTTTATTAAAGAGAATATACTAATTTTCACCAGTTTTATCAACGCAAAAAAATAAGAGCCTGTAGAAATGTGGTCATCCTGAACTTGGTTCAGAATCTGTCTGTGTACAAATACTTGAACTAGTTTCAGTATGACAGCTGTTTACGAGTCCAGAGTAATTTCACCATTCGCCATTTTCTTTCGGAAAGAATTTCTGTACAAAAAGTGAACCAGAGAAAACAGGAATAAAACAATACAGAATAAAATAATAAGTAAAATTGTAGCGGCTTGCAAAGAAACTTTTGTAGAAAGGAAAACAATACAGCAGATACAAATTTGAATTAAATCCAGTAACAAAAGAACCTGTCTTGAAGTAAAGCCTAATGCCATAAGCTTATGATGCAAATGAGCCTTATCCGGTGACATAATAGGCTTGTGATCACGAAGGCGTCTCCAGATAGCAGCAATTGTATCCATAAGAGGGATTAAACCTAAATCAACAACAATCAGGAATTTATTAAAATTATAGGATTCATTCACATAACTTAAATACAAAGGAAGTGTTGAAACTAAAAAGCCAAGAGTCTGACTTCCACTGTCGCCCATAAATATTTTTGCAGGCGGAAAATTAAAAACCAGAAAGCCGGCAATTGCAGCACAAGCTAAAGCACAAATTGCAGAACCTTCTATAAATGATGAACCATAGATTAATAAACAGGTAAAGAAAATCATAAATGAAAGTGAACCGCACAAACCGTCAATTCCATCTATTAAATTAAAAGAATTTATATTACCGATAATCC
>JAEELR010000038.1 GCA_016282835.1 Treponema sp. | reverse complement strand
AATGAACTTCTTGCTCGTCATCCTGAAGATCCACTCAAAAGAACAATTATTGGAATGCTTCCTCATGGAAGACTTGGTCGCCAGATGGCAGGAAATCTTAAGGTTTATGCAGGTCCAAATCATCCACATACTGCACAAAATCCACAGCCATTAGAAGTTTAATAGGAGCATATCGTGATAAAGAATATTGCAATTGGTACAGGTCGAAGAAAGACTGCTGTTGCCCGCGTTTTTTTGCGTGAAGGTTCAGGAAAAATTGTTGTAAACGGAAAGGACTTGAAGGAATATTTTACATCTGATTTGCAGGTTAAGCTTGTTTATCAGCCACTTTTAGTTACTTCAAATGACAACAAATTTGATATTTTAATTAACGTTTCTGGTGGTGGACTTAACGGTCAGGCAGCTGCTTGTGTTCATGGCGTTGCAAGAGCATTAGCTCAGGTTGATCCTAATTCACATCAGGCTCTTAGAACAAACGGATATCTTACACGTGATTCACGTATGGTTGAACGTAAGAAGTACGGTCAGCGTGGTGCTCGTAGAAGATTCCAGTTCAGTAAGCGTTAATCATTTTTTTGGAATGGTTATTCGTTCTGTAAAGCAGACTTTGCCAGGTGTATACAAAATTACATCGGATGCAGGGTCTGCATTTTTTTTGCGCAGTGAATATTTATCTCTTGTAGAAGAACATAAACTTTTGCCTTTTGGGTATGGCCGCCTCGATATAAATGAAGAGGATTATCTGAATGCAAAAGAAGGTGACATGGGCTTTTTCACTCCGGAAGAAGAAGAGGATCTTTTAGAAGCAAGTGAAATCTATAAGGTTGAAAAAGCTGCCGTGAATTATATTGCCCGCGCTGAGCAGTGCAGGTTTAATCTATACACTAAGCTTGTAAAAAAAGGCTTTGACAAAACCCGCTGCAATAAAGTTCTCGACTTTCTGGAGAAAAATAATTATCTGGATGATTACAGGTTTGCAAGTGCCTGGTTAAGATGCCGCTCGCTTAATCATTATGAAGGAAGGACAAAATTAAGTTCTGAACTCGCCAGCCGCGGTATTGGAAACGATGTCATTAAAAAAGTTCTGGACGAATATTTTGCGGAAAATGATGAGGAAGAAATTTGCACCAAAGCATACAGGAAATTGCTGAGACTGAAAAAGCAGGAAGAAAAAATTTGTTCCTCTCTTGTAACGGCAGGGTTTTCCTATAAATTAATAAAAAAAGTTCTGAATGATTTTTCATGCTGAGTTTAGAAATAATTGTCATCCTGAATTTAGAAATTATTGTCATGCTGAATTTATTTCAGCATCTCTTTACAGACAGATTCCGATGCCTTGCCTGAACTGTTGCATAAAAAGTATTTTTTATCCATAATTTGATTACTATGAAAAAGAATAATAGAAAGCAGGAAAGATACGATGATTATGGCAGAGTTGACTGCCCTAAGATTTGTGCACTTTCTGGAATTCTTGATGATATAAGTTTATCAGGCTGTAAAGCTCATTTTCCAATTATGCTTTCAGTGGATAAGGATGATGAATACATTCTTTCAATTCGATCTTCAAATAAATATTCTGCTTCCCAGCTGACAATGATAGCTCATATCCAGTGGTCATCCTTTGACGGTCAGAATACAAGCGTAGGCTTTCAGTTTCTGCGCTCGCCTGATACTCCAAAACTTGCTTCATATATTTCTTTGCTAAAGGATTCATCTGAAAACGATGATAATATTTCCAATCTGATTATTGCTTCTTCTGTCGATTTTGTAAAAGCTTAAAAAAGAATATGTCATTTTCCATAGAAAAACTTCCAGGCACAGCATTTCTTTCGTTCCCGCAAATGAAAGAACTTTTAGAATCAGAATTAAAATCCCGCTTGAACTGCAATCTTTCTAATGTAAAAGCTTATGGTGATTTATTATACCTGGACGATTACGAATTAAAATCCTTAACATCAGAATTTGTTCCTTACTGGGCAAGAACAGTTTTGTGTGAACCTTTTATACTTCACTTTGATTCAATAGGAGATGCTGCATCAGCTTTAAAACAAATACAGCGCTTGTGGGCTCCCTATCAGTTCCAGCTTTTTAGAAGGGCATCCCTTTTGCAGGAAAAGCTTCCATACATCAATCTGAAAGAAAAAACTTTTCCTTACGAGATAAAATCTACTCCGATAGGCTGCTATACTTTATTAGATGAACATACAATTCTTGCCTCTGCAAAGACTTCATCGCCGCTTCCCTGTGGTACACTGAATTTTGTCGAGGACCACGAAAATCCTCCGAGCAGGGCATATTTGAAAATTCAGGAAAGCTTGTGTCTGGCTCATTATTATTTTAACGTGCCGTTACCTTCTGCAAACCAAAGATGCCTTGAAGCGGGTGCCTGTCCTGGCGGCTGGACCTGGGTTTTAGCAAATCTTGGAGCGGATGTTTTTGCAGTTGACCGCAGCGAATTAGTTCCTTCTTTAATGAATAATCCCCGCGTAAAGTTTATGGCTCACGATGCCTTTACATTGAAGTGTGAAGACTTGGGCGAGTTCGACTGGATTTTCAGTGATGTAATCTGTTACCCGGAGCGGCTCTTGGAATGGGTAAAAATGTGGATTGAAAGCGGTAAGTGCAGGCGTTTTATCTGTACAATTAAAATGCAGGGAGAAATAAACTGGCAGATTGTAAAGCAGTTTGAAGAAATTCCTTACAGCAAAGTAGTTCACCTGAATTATAACAAACACGAGCTGACATTTATTCACGTGGAATGAAAGATTGAATTTCGAGTCATTTACTAAAAGAAATTTCATATACGGCTTAAAAAAAAATCATTATTAGTTGAAAAGTTAACTTAAAGAATGTATATTTTTATATGAAAAAAAGAAAAAGTATTCACAGTTAGTTTCTGTGTTTATGTCCAAATATATTGATTTTTTTAAGAGAGGTATTTTTATGGTCCAGAAAGAAGAATGGAATGGATTCGATGGTGGTAAACTTTGGCGCGAAGAAGTAAATGTTCGTGATTTTATCCAGAGTAATTATACACAATATGAAGGCGACAAAAGCTTCCTTGAAGGTCCTACAGATGCAACAAACAAACTTTGGGGTAAATTGCAGGAATTACAGGCAGAAGAAAGAAAGAAGGGCGGTGTTCTTGATATGGATACTGACATTGTTTCTTCAATTACTTCACACAAACCAGGTTATATCTGTGATGAAGGAAAAGATCTGGAAAAAGTTGTTGGCCTTCAGACAGACAAACCTTTAAAGAGAGCATTTATGCCTTTTGGTGGAATCAAGATGGCAGAAGAATCTTGCCAGCAGTACGGATATACACCAAATCCAGAACTTCATAAAATTTTTACTGAATATCATAAAACACATAACCAGGGTGTATTTGATGCATACACTCCAGAAATCAGGGCAGCAAGAAAAGCACACATCATTACTGGTTTGCCAGATACATACGGTCGTGGTCGTATTGTTGGTGACTACAGAAGAATCGCTCTTTACGGTATTGATTATCTTGTTGAACAGAAACAGAAGGATTTTGCAAACATTGGCGACGGAACTATGACAGATGATGTTATTCGTTTACGCGAAGAAGTTGCAGATCAGATTAAAGCATTGAAGGCAATGAAAGTAATGGCTGCTTCTTACGGCTATGATATTTCTAAACCTGCAAAGAATGCAAGAGAAGCTTTCCAGTGGCTATACTTCGGCTATCTTTCTGCTATT
>JAEELR010000005.1 GCA_016282835.1 Treponema sp. | reverse complement strand
CATCGGACAGCTTAATTGCCTGCTCCTTGAATTCTTTACTGTACTTCATATTTACCCTCATTTTATTTTCGGGTATTTTTTGACTGTACTTTTATGATAACCTTTCAGAACACCACTACTTGCGAAGCGTGGTTTTCTTTCCCCCAAACCCCTAATCTTTCCCGCACGCTTTAAACGGGATATTTCACATTGTTGAGGTGTATAAAGTATATGCTACCTCTGAATATTTCATACTTTCTGCTTCTTTTTTTAATCTACTAAAAAAGTTCTAAAATGTTCTCATTTGTTCCAAAATTTTTAATAAAAATATCAAACCAATGTATATATATAAATAAAAGCAAAAATAAAAAACAGGAGGTTCTCATGGAGAACACTAAATACCGTGATTCAGTTTTTGTGGATTTATTTATGAAGGACATTCATGCAAAAGAGAATTTCTTATCGCTTTACAATGCACTCCATGATTCAGATTTAAAACTTAGTGAAGTTTCAATGGAAAGTGAAATAATCGACCAAACGTTGTATCATACTTATTACAATGACGTTAGTTTTAAAATCAATGGAAAACTGATTGTTCTTGTCGAGCATCAGTCTACGATTAACGAGAATATGCCACTGCGTTTCCTGGATTATGTTGTGCGCTTGTACGAAAAAATCGTGCCGAAAGAAGACCGCTATAAAACGAATCTGGTTCATATTCCGACTCCAGAGTTCTATGTATTTTACAACGGAACGGCCCCTTATCCTGACATTAAAACACTTCGTCTTTCAGATGCATACATTAAGGAACAAGCAAAGCCTCAGTTAGATCTTACAGTAGATGTTTATAATATCGCTTCTCCGCATCCAGAAAAGTCTTTGACGATATTAGACAAGTGTGCTATTTTAAAACAGTACTGTGAGTTTGTAGAAAAGGTAAGAGAACTTAAAGATGAAGCATCTGTAAATCCCATTACAGATGCGATTTCATACTGCATAGAGAATAATATTTTAAGAGAATACCTTAAACGAAAAAGCACGGAGGTAAATAATTTGTTAGTAGCCAATTACGATTATGAAACAGACATAAGAGTTCATGCCGAAGAAGCCTATGCTAAAGGAAATACTGAAGGTGAAAACAGACGTGCCAGAGAAACTGCACTTAGAATGCTGAAACGTGGCAGGCTTTCCGTTGAAGAAATTGCTGAATATTCAGGGCTTACGATAGAAGAAGTTACAGGACTCCAGAAAGGCTTGCAGTCATAGTTAATCTCACAGAAAAACATCGGCTATTGGCGATATATGGTGGTTTCTATGAACTCAACCACCACATTTCTTGTCTAAACTCGTTTCAGAATCTGTATTCGCCACCATATACAGAAGAAAAACTTCACACTGTACTTGAAAAAGAAAACTACGCGGGTAGAAGTTGCGGCGGTTGAATACCTGCATTATAAATTTGTCGAAATCATCTGATAAAGCACAAACCTAGTGATTCACCATTTAAAGCGTGCGGGAAAGATTAGGGGTTTGGGGGAAAGAAAATCACGCTTCGAAAGTTATGGTTTGCATTCCCACAAAATACTTTATTCTTCTTCTTTAGATTTTCTCTGCTGTTTTTTGATTAGAACTTCTCTTAAGCGTAAAAGCCTGTAGTTGTTGTATTGAAGTGTTGCAAACGGGAGCCAGTTTAATACAAGGTTAACGCAGGCAGCCGGGAAAGCGAAACACCAGATCCATTTTAACGGAAATAAGAAAATAACAACAAAGCCCAAAAATACATTTATAATGTGGTCACAGGCTCCGTTGTTGCACTCCATAATAAAGCGCTCAATGTATTCTATGTCATCAGGTTTTGCAATTTCTCTTTTACTGAAGGAAGTAAACATTCCAAGCTCAAGTATTTTATCCTTCCACTTTTTAATGCCTAAAGCTTCAAGAAATTTTGCGCGTCCTTTTGAAATCTGGAATATTTTTTTGTCGTAGGTGAACCATTTTTCAGGAAGTCTCCATAGGACAAACCAGGCACAAAAACCGTCTATAGCAATTAATTCAATCATTACAAGCAGTGAAAAAAGAATAATCTGCCATACAGCAAAACCATACTTTTCCCGTGAGAAAATGATGTTAAAAACCATTATGGCAATATCACCGCCAAGAATTGTAAAAATATAAAGCAGCATAAAATTTAATCCTCGTAAGAAAGCGGAACACCGTAAAACTCTTCGTAAACCTGTTTCCAAGCTTCATAGTTTTTATTTCTTAAAAGTTCAATATTTTCTTTATCAGATAAAGATGAATCAGGATAAATCGGCTTTAAGATATTTACAGTGTATTCCTGAATGTAAAAGCCGTCTGCTCCTACCAGGTTTGAATCCTGCATTGTAATGAAAATAGGCACAACAGGAACATTGCTTTTTACAGCGAATTTAAAAGCACCGCTTGCAAGTGGTCGTGGCTTTCTGTAATTCCACCACATCCCCTGTTCAGCATAAACTAACACTTTTTCGCCTTTCCTTAAGAGTGTGTCTGTTGCAGAAAGAAATTCCTTCATTACAGAAAAACTTGAAGCTAAAGGAAGCGTATTGCAGTTTCTGAAGAACCAGCCGTAAAGTCCCGGGAAAGAAGTGTAGTTTCCTTCGCGGATAACTTTCCAGATAATACCTTTTCTAAGATATGGCCTTAAAACTTTATGGAGTGCAAAGTTATCAAATGCGTTAAAGTGATTGCAGGTTATTATAGCGCCAGTTCTTCTGACAGCTTCCATATTCTCCAAGCCCTTAACATCCTTGATAATCAACTGATTCTTTTTGATTAGAGAATAAATGAACCGTATTGCAAAAAAATTAACGAATGCAGTACAGATTTTTGAGGAAAGCTTTTTCTTTGTGTAATCACATTCGCCGGGTTTTAACGGGCGGGTAGGAGGATCGTCTTCAACATCCTTTGAAAACCATCCTTTTTTTTCATAGTCTTTTATTTTTTCTATAATAGCAAGCCTGTCCGGAGCACATTTGGAAAAATCAGGACTTCCAATCCAGACAGGTCGCTTAGAAACTGAATTAGTCTCACATTGCTGCATAGTAAACTGCGTTATCCTCTTGTGCGTGGTAGTAGCGTGAAGTGTCATTTACTTCATCTGCTGCTAATTTTACTAAATTGTCATAAGCTATAGAATCTTGCTTTTTCTGGAAATCAGAATAATTTTCAAGAATTGCTTTAACTTCAGGGTAACAGCTTGTCTTTTTTGTATATTCCCAGAAAACATCACCGTAAAGAATGTTGTCATAGTGCCATGGCTTCCAGTTAATCTTGAAGTGAGCAATTTTAACTGATGCTGGATCAAAGCCTTCCATTGGAACAGGGGTTTTATTCCATGCATAATCCAGATAACGAACTTTATCTTTACAGATGATGTTTAAGTAGTCCTGGTCCTGTGCAACACGGAACTTATATTTACCAACAAGATTAAGGAACTGTCCAAGAACATCATATTCCCTGAATTTTTCAACATTGATAAGAAGAATACCTGCATTGAAGTAATTATTTACAGGAACTCCCAGAACCTTTTCAGCATATTCAGTAAGACTCTGTGCCATTGGCATAACTTCTTCTGTAACGCCTGCAAGCATTTTGTCTGAAATATCTGTATTGTAAAGTTCAGAAATATCGCCTTTAACAATAATATCGCAGTCTAAATATAATACTTTTGTATACTGCGGGAACAACTTTGCAATAAAGAATCTGTAGTAAGTTGCTTTAGAGTAATAATCGCGCAGGTGAAGCATGCTTGAAATTTTATCAAGTTCTTCCTTAACGTTTACAAATGAAAGTGAAGCGTTTTCTGTAAGAACTTCTTTGATGTATGTTTTATTTTTTAGAGTAAGGCCAGTGTTTAATACATGAATCTTATAAAAATAGTCTTTACTCGCATTGTCAAGAATTGATTTTAAGGCAACAGCCAAAAAAGCAGCATAATTGTCATCAGTAGCAAAAAAGATAGGAATTTCTTTAGAAGTCATAAAATATTCTCTCCTTTAATATAACTCTCTGATGATTTAGACACCCATTTAGAAAAAAAGTTGCAGTTTTTTTGATAATTTTATAATTTTTTTTGAAAATCAGCTGTTTTCGTCTATTATTTTCTGCGAGATTACGGTGCGTTTTACACAGTTGTCCATTGCCTGTTTTTCTATGAATCTGTGAGCTTCCTGTTCTGTCATCTGCTTGTTCTGCATTAAAAGCATTTTAGCGCGGTTTACAAGGCGGATTTCTTCCATTTTTTCCTTTAGTTTTACTGTCTGTGAGGAAATTCTCTGTACTTTTGCCTGTACTGCGAGGGCTACTTTTATCATGTTGTAGAAATAAAAAGTGTCGAAGGGCTTTGTGACTGTAAGAATGCCAAAGGGTTCGACTTTGTATGAAATCTGGTCGAAAAGGTGAGACGGCGTTAAAAGCAGTATTGATGACAGTGATTCGCTTATGTCGATTGCAAAATCGATTCCGTTTGAGTTCCCGTCATCAGAGTCTACTATTATTATTTCGAAATAGCTCTCATTGATTTTTCTTCTGGCTTCATTCGGGTCAGTACAAACTGTCGTTTCAAAGATTGGCGGAACTAGAATTTGTGCCATTGATGAGGAAAGTTTTGTGTCTTTTGTCTGGATCAGAACCCGTGTTCTCTGAAGTTCCATTCTCTTTCCTTAAGTTCCTATTTTACAAAAGTGCTGAAAAATGATTCGCCCAGGATGTTTTTTACAAAATCCGTTTCGCTCGCCTTACTTTTTGCTTCTTCAATTGTGTCCGGAAGCTTTTTCAGGTTAGCAGAACAGTTTTCTTCTTCAAATAAATTCTTTTCTGTGCTTTCAGGGAGTTCCAGGTTGTTTTGGATTCCGTCGAGTGCTGCATGAATTAAAAGTGTGAATGCAATGTAAGGGTTTGCTTCAGGATCCGGAGAGCGCAATTCTACACGCTGTTCTTCGTTTTCTGCAGGGATTCTTATAAGCGTTGAGCGGTTTTCTTTTGCCCAGGTAATGTATTTTGGAGCCTTACATTCACCAAGTCTCTGGTATGAGTTTTCTGTAGGGTTTAAGAAGAGAGAGATTTCTTCTATATGCTTTAAGACTCCTGCAAGGGTTTCTTTTGTGTAGTCTCTTCCGGTTTTTGAGTCTTTCACATACAGACTTATGTGCATTCCGTTGCCGCTTTTGTTTTCCAGGGGTTTTGCCGTAAAGTCTGCGTAAAGTCCGTTTGCCTGAGCCTTTGTTCTGACTATCCATTTAAAAGTTGCCGTGTTGTCTGCACTTGAAAGCGGTGTGTCGTAGTAAAAGTCAATTTCATTCTGTCCCGGACCTTCTTCGTGATGGCTTGCTTCCGGCCTTATTCCCATTTGTTCGAGCGTAAAGCAGATGTCTCTTCTTATGTTTTCGCCTTTGTCTTCCGGTGCTATGTCCATGTAGCCTGCGTTATCGAAAGGAATTTTTGTAGCGTTTCCTTCTTCGTCCAATTTAAATAGGTAGAATTCGATTTCACAGCCTATTTTTATTTTGATTCCTAAAGATTCTGCTTTTTTTACGGCAGTCTTTAAAAGATAGCGGCAGTCTTTTTCGTAAGGTGTTCCGTCGGGATATTTTATGTCGCAGAACATACGGACTACTTTACCGTTTGTAGGTCTCCACGGAATTACAGAAAGTGTTGATGGATCCGGATGTAAGTAAAGATCAGATTTATCTGCACTCTGAAAGTCTTTAATGCTTGAAGCGTCAAAATTTACTCCTTTCCTGAATGCATTCTCTAATTCACTTGCCATAATTGAAATGTTTTTCTGCTTTCCGTCAGGTGAAAAAAACGCAAGACGAATGAACTTAACATCTTCTTCATTTACAAAATCTAATACTTCACTTTCTGTATACATATTGACTCCCTATTTTTATATAACTACCTTCTATTTTACAGATCAAACTTCAAGAAACATTAACTACCAGTTAAAAATGTGTCCGCTCCCAGAAAAATTAAAACAAGCTTCCAGCAAGAACCGCCCCTTCGAGTACACGGTTGCGCGTTAATAGGAACTTGGACTCGCCTAATTTGTTTCACAAATTGGCTCGCCCGCGCAAAGTGTACTCAGGTTCGAACCTTGCTTCCGCATGTTTTAATAATCCATGTGAAACAGACTTATGCTTTCCTTCGTACTGGCACATTTTTAAGTTTCTAGTGAAACAAAGAAATGTGGTGGTTGAGTAGGCGAAGCCGTATCGAAACTACCACGAAAGGTTAGAATGCTTAGTGGTTTCGACAGGCTCAACCACCGCGCAAACTTCTTCGTTATTCAATCTGATATATTCTATACTACACTACGAGACTTCTCAACATTTTTCGCCGCAGGATTTTACAAAGTCTACGAACAGCGGATGAGCCTTGTTTGGTCTGCTCTTAAACTCCGGATGAAACTGAACGCCTACAAAGAATTCTTTTCTGTTTAATTCAACTGCTTCTACCAGAGTGTTGTCCGGAGAAGTTCCTGCAATTACAAGGCCTTTTTCCTCAAGCTTTTCGCGGTACTGATTGTTAAACTCGTAGCGGTGTCTGTGTCTTTCTTCGATTTCTTCTATATTATAGGCTTTATAAAGTGCTGTGTCTTTTTTTACAAGGCACTTATATTTTCCAAGACGCATTGAGCCGCCTTTCTTTACATTTTTCTGGTTTTCCATTAAGTCTATTACGCAGTCGTTAGAGTTTTCATCAAATTCCCTTGAGTTTGCATTTTTTAAGTTCAGGACATTGCGTGCATATTCAATTACCATTATCTGCATTCCAAGACATATTCCAAAGTATGGCAGATTATTTTCCCTTGCATATTTGCATGACAGAATCATTCCTTCTATGCCGCGGGTTCCAAAGCCTCCCGGTAAAATAATGCCCTGTACATCTTCAAATACTTTTGAAGCGCTTTCTTCTGTTACTGTGTCGCTGTCAACCCATTTGATTTTTACTTTTTTTCCTACAACAAAGCTTGCATGATTCAATGATTCAACTACAGAAAGATATGAGTCGTGGAGCTTTACATATTTTCCAACCAGTGCAATGTTTATTTCGCCTTTTCTTGAATAGATTTTTGAAACCATTTCTTTCCATAAGGTTAAGTCGCAGTCCTTGCATTCCAGACCTAAGTTTCTGCAGACTACTTCATCCATTTTCTGTTCGTGAAGCATTAGCGGTACTTCATAAAGATCCGGTAAGGTTGTGTTTGAAATTACACAGTCAGGGCTTACATTGCAGAACAAGGAAATTTTTTCCCTTATGTCTTTAGGAATTTCTTTATCGCTTCTTGCTACAACAATGTCCGGATGAATTCCAAGTCCCTGAAGTTCTTTTACGGAGTGCTGGGTTGGTTTTGATTTGAACTCATCTGAGCCGGAAATATATGGAACAAGACAGACATGGATAAAAAGGCAGTTTCTTCTTCCTACTTCAAGGGCTAATTGTCTTATTGCTTCCAGAAATGGCTGCGATTCAATGTCTCCTATGGTTCCTCCAACTTCTACTATGCTTACATCTGACTGGCTTTCTTTCTGGTTCTTTAGGATAAAGTCTTTGATTTCGTTTGTTACATGAGGGATGATTTGAACTGTTTGTCCTAAATATTCGCCGTTTCTTTCCTTATTTAGTACATTCCAGTAAACCCGCCCTGAGGTAAGGTTAGAGTATTTGCTTAAGTTTTCATCTATGAAGCGTTCGTAATGTCCTAAGTCTAAGTCAGTTTCTGCACCGTCTTCCGTTACAAAAACTTCTCCGTGCTGGAAAGGGCTCATTGTTCCCGGGTCTACATTCATATATGGATCAAGCTTTTGCGAAATAATTTTAAGTCCTCTGTTTTTTAATAAGCGTCCAAGGCTTGCGGCTGTAATTCCTTTTCCCAGTCCTGAAACAACACCGCCTGTTACGAAAATAAATTTTGCCATAGTTTTATCTCTCCCTTAAAAAAAAATGGCGCTCATTCTGGAAGACACCAATCCGTGCCTTTAGAATGAACGCCATTGTTCACTATGTATATTTGTTTGTTTATTAAATTAATGTACGGGAAAATATTATTGCTTTTTGTGAAATAAATCAATATGGGGGGAAGAATGCTGGGGCGTTATCCGTTCGCAGATGCTCACTATCGAGTTTTCAGGTAAACTCGCGGGGAAGTTTTTTAGGGGTCTTAGGGGGTAATCAAGATGTTGCTTACCCCCTAGGAGAATGGGTAGCGGGCAACGAAGTGCACGCGTAGGGAAAGGCTTTTCCCCACAAAAATTTCTTGCGAAAACGAATTCATTGTGCTAGACTTTTTTATCTTGCGGGTACGAAATGTATTTTGCTTGATAGGGAATCCGTTTGTTTTCTCTCTATTCTAATTATTATTTTAATTTTTACAGGTTTAAAAATGTTTGAGAATATTTTAAACAAAATTGATGATGTAGTGTGGGGAATTCCAACTATTGTTCTTATTCTTGCGACCGGCATTTTACTTACAATCCGTTTGCGTGGAATTCAGTTTACAAAACTTGGCAGAGGCTTTAAGTCAATGTTTAAAGTGCCGGACGGAGGTAAGGGTGAAGTAACCCCGTTCGCAGCTTTATGTACAGCACTTTCTGCAACAATAGGAACCGGTAATATCGTTGGTGTTGCAACTGCTATTGCTGCCGGCGGTCCTGGTGCTTTGTTCTGGATGTGGTTTGCTGCTTTTTTAGGAATTGCAACTAAATATGCTGAGTGTATGCTTGCTGTTAAATACAGGGAACACGCTGAAGACGGTCATGTTCTTGGCGGTCCGTTCTATACTATCGAAAAGGGAATGAAAGAACTCACTGGACACAGCTGGAAATGGCTTGCAATCCTGTTTGCAATATTTGGTGTTCTGGCAGGTCTTTTAGGAATTGGTACTATGACTCAGATTAACGGTATTACTGCTGCCGTTAACAATGCTTTTGACCCTCAGAATACTCATATTGCGTTTACTTTATTCGGTAACTCTTACAGCTGGGCTACTGTTATTGCAGGTGTTCTTGTAACAGTTGCTGCTGCTTTAGTTATAATTGGCGGCTTAAAAAGAATCTCTAAAGTTGCTGAAAAAATTGTTCCTGCTATGGCTATTATTTATGTATTCTTAGGCCTTTCAATTATATTGATGAACGCATCAAAAATTCCCGGCGCTTT
>JAEELR010000037.1 GCA_016282835.1 Treponema sp. | reverse complement strand
TTGCCTTGAATAATTATTATAGGCCTTTGAGATTTTACCGAAGGAAACTGCACCTGTTACAAGTTGGGTCAGACATAAAATTGAGCATACAGGAATTAAAATTCTTGCATAGTTCTTTTTGTATAATACAAATAAAATACTTGAAATAATAATAAAGATTAATAGCGGAAGAAGAGAATAAAAAGCCGAATAATCTTTTAATGCAGCAGAATTTTCAATATTGAAAACTACATCAATAATTCCATAATCATATTTAAATACATAAGCATTTAATAAAGACATTATGAGCACTAAAAAAGAAAGGACCGGTAAAGTCTTTTTGACCTTGTTTCCAAACATAAAATAAATTTCACAAGGCCAGAAAACAAAAAAGCCTGAAAATATAAGAAAACTTGAATAGATATAGGACAGCGGTGAATCAGTATTTCCAAGAAATGAAAATTCCAAAGGACTTGATGAAATAATAATTGAAGGAAGAAGAAAGCCTGCAAGTAATGCTGTTCCAAGACCGCTCAGTAAAGTAATAATAAAAGTTGATTTGTCTGCATCAGTATCCTTGAAAATAATATTATTACCAAGCTTTTGTTTGAGAATAGAAGAAAGCTTTGGAAGAAGGATAATTATAACTGTAAATGTAAGTACTATTATTTTTTTAATAAAAGCGCCATCTTTTATTAAGAAAAAAGCAGATAAAGAAAGAAGAATAAAACTGATAATAATATGAAGAATCTTTTTAGGATGCTTCTGTTGCATTACAATATTTTTGATAAGAGAAAAGATATTATTCAGAATCCAGTAGCATACAAGACCTGAAGGGGAGTTGTATAAAAGAACAAGAAAAAACAATGCAAGTGCATATAACTGAATCTTTTCTTTAACTGGTGCTTTTTTTAAATAAATTGCTCCGGAAACAAAATTTATAAGAGTCATGAATATAGGGAGTATATTTATATTTAAAATATGTGAGCCTAAAGAAAAACTGAATAAAGAATCTGGCGCACCCAAATCTTTAAGAAATGCAAAACCTGCTCCCTGTAAAGCTGTTGAATGAGAAAGAAAATGATAGGCAGCAATAAAAAACGGAATCTCAATTAAAATTGAAAGACTGGAACGAAGAGAGTAAAGTGGATGATAATTATTCTGCTTGTAGTAAGTCTGTAAAATCATAAAACGCTCATCACCCTTAAATGTTTCTTTAATGCGTTTTATGTTCTTTTCAAGCTTCAGTTGGATTTTGCGTTCTTTTTCCTGCAGGCTGTCAGCAATTGCGTAAAGAGGAAGTGCAAGAAAGTTAACTCCAATACTTACTGCAAGAATTGCACCTGCAATACCAAAAAGAGAAATTTTAATAGTATAAAAATTAAAAATCCATTCAATTATAAATTCAATTGGCTGAATAATTAGGTTATAAAAAATTGAAAATATAAACATAGAAATAAAGATCCTTTATTTTCCTGTATCAGCATCATTTGGAAAGTGACTGTTTGCTTCATTCTGAAGTTTTTCATAACGTTCATATATACGCTGTTTGAGGTTTGTGCTGCTAACTCCTGCACCATAAGGGAAATAAACAACATCAACTCCCTGCTCTTTAAGGTAATCGTATTTTCCAACCCAGTCATCACCGACAACAAAAACATCAAAATTAAGTTTCTTTACTTTATCCTCATGATTAAGTGAATGCTGAGGAATTACTATATCAGGATATTTAAGTGCTTTAACAAGAGCGATTCTTTCTTCAAATGGAATAATTGGCTGACTCTTGTAGCTTTCCACAAGCTCATCTGTATTAACTCCAACAATCAGAATGTCTCCGAGTGAGCGTGCATATTCAATCATTTTAATATGATTTGCATGAAGCATATCAAAAGTTCCGCTTGTATAAACAACAGTTTTTCCTGCTATCATAATAATCTCCTAAACATCAAGTTTATAAAGTGCATCTGCAAAACGTTTCATTGGATTAATTCCGCCAGTTGTTACACGTAGACAATTTCCCAATGAACCTATTCCAGAATATGTTTTAATAAGAATTCCTGCTTCTGATTTCATTCTATCTACAAGATTTTGTGCTTCTGTTTTAGGTTTAATGAAAATAAAATTTCCTTCTTTTGCATTAAATGTATAATTGTGTTCTTTTAATGAATTAATAAGATAATCTTTTCCTTCTTTTTGTAATCGAATTAATTCATCTACCATACCAGGAGTTTTTATTATTTCTTTTGCAAATTTCATAGCAAAGGCATTTACATTATGAGGAGTACAAAGTTTTTGTACCATCTTAATTCCTTCAGGCCAACCTGCAACATACCCTAGGCGACAACCAGCTAAAGAAAAAAGTTTAGAGAATGTTCTTGTTACGAAGATATGTTCCTGTTTTAATGCGTAATCAATAAAAGTATTGGGATAAAAATACATATAAGCTTCATCAATTAAAACTGTTATTTCATTTTTCTTTGCTGAAGTAAGAATCTGATTAAATTCATCAACTGTATAAGTATTACCCATTGGATTATTTGGATTTAAGAGAATTAAAAGTTGTGTATCAGGAGTAAGTTCTTTGATTATATTTTCAACAGGCATCTGTAAATCTTCTGTATAATGAACAGGTATAAATTTTCTGCCATACATTTTTGGATATACTTCAAACATTGCGTAAGTAGGAGTTACACCTACAATTCTACCATCAACAGATGTAAATGCTTCAATAATCTGACGTATACCTTCTGATGAACCATTTGTAAGACATAGATGTTCAATATCAGTACCTAAATAATTTGCAAGAATCTGTGTAAATTCAAGAGTTTCCGGATATTGAGCAACAAATTCAGGAGTAATGTCTTTTAATACTTTGTTTATAAAATCCTGAGAAAGTCCTTCCGGATTTTCATTTAAATCAAGACGAAGATATCCTTCACGTTTATTCTGATCAAAAATACGATTTAAATCTTTAATGTTATTGTCTAAGTAATACATTTATTATAACTCCTTTTTCAAAGTATTTTGTTTGTTGATTAAATAATCTGCAATAAGTCTGGTGCTTTCACCTCTATGCATCCAGGCTTCATCTCTGGCTTCATTTCTGCCTTGCTGAAGTGTTGTATCTTTAAGTGCTCTTTCAATTACAGATTTCATATCTGCAAACTGATCCTTTTTAAGAGGAATACCAATTTTTTCAAGAACACTGAAACGCCAGAGCTTTTCATTTTCAAACCAGGCGGCATCATAAATTCCTGAATCAAATTTTGTATCGGCGTAAATAAGCGGCTTATCAAAAAGAAGTGCGAAATCAAAAATAATACCTGAAAAGTCTGTAATAAGAATTGATGCTTCATTCATACAGCTGAAATTGTCATTATCAAAATTCCACTTAAAGCTTTCACTTTCAGGGAATTCTTTCATGAGAGAATCAAGCATTTCTTTTTCACTGGTTTTAGTTTGAGGATGAGGACGAACAATTATATTAAATCCGGTTTCTTTAATGGCAGAAAGAAATTCAGAACCGAACTTGGAAAGAATTGCTTCTTTACCCCAGCTTGGAGCAACAAGAATAGTAATTTTATCTGATTGTTTTGAGGGCATTGAATCAAGACGCTTTTTCTGTTCATCCATTGGAGGATAACCGACAGTAACTAGTTCCTTTTTAGGAATATTACGCATCTCTTCAAGACGACGTATATAATTTCCTTGGAAATTACCAGTAAGCAGAACGGAATCATAAAAATCAATTCCAAACATTCTGTACCCCATCATGTCATCTAATGAATGAGGGATGTGTATAT
>JAEELR010000036.1 GCA_016282835.1 Treponema sp. | reverse complement strand
GCTTTTATTTGATTATAAAATCAACATAAACTTTCTTGCAGCAACAGTTGATTCATCTCCAAACGAAAACGGAGAATATGTTCTTCATTTGCACGGCGTTGCAGATTCAAAAGCCACCTGTGACAAAGCGTTTGAAATTGCAGTAAAGTTGATGCCGGCTTTACAGGTGAAGTCTGAATTGACAGTGGTTCAGGGGTATAAGAGTTATTAGTTGATGAAAAATTTATAAACTCATATAATTACTTTCATTATGAAAACATCGAATAAATTTACTTTGTTAAGAGTTATATTAGCGCCTGTTATTTTTTTTGTTTATTCATTCCCTGTAATTTTTAAATTCCCAAAGGATTCTATTGTTTCAATTGTTTCTATAGTTGTTTCATTATTACTTTTAATTTTTGCCGAGCTCACAGATTATTTTGACGGATACTATGCGAGAAAGCATAAAGAGGTCAGCGATTTCGGAAAGCTGTTTGATCCTTTTGCTGATGTTCTTCTTCATCTTTCAATGTTTACGATTTTTGTTTTCAACGGATATATGCCGGTTATTTTATATGTCCTGATTTTCTACAGGGAATTCGCTCAGAATTTTTTAAGAATGGTTGCTGCAAAAAGTGGAACTGCAATTGCTGCCAGAAAGGGCGGAAAGATAAAGACTGTGTTTTATGTTGCAGGCTGTTTCGTGGCTTTAATTCAGGAATTTTTAGTCAGGACTTCGCTTGGTGCAAAATTCAATCTGCCTATGGATATTTTCAAATATATCGGCTGGGCAATTTTTGGTGTTTGTACTTTGCTTGCCTGGATTTCATTTATTGATTACCTGAAAAACTTTGGTTCTGTATTAAAGCAGGTTGCAAACGATAAAGGCCAAGACTAATACTGTATGAATCTTTTATCGGTTAGCAATGTAGCGCGTCTTGGAAGAGAAAAGCTTTTATTTTCAGAAGTAACATTCGGACTTAATGAGGGCGATAAAGTTGCTCTCATAGGCCGGAACGGCTGCGGTAAATCTACACTTTTAAACACCATTGCAGGAGTATTACAGCCTGATGAAGGTTCCGTTGTAATCAACAAAAGTGCGGGTCTTTCGTATCTTCCGCAAAATCCTTCTTTTAACGAAAACGATACAATTGCCGAGCACATCTTCAAAAGTAAATCGCAGAAGCTTGATATTATCCGCGAGTACGAACAGTGCTGCGAAAGTCTTTCTAAATCACAAAATGCTTTAATCCAGCAAAAGTACGATGAACTTTCTCATAAAATGGATTCAATGGATTTATGGAATTATGAGAGCCAGATTCAGTCTGTCCTTTCTACTTTGGGCATAAAAAATTTGCAGCGTAAAATGGGAACTTTATCTGGCGGCATGGTAAAGAAAGTTGCCCTCGCTCAGGTTCTTGTTGAAGACACAAAGCTGTTGCTTTTGGACGAGCCTACAAACCATCTGGATATCACTACAATCTACTGGCTGCAGAATTATCTTGCAGAAACTCAGCGTTCAGTTTTAATGGTAACCCACGACCGATACTTTCTGGATGCAGTTTGCAATCATATTTATGAACTTAACCGAAATAAGATAAAGCTTTATATTGGTAACTATTCAGCTTATCTGGAGAAAAAAGAAACAGAAGCACAGATTGAAGCGAATACAGAAAGGCGGATTGAAAGCGTCCTGCGGTTCGAACGCGACTGGCTTTTGAGGGGACCGTGTGCGCGTGGTACTAAGGCAAAGGCACGAATCCAGCACGATATGGCTTTAATAAACCGCGAAAAATTTACCGGCGACAAAGAGTTTTCTTTCCAGGTTGCAGGCAGAAGACTTGGCGGAAAGGTTTTGGAACTTCATAACATTACAAAAAATTTCCCGAAAGGCTATGCAACAATTGATGAAAATGATTCAACTCCCGTATTAAAAAACTTCAGCTATAATTTTACTAAGGGCGAAAAAATCGGAGTGTTTGGCGATAACGGTACGGGAAAATCTACCCTGCTGAATATTATCTGCGAAACGATTCCCGCTGATTCCGGCTATATTGTAAAAGGTGAAAATACATTCATCGCATATTATCAGCAGAATCCGGTGTTTAAAGATTTAGAGATGACTGTGCTGGAATACATAAAAGAAGCTGCTGAGGTTGTCCAGAGAAGTGACGGTTCAACCTTGAGTGCTTCCTTGTTTTTAGAGCAGTTTGGATTTGAAGGCCGTGTACAGCATTGTGCACTCAGTACTTTAAGCGGTGGTGAAAGAAAGAGATTATTTCTGGTAAGGCTTTTAATTTCTAACCCTAACTTTTTAATTTTGGATGAGCCTACAAATGACTTTGACATCTATACAATGAATGTTCTGGAGCAGTTCCTGAATGATTTTAAGGGCTGCCTTTTAGTTGTAAGTCACGACAGATATTTTATGGATAAAGTCTGCGACACTCTTTTTATTCTGGAAAATGACGGCTCTGTTTCAGGCTATGTTGGAAAGTGCAGCGAGTATCTGCAGTATAAAAATGAAATTCTGGCCGAAGAAAAGAATAATGAAAAAGCTCTGGCAAAAACTGAAAGTGTAAAGACTAATGCTTCATCTGAAAATACTAAGAAGAAAAGATCATACAAAGAGCAAAAAGAATTTGAAGAAATTGAAAAGCGGATTGAAGAAGCAGAAAACAGAATGAAAACACTGGAGACAGAAATGTCTTCGGATGATTATGAAAAAGTTAAAGCTGCCGGCGCTGAATACTCTGCTTTGGAAAATCAGTTGAAAATTGACTATGAACGCTGGGAAGAACTTGCTGAACTTGAAGCAAATTAAAAATTGCTTCGATTTTATTTTTTTTACTGTTATTTGTTAAAATTTAAAGTTATAATATTTTATAATGGCTACGACATCAAATATTCTAACATTGTTAAAATTCTACGCGGGAAAAAGAAAAAGTCCCTTTGTTCCTTATGATGAATTTGGAATTTATTTACACAAGTATGCACAGCTTCATCTGGAAGAAAATTCTTCTTTAGTAATTTATTGCAGCAATGATTATATGGATTCCTTGGCAGGCGAAATAAACCAGCTTGTTGTAGATCATCAGGTAATAATAAGCACAATCAAGGGCAAAGAATATATTTATCTCATTTCATACTTTGTAGAAAAATATACAGCCCTTTATAAGCAGATAGAAACAAATCATTCCATTCCGTTCCCGGTTTTAGCTGATTTACCAAAGTCGGTTCCACATTCAATTATTACAAGAACTACTGGAGAAGAAATTATCTACCGCCTTTTGGATAAAGAAGTTGTTGATGATAAAACCTTATATGGAATTGAGTTTTCAAAGAATTTGCCGCCATTACTTTTTCCTTCTACAATTCAGATGTCAACGCTTTTAAATATTGCATTGATTAAAATACAGCATCATTTAAAGAAAGAAGAAAGCCATGATTATTTCCAGAGAAAGCTTACAATTTCAAATCCTGGTAAAGAAATTTCTATAAAAACTTTTTTCAAGCACTTTACTGAAAATCCAATTGCTTCACTTGATGTATTAAAAGAATCCGGCGAAACATTTTTTTACTGGAGCCAGATGTGCTATTTTATAAAACAGGATTATTCAAAATTAAAGGATCTTGCGCCAGAAGATATAACTGCTTTAATTTCTGTTGCCATAATTGAATTAGGAAGTTCTTATTATAAATCAAAGGCTGCAGAAAAAATTCAAAAACAGAACGCACTTAATACTTTAGACAATGCAATGTTAAATCCTCCTTATTATTTTAATATGGCTGATATTGTAAAGTTTAAAGACAGTGCAGGAATTCCTTTGCTGGGCCAGTACAACGAAACTGAACTAAAAGATCATTTGTACGAAATGACTCAGAAAACCGTTGGAAATGAAATGCCGAGCCTCCTTATTTTTAAAGTGGATGAAACAGAAGGCTACTATATCAGAAAAGAAAAAGTAATGCTTCTGGTAATCCGCCTGTGCAATGATATCCGCGTGCAGATAAAAGAAAGTATTTCACGAGCCTGGAATAAAATAATGCTTGAATATGATTCTTTGCCTGAAATGAAAGATAATGCTGCTTTTGAAAGAAGACTGGAGCAGGAAATACGAATTGCAAGTCCGGTTTTATATGCGCTTTTAACTTCATCGTTTCTGCCGGTAATCGAGTTCGAAGACAATACACCGGGAAGACCTATGCTGTTCAGGGACGGCAGGCTAATTCCATACAGTGAACTCTTGATGTTGAGTAGACATGAGATTTATACAGACACAAGAATTAAACTGCCGTTCTGGTATACAATGCCTGTAATAAGCTGGATTTTAACACTCATTTTTAGAAAGCCGAAACCAAAAAAGAAGGCAGAAAGTAAATCTATAACAAAAGAATATATAGATGAAAAAAATGCTCTTGAAGAAGAGAAGTTTAAGAGAAAAGATGAAGAAGATTCTATTGATACAAAACTGACTAAAAAGAGAGAGCTCAGAAAAGCTGCTGCAAAACTCGAGGAATCTTATGTTCCGGAGAACAGCTCTTTGGACCGTGAAATTGAAGGCTACCTGCATGAATGGAATGACAGAATCGGTAAGACTAATTTTGACAATTTAACAGAAGATATAAATTCCTTGATTCGCGATTATTTGAGAAAAGTAATCAGAAGTTTGCGTTCAGAATCTTTTTCACAGGAAAGAGTCCGCGGGCTTGCAGAATCTTTAGTTGATTCACCTTCGATGATGAAAATAAAAAATCACGCTTCACTGAAAAGATATGTTGAATTGTATTTGATTAAACTCGTAAAGAATCTTCCATAATTTTTTTGCAAATTCGAATTTTACAGTGTATAATATAAATATAAGTGATGGCAGTTTGTCATTTTATTTAAGGCAAAATATTTAGGGAGAAAAAAAATGAATAAATCAGTTTCAGCACAGGGTTTTACATTAAAAAAGGATCAAACTGAACTTATCAATCAGAAAATGCAGCGTATTGCTTATGCAGACAATTTGATTGTAGATCTTATTCTTCGCGTTAAAGAGGATAAGAAGTTTTATTTTGATGCAACAGTGAATTTCAGATGGGGAGCAAATGCACATCTTACAAGTGATGATTTTGACTTTGCTGCTGGCTTAAATAAATTGATGGATGTACTTGATACAAAAATCAAAAAGGAAAAAGACAAAATTCAGGAAAAAAAGTAATTTGAGTTTAGACTTTTTCACGGCGCCCTTTCAAAGCAGTTAACTGCGAGTACTAGGGGCGCTTTTTTTTTGCTGTTTATTATTTTCTTATCGGTTATATGATGACTGGATATTTAACTGGCTTCGGTATTTTGCAACAGTCCTTCGAGAGATTTTGATTCCACGGCTTTCAAGAATTGCTGCGATTTTATTATCACTTAGAGCCTTTCCGCTGTTTTTATTTTCTTCAAGTATTTTTGTAATTTCATTTAATACCATATCTTTACTTGTATTTTCCTGCACTCGGGAAATATCATTGCCGGAGCTTTCATTGTTTTCATTTTTGTTTCTAAGTGAAGCAGGAGCCACAATTGAATTTGTAAAGAAGTATTTTATTTCAAAGATTCCCCATTCGCACTGAATGTATTTGCTGTTTGCCATTCTGGAAACTGTTGTTTCGTGAACTCCCAGAAAGTCTGCAATATCTTTCATCCTTAGAGGAACTAAATTTCCGTTTCCCTTTTCAAAAAATTTGTGCTGTATTTTAACAATGTAAAGGCAGGCCCTTAAGATTGTGCTTTGCCTGTAATTGATTGTGTTTATAAAATCCTTTGCATCGCGAAGCTGTTCTGCAAGTTTCTTTTTGTCTTCATCATTTATATTGTTTTTCTCTTTCAATAAATTTTTTATTTCCGGGTTCAGCTGAAGTTCCGGTATATTATTTTTTGTTGCTTTTAAAAGCCATGAATTATTCTCAACAGAAACAATGCCCTTTTCAAAATCATCATCTTCGTATGAAGTTGAAAGCTTTTCTACAATTACATCCGGGCTTACAAAATGCGTATGACCTGCACCAAAATTTTTTGCAGGGAAAGGATCAAGTGTTTTGATAAAGTTTATGGCGTTTTCAATTTCTTTGTCTGTGTACGAAAGGCTCTCCAGGTTTTCTTTAGACGCAAACATATTCTTTTGCTCTTTTACATACATAGAAATTTTTTTTGCAACGCGTTCAATTTTTGGCGGGTCTAAAAAATCCAGGTGGCCATTTAAAATCCATAGAGCAAGCGGCGGGCATTTTGTGTTTTGCTTTGCCTGAACATAAAGACTCTCGCTGAAATCTTTTGTGCAGGTTCCAACGGGATCAAAGTTTTGTATAAGGCTTATAGTCTCTTCCAGAAATTCTTCGCTTTCATTTTGCTTTTTTATTGTAAGGGGATTTAATATGTGAAAGCCTTTGTCATCAAGATTGTAGATTAGTTTTTCAGCCAGCTCTTTCTGCCTGCTGCTTAGAGATAGTACATTTAACTGGTGAAGCAGGTGCTCCTGTAAAGTTTCTCTTTCATCAGTCTGGGATTCCAGAATTGCCTGAAAATTTTCACTTGCTGCTTCCTGCTCTTTTGAAGTGCGCGATGAAGTTTTCGTTAAATCCATTTTGTAGTGATTTTTAATGTTTATATCGACCCCGTTTTCCATGGAATCATTTTTTATGCTTAAAGCGGGATTGTTTTCTGCCATTGAATAAATTTCGCTTCTTAAGTCCTGACTTCCTAACGAAAGAAGTTTTAAGGACTGAAGCTGCTTTTGCGAAAGAGCTTGTACTTGAGATTGTGTTTGTCGCTGTTGAAAATCAAAGCCTGGCATAAAATTACTATAGCACAAATTTCAGCTTGCCGATATACTTTCAACTATTATGAAAAACTTTACAGAATTTGGATTTCAGCTTCCTGAAATTCTTTTACCAAAAAATATAAATACAGAAAAGTGGAGTGTTATTGCCTGCGACCAGTACACTCAGGATTTAGCTTACTGGCAGAAGGTTGAAGAAAATGTTGGAACAGAACCTTCTACATTAAATTTAATTTTACCGGAAGTATATTTAAATACACCTGAGCAAATCTTAAGGATGAAAAAAATCCAGCAGAATATGAAAGACTATGTTCTTAACGGAGTATTTGCAAAGGAAGAGAAAGAAGTAATTTATGTAGAGAGAGTTACTTCTTATGGAAGAAAAAGATGCGGTTTAGTTTGTGCCGTTGACCTTGATAAATATGAATGGCAGCCAATGAGTAAAGCGTATATCAGGGCAACAGAAGCTACAATAAAAGAAAGAATTCCTCCTAGAAAAGAAATCAGAAAATCTGCTTTAATTGAATCGCCTCACATTATGCTTTTAATAAATGATGAAAAAAATGTTTTGATGAAAACTGCATGTGAACAGTCAAAGAAAAACGCCCCTGTTTATGAAGGAAAGCTGATGATGAACTCGGGCTCAATCACTGGCTGGAAAGTTTCTTCTGAAGAAGGAATTGATGCTTTGTATAATGCGTTTGACACCTTAAAAAAATCCTGCGTGCAAAGTGACGGTTCAGTCTTTATGGCAGCGGTTGGCGACGGAAACCATTCACTTGCAACTGCAAAAGCTGTCTGGGACGATATAAAACAGGCAAAGCTAAGGGAAGGGCTTTCAATTTCTGAGATTGAAAAAATGCCTCAGCGATTTGCTTTAGTTGAAATTGTAAACATTTATGATGAAGGCTTAACCTTTGAACCAATTCACAGAGTTTTGTTTAATGCTGATGCAGAAGAGTTGATTGAATTTTTAAAGAATAAATTTAACGGCAATGTCTGCGAAGTGGCAGGCGAATCAAATCTTGAAAGCTTTGTAAAAGATTCCAGAGGTGCCTTTGGTTTTGTATACAGAAGCGAATCAAAATTGACTTATAAGATTCTAGATACAAATATAAAATCTCTTGCCGTAAGCGAATTGCAGCCGGTCTTAGATGAGTTTATAAAAGAGCATTCAAATATAGAAATCGATTATATTCACGGCTCAGATGAAGTGTTTAGATTAGGAAAAAAAGATAATGCAATTTCCATTATGCTTCCGCCAATCGCCAAAGATTCTTTCTTTGCAACAATTGCAGGTTCCGGACCTTTGCCAAGAAAAAGCTTCAGTATGGGCGAGGCAAGTGAAAAACGATTCTACCTTGAGTGTAGAAAATTAACAGAAAATATTTAGGGTTTTTATATGAGGATGAAGATGAAAATAAACAGATTGATTTTTTTAATAAGTGCAGTATTTTTTCTTATAATTTGTACAAGTTGTATTCAAAATGTGAATGTTAATTTAACTGATGTTTCTTTGCGCTTGTCGACTTTTAAAGTTTCGCAAACAAATGATCTCATTTTAAGGTATTCAACAGAGCCACTGGATACTTCAAAAATTTACGTTGAAATAAGAGTTTATAAAGGAGATGAATGGGGTAATAATTATTCTGTAATAGGTTATAATCCATTTTCTAATTACTTTGATGAATATTTAGAAGATAATAAGGATTATATTGAAGAAGATTCAATTCAGGTGCCAGAGGATAAAGGTTTTTTGGCTATCAATTATATTGGGAAAAAAGCTGTTTCAGGAGATGAAAAAATAAAGTTTAGAATAAAAGAAACTGGAAAATATATTGTTTCTGTTGTTATTTTTTCAAATGATACTAAATATCTACCAAGCAAAGTTGTACATCAGGATAAAACTTTTGAAGTAAAATAATTGCGTTGGTTGAGCCTGACGGGGCGAAGCCCGCCATCACGAACTCGCAAGAAGTTCAGTCCTTGAGCAAAAAAAACTGTGGTGGTTGAACAAAAAAACTGTGGTGGTTGAACAAAAAAACTGTGGTGGTTGAACAAAAAAAATGTGGTGGTTGAGCTCGTCGAAACCACGACCGTGTTTAAACCATTCCAGGTGGTTTCGCCCCTTCGACACGCTCAGGGACCGTGCGCTTACTTTTTATGTCTGACAGGTCCTCCAAATAAATATTGGGCATCGTAGTAATCCAAATTCTTTATATATTCTTCGGTAAGGGAGTCAAAATTCTCACCTTCATACAGATACACCCTTAATTTTAGATTTATTTCAGCTGTATCACTTTCTTCATACTGTTTAGCTTTTGAGGCTGCATTATTTTTTGTTTCTTCTTCGTGTGCATCAACTACTATATTGAAACTGGCAGCTACAGGTGCGGGGCCTGATAGGAAATCAGATAAACTCTTAATTTTACCGCTACACATAACATCCTTAGTTTCTGTGACATTTACACATTTATAGTCAAAGCCTTCGAAACAGTCTTTTATATAGCCTTCAACTTTTTTTTCTATTTCTTTCTTATAAATACAATAATAGTAATTTGTTTCTATTATTTCCCACCAGCCGCCGTCTGGTCCCCAGTAATAACCCTGAGTTGTAACAACAGTTTCTTCAGGACATAAAGAGCACCTTAGATATGCCGTACAATAATCTTCGTAATCATTGCTTTCGAATTCTTCACCTATAACTTCAAAATCGCCTTTATAGTTTCTATTCATTAATTCGCAGATTTCCTGAGAGTTCATTGTAGAACCTTTTTCATGAGGACACCCGCAAAAAATGAAACTCAAAAGAATTGATGAGAAAAAAAATAATTTACTTACTTTGTTCATAGTTACACTCCTGTTAATCTTCGAAGTAATTTACATTTAATTTTAAGCCGTGGCTCTTTTACCAGTCAATAATTATAATTTAAACTTTGGTCATTTTTCATATTACCTTGGTCATATTTTGATATTACCTTGGTAATATTTTTTTAAATTTTGGTCAGCCGATTTTAAACTTTGGTCATTTTTCATATTACCTTGGTAATATTTTAAAAAAAATGTATTGCGTTATGGAATTTTCTGTGAATATAATTTTTATCGCTATGATC
>JAEELR010000035.1 GCA_016282835.1 Treponema sp. | reverse complement strand
TCGTAGTAATTTTCGTGGTTATTATAGGCGCTTTAGGAAACAGCACGCTGACAGTAAGCGGAGAAGCAACCGGTGCAAAAGATTATCCTCTTTACCGCAAGGTAGTCTTTACAACTTTACGCTGGGCCTTTGAAGTTTCTGCCTTTGCCTTAATCTTTGTTTCTATTTTCCCCCGCCAGACACTGAGTCTTTTTACTACCGACAAGCAGATTATTGAAGTGTCTGTAATTTACATCATTCTTGTAGCATTTAATCTTTTCGGTAAGTCTGCAAACATTATTATCGGGAACGGAATCAGGGGCTTTGGTGACACTAAATGGATGCTTATAACACAGATTTTGGGCACGGTAGAAGTTGTTGCTTTTGCCCTGCTTTTTGTCTTTGTGTTTAAACTGAAAATGCTTGGAGTTTTTGTTGCCGTTATTTTTGATGAAATTTTGAGAGGATTTATTAATTATATTCGTTATAGAAGAATTCGAATGTAAGTGGTGATGAACAACCAGAAGTGTTCGCGGTGGTTGAGCATGTCGGGGTAAAGCCTGCGCGGACACATTTTTGGAAAGCGTTTAAGAATTTCTCTTGATTATTAGAATTTTCAGAATATAATTTATTTATGGTCCTTAAATATGTATACCTTCTAACCTGTTTAATATCACTTACCGAGTTAATAATTTATTATGAAAAGACTTCGCATAATTTAAATAAAAACTTTCTGCTTTTATACATAACAACCTTATTTTCGAATTTCGGCTGTTCAATCTTAATTTTCTCAGAGACACTTCAAGTTGCTTTGATTGGAAACCTTATTTCGTATTTGGGAAGTATTTTTACCATATATTTTATGCTTATTGTTATAAGTGGAATGTGCAATAAAAAAATTCCTTCATATGCCAGGGGAATCCTTTTTGTTTATGCGCTCTTTAATTCATTTATGATTGGTACTGTTCAATTCAATACTTTATTTTACAAAGAAATTGATATTATAAAGTATCACGGAATAACAATAATGAAGAATACAAAAGGAATTGGCTTTATTATTTATATTCTCTATTTAGTTATTATAAATATTTCTGCTATTTCCATTATTATTTATACAATTATTCAAAGGCACAAGGTTTCACGGCGAGTCCTGTATTCACTTTTAGGAATAATTCTATTTGGAACATCAGCATATGTAATACCTATTTCATTTGGTTCAAATTTAAATATTATGCCTTTTGTTTATATTCTTCTTCAAACTTATTTTTTACATTTTTCTATTAAAGCAAGTACATATGATTTAGCTGGAAATTTAATGAATGTATATAAACAGCGCGGTGGCTATGGATATATTACATTTGATAATAAAAAACATCTTTTAGGATATGATTCTTTTGCTGAAAATCTTTTCCCTAACCTGAAAAAAATCTCTATTGATTCCTATATACCAAAAAAATACACTAAATTAATTGAAAACCTCCATTACAATGATAAAAACTGGGACTGGCTGGAGAATTGCAACAAAGATTTTCAGATTTCTTCAAATAATAAATTCGCTATATGCACGATTCATTTAATGACTTCAGGTAAAAAAACAATTGGGTTTTTATTTGAACTTCGCGATAATACAGAACAGCAGAATTATATAAAAGGCATAAATTCATTTAATAAAGAACTTGCAAAAATGGTGACAGAAAAGACATTGCAGGTTACAAGTATGGAAGATTCCATTATTCGTGGCATGGCAACAATGGTAGAAAGCCGCGATAACAGTACAGGCGGACATATTCTGCGCACTAGTGATTCCATAAAAATCTTTGCAGAAGAACTTTTGAAACACAAAAATGAAGTCTCTGGCCTTTCTCAGGAATTCTGTACCCTTCTTGTAAAAGCTGCACCTATGCACGACTTAGGAAAAATAGCCGTTGATGATTCGATTTTACGAAAGCCTTCCAAATTCTCTCCGGACGAGTACGAAAAAATGAAAGAACATGCCGCTAAGGGTGCAGTTATCGTGCAGGAAGTACTAAAGGATACAACTGATTCCGACTTCAGGCGTATTGCAGTGAATGTGGCACACTATCATCATGAAAAATGGAACGGCGAAGGTTACCCTGAGCATTTAAGGGGTACAGATATTCCTCTCGAAGCCCGCATTATGGCCTTAGCAGATGTTTTTGACGCCCTTGTTTCTAAACGCTGCTATAAGGATGCATTTTCTTTTGATCAGGCATTTGAGATTATCCGTCAGGATTTAGGGAAACACTTTGACCCCATTGTCGGCGAAATATTCTTACAATGCCGCCCGCAAATAGAACAATACTACATAAATATGATTTAAGCGGTGGTTCCTGTCATTCCATAACCTACCACTTCGAACACCTGAAAAACTTCAAAATCATCAGGATTCGCAGTGTAAACTGTAGAAACTCCGGCTTCGGCAAAAGCTGCTGCCATATGTGTATCCTGAATGCGTTTTCGCCCCAGTTTGTACATGGACATCCATAGCTGAGCCCGTTTTAAAGATGTTTCATTAGGGTAAATAACTTTTATGCGGGGCTGATCTATCCAAAACCAGGAGCGTTCTATTGCCTGTTCCATTGTAAGCGGAGAGTTAAATCGCCTCGAATCTGTCACCACATGCTGAAACTCCAGAAATGACTGATTAAAGATTGCCAGAACCTCGTGTTTCTTTTTCCGCCATTCGTTAAATATTCTTA